>NZ_CP139972.1:8073556-8421768 GCF_034424315.1 Chitinophaga sancti
AGTACAACATCGTTGGTAAATATGGTTATGAGGGTTATCCGGCTAATCCAAACGGATCTGGTTTTAACGCGGCTATGCTGTGTGATGTAAGCGGCAGACACCTGGTAATGATGCCACATATTGAGCGTTCAATATTCCAGTGGAACTGGGCAAATTACCCGGGTGGACGTAAGGATGAAGTGACTCCGTGGTTGCAGGCCTTTATTAACGGAAGGGAGTGGTTGGAAAATAGAAAATAAACAACCGGATATTAATAAAAGAGGTTGTATAGAAAGTAACATTACCCGGATTTAATGCGGGTACCTGGTGGCGGGAATTTTTGGTTATGAAATTCTCCATGCCTTCAGATTACTTTCTGTACAACCTCTTGTTCTTTCAGATCGTCTAAGCTTTCCTGTCTATTGCCTTATCCAGGTCTTCCGGATAGCGGCCACCCCGGGCTTCGATGCTATCTGCAGCCTGGGAGATCGTGCTTAACTCCCGGGGAGAAAGCTCCAGTGACGCTGCGCCAATATTTTCCTTCACACGTTCTGATTTCGTAGTGCCTGGTATCGGAACGATCCATGGTTTTTGTGCCAGTATCCAGGCGAGCGCCACCTGCGCAGTGCTGGCTCCTTTCTCCCGCGCTACGCGTTCGAGAATATCTACAAAGCCCTGGTTCGCTTCCATGTTTTCTTTCTGAAAACGGGGAAAGTAACTCCGGCCATCCTCTTTTTCAAAACGGGTATCTGCATTTATTTTGCCTGTCAGAAAACCTCTGCCAAGTGGGCTGAAGGGCACAAAACCAATCCCTAGCTCCTCCAGCACAGGAAAAACCTTTTCTTCGGGTTCGCGCCACCAAAGAGAGTACTCGCTCTGGAGTACGGATACTGGTTGCTCAGCATGGGCTTTACGGATGTTTACGACCCCTGCCTCTGACAGGCCAAAGTGCTTTACCTTACCCAAGGCAATGAGATCCTTTACGGTGCCGGCAACATCCCCGATGGGCACGTTGGGATCCACCCGGTGCTGGTAGAGGAGATCGATGGTCTCGATGCGCAGGCGCTTCAATGATGCGTCTACTACTTTGCGGATGGTATCCGGGTGACTGTCAAGTGCAGCGTTCGATCCATTTTTGAAGCCAAATTTGGTAGCTATCATCACCTTGTTCCTGAAGGGTGCCAGCGCCTCTCCCACGATATCCTCGTTGGTATAAGGGCCATACACCTCTGCCGTATCGAAGAAGGTGATGCCCTGCTCCACCGCGTCGCGTAATACACGAATGGCGGCTTGCCGGTCTGGCTGGTTAGCGTAACCATGGCTGAGGCCCATACAGCCGAATCCAAGTTCGGACACTTCTAAACCTGAGGTTCCTAATTTTCGTGTTTTCATTTTGTGTGTTTTATTTTCTGGCTGTTGTTTTCAAAGGATTGTGGACATGATCAATGAGCCCACTGCCTTTATCGATTTGATCTTTGTCAGATCATGGGCAGTTGAAGGCATTGAGATCAGTATTTAATTCGTTGACGAAGGTCTGCTCACATGCAGCACCGGTCTGAAGCGGGTAGGTGTCAAAACCAGGCAGCGGCCCCTCACTTTTAATGATTGAGGGGTGTCCTGCTTACTTGCCTTGCAATCCTGCCAGGCTTGCGGGATAGCGTTCTCCATGTAGGGGGATGGTGTCAAGCGCATGTTTGATAGTGCTTAGCTCTTCCTTGCTTAAGGTGATGTATGCGCCTCCTATATTTTCTGCTAAGCGTGTCATTTTCGTAGTTCCCGGGATCGGTGCAATCCATGGCTTTTGCGCCAGCAGCCATGCCAATGCAATCTGCGCTGGTGTTGCGTTATGTTCTCCTGCAATCATTGTTACAAGGTCAACAATGCTATGATTTGCTTCGCGGTTTTCTTTTGTAAAACGAGGTATAACATTTCTCCAATCGGTCTTATCAAATTCAGTATCTGCATTCATCTTACCCGTTAAAAATCCTTTACCCAGGGGGCTGAAGGGAACGAAGCCAATGCCTAGTTCTTCCAGTAATGGAATGATTTCTTTTTCAGGTTCGCGCCAGAACATGGAGTATTCGCTTTGCAGGGCAGCTACCGGTAGTACGGCATGTGCCCTGCGGATACTTTGCGCGCTGGCTTCACTCATACCGAGGTGTTTTACTTTGCCTTCGGCAATCAGCTCCTGAACGGTTCCGGCCACGTCTTCAACAGGCACATTGGGGTCTACACGGTGTTGATAAAACAGGTCGATATAATCGGTTTTCAGGTACCGGAGCGAGTTTTCTGCCACCTGCCTGATGCGTTCCGGGCGACTATTCAAACCATCAGTATTCCTGCCGTTTGCAAAGCCAAACTTGGTAGCAAGGATTACTTTATCGCGTACGTGGTGCAAAGCTTTTCCTACCAGCTGTTCATTGGCGCCCTGCCCATATGCTTCAGCAGTATCAAAGAAAGTAATACCCGATTCATACGCCTTCTGAATGACAGCAATGGCATCTTTTTCATTTGTAGCCGGACCATAGCCATGGCTTAATCCCATGCAGCCGAATCCAAGTTCGGACACTTCTAATCCAGCGTTTCCTAATTGTCTTGTTTTCATTTTATGCGTTTTAGGCTACAAAATTGCGGAGGAAGGGTGGGCCGTTTTGTATCCGGATTACGGGTATTCCTACCAATATTACAGGTTGGGAAGGCGGGGGCAAAAAGGGCTTGCCGAAAGCAGTAAATTTGTAGGGATAAAAGAATAAGGTATGGAAGAGATTGTAAAAATTACCAGCGTTGCACAATATAATGCTATGCGGGGGCTGACTACCAAACATCCGCTGGTGGCGGTGATTGACATCTCTAAAGCGTTACCGATGCCCGCCAGGTCATTTAACATGGGTTTGTATGCGGTGGGGCTGAAAGAATTGAACAATGCACAATTGCGCTATGGAAGGAAGCATTATGACTACCAGGAGGGCAGTATGATATTTGTTGCACCCGGACAGGTGGTCGGTGTGGAGCCGGGGCTGGAATCATTTACCCCGACAGGCTGGATATTGGTTTTTCATCCTGACCTGGTAAATGGTACGTCTTTGGGCAAACGCATGCAGGATTATTCATTCTTTTCGTATGATGTAAATGAAGCGCTTCACCTGTCGGATAAAGAGCGGGGGATTGTGATTGATTGCCTCTCAAAAATCGAATATGAACTCGATCAGAATATTGATAAGCATAGCAAAGGATTGATTGCTTCCAATATTGAGTTGCTGCTCAATTACTGCGTCCGTTTTTACGACCGGCAGTTCATCACGCGTGATACTGCAAATAAGGGGGTATTGGAGCGGTTTGAACATTTATTGAAAGATTATTTTTCATCTGACAAACCGCAGTATGAGGGTTTGCCTTCTGTGGCTTATTGCGCTGAGGCCTTGCATTTATCACCGAATTATTTTGGTGACCTGGTAAAGAAGGAGACGGGTAGATCTGCCCAGGAATATATTCAGGCAAAAGTGATCGATGTGGCAAAGGAGAGAGTGTTTGACAGGAATAAATCTGTGAGTGAAATTGCTTACGAACTGGGATTTAAATATCCGCAGCATTTCAGCCGTTTATTTAAGCAAAAGGCTGGTCTTACGCCGAATGATTACCGGATGAAATATTAAATGAATTTCAATTTGATTTCATTTTTTGGGGATGTTGAAATGTTTGTGTGATACTTAAAACTGCTAATTTTCTGCATCTACCCGATAATGATACTTTCATGCAGATATAATTGGAAATTATAAACTTTCTTGTATAAAGTATTGTATTTTTGGTGTGGTTAATGACCTGTCGAATTTCTCTACAAGGCTGGTATTTTGCCCCGAATATAGGTTTTAGTTTATCCCTGAATAGCACCAAATACAAATTTTAAATAAAGCAGTTATGAAAAATGATTTAGAACAAGCGGTAAAAAACCTGATAAAAGGGAATATTTCCGGAAAGATTCCAGGATTAGATGGGAGTAAGGATTATTCGATAGTAGAGACGTGTATGACGGATGTGATGGCGATTGCTTATAACCATAATATTGAAGAGGCGATTGATGATGTTTTTTTATTGCAGGTGCAGATTGGGTTAACATCGGTGTCTAAGCAGCAGATCAGGAACCGGGTGAAGGAGTCTTATCACCTGTTTCCGGTGGAGATAAAGGCATTTTGTACTTATGTAGCGTTGCAGAAGGGGCGTTCTTCTGATGAGGAGATAATTGACCGGGTTACATCGATTCTTAAAGGATAAGATTTAATTTTTATAAATGAATGAGCCAGGTGAATAGCCTGGCTTATTCATTTATAAAATCGGGGAGAAAGGAGGAACTGATTAACCTTCGCTATCATATAATAATGAAGGCTGCTGTCTATATTCCTCCCAATCCTTTTAACTTCCGGTAATTAATGCTTATGAATATTAAAATACTTACCTAAATGAACCCAACTATAATATTTTGCTCAAAACCCATTAATTCAACAGCAACTCAATAGGTAAATCACCCATTCAAATAAAAAAAATTGCGCACGCAAACCTTCATCGAACGGAGATGAAAGCAAACTTTCCTCTAATCAGGTGAACTTTCAAAGGGTATCACCTCCAGGCGGCTCAACCTTGAGCCGCCCTTTATTTAATTCAAAAACCAGGCACAGAGGAAGCCAACCTGGTGCTTCGTGATGGAATGTACCCCATGACCTTTTTCTGGTACCCAACCGTTTTTTAGCAATAAAGCCTACCATAAGTATGGTTATGGTCAGTTATTTTGATGCTCCTTTGGCAGATGGCAGGCATGGTATCAGTGAGCTGGCTGCCAGATATCATAGATTGATAGGGCACGTGTCGGTACCTTTGATTACTTTGATGAAGGTATGGTGGCGATAGCGGTAAGGCGTACTTACCCAGATGTTAGAAAAGATAGGAGTCGCCTCTTCCGGGAACCAGGATATAAGCGTTTTCGGGGAGAAACTTTCCAGGAGATTGATTCCGGTTTTGCATTTTAAGTAACACCGAATCAGGAACGGGCTCGAAGCTGAACCAACATTTTTATTAGTTACCGGTAAAGTAGGTACGAATGTACATCCGGCAGCTGTCTATAGAATGCTTTGATCCTGTCCAAAATAGACTTTGATATGCTGGTGCTACCGGGGCAAAGTCATACGTACGATGAACTGAATAAAATATATTTTCAAAAGCGATTACGAGAATACTTTAAGTTCCACTTATGATTTAAAAAGGCGAGTCTGACAGGACTCGCCTTTCATCTTTTATAATAAGCATCCCTCCTCTTCTGAACCTTACATTCCACAATCGCCAAGTACCTTTGAAAACCTTTGCCATTAGGGGAAAACCATTTAAGAGCATAAACCATTTATCAGAACAAGCCGCACATTGTTTAGAAATGTCCATTTATAACCAGCCCAGGAGGCGTGTAATCCAGTTTATTTTTATCGGTCTTGTACTGCTCATTGTAGCCCGATTATTTGTTTTACAAATAATGGAAAAAAAGTACTCCAAGCTTGCTGATGCGAATTCCGTAGTGCGAAAAGTCGTCTATCCCAGCAGAGGGATCATCTATTTGTGATTAATCTGCCTTTACAAATTTTATACTGCTTGTAGTGCCATTCGCTTTTGTCAATGCCAGCAGGTAGACGCCGTTTGGTAAATGAGAGATGGATAAGGTGATACTTGTTTTAGTCAGCATGTCATCTCTTTTTAAATACGTCTTACCATCCAGGCTGTGGATTTCCATTGTTTTCCAGTTGGAGAGCTGGTCAATGGTAATACTTGCACCCGCTGGATTGGGATAAATACGAGGCCCCGTGTTGGTGGATGGATCCGGGTCTAGGGCCGTGATCACATCTACTTTAAAGCTAAGCTGGTTGCTGGACACTGTTGTTGCGGTCAGACATCCAGCCTGGCTGCTGGTGAGCTGGCAAAGGAGCTTATCTCCCGTTTTCTTTGGTGTGTACGTAAGTGCTTCAGCAGATGCTTCGTTAATGTCAGACCAGGTATGTGTATTGGTGCTATCCATCCATTGATAGAATGGGGCACTGCCACCGTTGGTGATGACGGCACGCAGGCTGGTAGATACATATTGCCTGACAGATGTAGTACCGCTGATTGTGATGGATGGTGTGGCAGATGACTTTACCAGTAGGTGATGTATATTGCTGCTATCATTATCGGCCAGGCAGCGAAACCGATAGCCAGACCAGGCTGGCAATACCTTTGTAAGGGTCAATGTAGCGGAAGTGGCACCGCTCACATTTACATACCCACTACCTGTATTTTGCTGCCATTGATAAGTGCCGGCATTTCTGCCAGCTGTTAGGGTGGTATTGGCGCCTTCGCACACGGTGACAGTATCCGTCCTGCCAAAAGAAATATCTACAAGGCTCAATGAAGCAAAGGTGCTGCCTGTACCTACTCTCAGGTAAATATCCAGGGAATCTACTCCTGTAATGCCTGTGTAGTTGATCGACCTGTCATAGTCAGGGCTCGCGCTGGTACCATATCTTGTTTCTATATTTTTTGCGGCAGTCCAGTCTTCAGCGGCTAATCTTGTTTCCAGGATCCTTGGGGTCGTAACGGCATCCAGCCTTGCTCCCCACAATTTGAAATTGTAAGTGCTGTTTTTAGCCAGTCCTTTAATCCTCAGTATTACACCATTCGGATTGATAGAATTATACAGGAACATGTTATCAGATAATGCCGTGGAAGGATAATCACCTATACCAGCTGAGAAGCCGTTGTTATTGATTGCCCTGGTGGTAGACGACGTATTATAGGTACCATCCGGGGTGCCTATAATTTTCATAGATATGGTGGTGGCACTATCTGCGGTCGTAATGAGCTGAGTGATGGTTGCACCGTCTTTGAATCCTGCTGATCCACCGCTGCCATACCAGTTGTTCCAATAGTTGCCAAAGGCATCGGGGGAGGCTGTTGGTTGGCCTATTGCTGTTCCATTCGGCAGTATTGTACTCACACCATCTCCTCCCAGGTCAACGAGGATCCGGTTTGTATTGCGCACTTTTATATTTCCCGGTGAACTGGCTGGTGTCAATGATACAATATTGGAATAAGCAGCGGCAGATTCAGATCTTACCCTGAAATATTGTGTTGCCGTAAATGTATTTATGTATGTTTTTTTGACTGTATTAGTGACAGTATCAAATGTGCTCCAGGTAGTTCCATCAGCAGAGGTCTCAATAATATATACGCCTGTTACAGGCTGGAAATAATTCTTCCACCTTGCAAAAAGACTGTCTGCTATAAACTGGTTTCCGGTGGTATTCAAATGCACGCCATCGCCGGCATCATATATAGAATTGATTGCCGCATCTGTGCTGGCGGTAGTATTGACTACGGGGGTAAATCCTTCTACATATCGGTTGGGCCATGCTGCCCGTATGCTATCTGCCAGCACTTTTAACTGTGTTTGCAGGGTTGCATTGAAAGTAGTACGTGGTTGTGTCGTTTCCCAAAAGATGGGAACACCACTGTTCAGGGCTAATCCATCCAGGTACCTGAAGTTCGCCATGATTGCTGCATTGGTCAGTCCATTGGCCACGTCATTTGTAGGCAGGGAAATGAAAATAAAATCCGGGTTGCTATTCAGTGCACTATCGATATTCTTTCCCGTGGTACCTCCTAAGCTGGTGGGCATCAGGTTTGCACTGGCATAGCCTGCTACAGCAAGGTTGATCCAGGTAGAACCGGAGGTGTTAGCAGAAAGCCAGGCATTGATTTTATCTCCCAGGCGATCCGGATAAGATAAGAGATACCCTGCCAGGGTAGATGAGCCTAAACCCACAACACGGGGGCTTGTCGTTAATGTTTTGTCGTTTGTATTCCAACGTAAGGTAAAGGTGTTATCACTGTTCCTATATACTCCTGCATGTAAAGTGGTATCGTTGGCGTTCACTGTCAAACTGGTCAGGCATATCACCAGCAAAAAAAAGTAATACCGCATAGAAGGGGGCAAAATTAGTCTTTATGTAGAAATAACCTGTAGTAAATGTTGGATGCGAGATAGTTGTTATATATCTGCTCACCTTTGAAAGGAGATTGTTCCATTTTCCCAAACATGCTATAATTAAAGCAGATCCCAAACAGTCCATCGATATAATTGAATTGATTACCGCCAATACCGGTCAAACAGTCTATGAAGGATCTGCAGTATTCAGTGGCCCTGTAGATAAAGGGAAGAATTGGGTATGGTGGAAGATGGATGTTGGAAATTATATCTGATAAAAAAATCCCGCCTTATAATGGGGCGGGATTTATATCGAAAATTAGATAGCTACTGATTCTTCTTTTTCTTTTGCAATCTTCACTTTTTCTTTTCTCATCACTCTTGAATAAAGGGACAATTTCGGATTGAAGATAAACAACCATATCAGCCTGGACCATGACTGATGTGACAGTAATGAATCGTAATAGGCTGGTGCTTTTGATTTGATCTGTGGCAACTTGTTCCATGGAATGGAAGGGAAGTCATGGTGTTCGTTATGATAGCCTACATTGAAGGCTACTTTATTCAGCGGACCATAATAGCTGTAAGTCTCCTGTACGGGATCGAGGGTCAGGTAGTGTTCCTGGATCCAGCGTGCACCCAGCGGATGCAGGCCTACTGAGAAGAAGAAGCTGGCCAGCATAAATACGAATGCTTTTGGACCGATGAGCATGATAATAGCTGCATCGAAGGCAAGCTGAATGATCCAGTTCATCACTACCCAACGGTCGAACAGTTCAATGTTCAGACGGGCAGTACGGGTAACCTGGAATACCGGGAAGAACAGGAACCACATCATTTTATTGATTGGGTTGTTGCTCACCAGTCTGGCTTCCCAGAAATCAGGCAGATCCGCATCCAGGTCATGTTCACCCTGGTAAGCGTGGTGCTTGAGGTGATATTTCTGGAAAGAGGCAGAGCTGGCAAAAATGTGCGGCAGATTGGCGATCATACCAGCCAGCATATTCGGGAATTTACCTCTGAATATAAGGTTGTGGCTGGATTCATGGATCATTACCCACAGGGCATGGCTGATGAATGCACCCACCAGGTATGCTGCGCCAAATACCAACCACCAGGAATGATCATTCACCCAGTAAGAAATGGCTACCTGTGCTCCAACGAGCCCAAGAATCAGGAATATGGTGTATGGATTTTTTCCTACGAGTTCCCTCATCTCCGGGTGTTCTTTAAGGATTTGTCTAACTCTCACATGGTGCGGATTAGGATCCGTACTCCAGGTAAAATCTGTAGGCTTGTTAGTCATGCGCTGTTTATGGATTGTTTGAATGTTACTGGTTCGTTGTGGTATTCCTTATTCGAATTACGCTATAGGTCTCACATGCTTCGTCTTAATGTATTGGCAAGGAAATACAACTGGTGGGCAAAATATAAAAAATAATCTATATGCTATTGATATTAGTTCGCCGCATGTCCAAAATAGTTGAATCTTTTTGTTTTACAAGCGGACTCACACAAAAATTATTGTTATAACTGGCATTTGGAATTTTTATCCTCAAAAGATCCAATGGCCTGCGGCGGGTTTTAGGGGAACTTTTTTGAACCCGGCCCCGCTCCATTTGGCTCCAATATCAAAAATGGTTAGATTTGCATTCTCCCATTTAATTCACAATACTACTCCCATTACTTAATTCATTGTAAAACAGCTATTTGTATCCGAATACCGGGCACATGATCAATTGTCATACGACATTGTCATGCGATCTGGTAAAGGAGAATTATTTGTATTAATTTTTACCTAATCGATAAAATCATATGGATAAGCTAAAACTGAAATTACAGGAGTACTATCAGCTTTGTCAGCAAACGGAATTGCGGACGAAGGCCGGCAGGGAAGAAGCCGGTGGTGCAGTTGTGCTGGAGATGGAGAATGATATTCTACTACAGTTCGGCTTGCCCACATCAAAGCGTTTTGTGCAGATCCTGCATGACTTTGTAAGTCATCGTCAGCTGAGCGATCAACTGCTGGATTATGTGAGTAAGAAGCTGAGAGCGGCAGCCCGCAGATACCTGCTGGCCCCGGTGGTGTCGGACATAGATCAGTTGCAACAAGCCGCCGAACAAAAGCGCAGCCCTTATGACCTGCTGCCTGAACTGGGATACCCTGTCAATGACTTTTCGATCTTCCTGATCTCGGAAATATTATACCGTCGCAATATGCCGGCCGAAGAAGTGCTGGACGAACTGAAAAAAGCTCAGCAGGGCGATGTTTGGGATGACCTGCTCTCCCTGAACAATGTAGTGAACTATACCCATCACGAGCTGTACAACCGCCTTCGTATGCAGGACCTCCGCATGATGGACGATTACCTTCAGTCTGTACGCCGCCAGGAAAAGGTGAAAGCCTCTAAAAAGGAGACGCCTGATACAGAAGGCTATACTCCTAATTACCGGATGGTGAGCAAAATACTGGTAGAAGATATCGTATTTGACGAACACGCAAATCCCAGCCTGATCGGCAAGCTGAAAGCAGGCAGCCGCCTGAGCAAGATTACCATCAGTATGGAAATGGCCGCCCTGCACATGGTACTGGTGAGCGCAGGCGAAAAAGGAGTTCAGATCAGCGCATTCCTGAAAAAGTCTAAACAACACCCGCCTGTGATCGATCTGCGCACAGAACTGGGTGATGTACTCACACTGGACAATTGCTACCTGGAAGTCTACAAACCCCAGTACAAGCGTGGACAGCAATGGGTAGAACCAAGAGACAGCGTCTTTTACCTACACAAGATCCTTTCTAAAAAGGAATTTGAAAAGAAGAGTAAAGCAGAAGATGTAAGGCAAAAAATCCAGGAATGCCTGGATCTGATCGGTGGGTCTTATGGTTATTACCAGCGGATGCGGAAACTTGGTATTACCGATGAGGAGGCAAAGCTGAGAGCTGGATTGCAGGATGAATTGTTATTTAAACTAAGTACATTCCTGCATAAATTAAAAGATTAAGCTTGGGGAATGGCCAACGCTTCAATTAAGAGACTAACCTTCGCACCATACACATCAAAAAGGGGCTTCCATGCGGAAGCCCCTTTCTTTTTAGTTGGTTTTTGATCCTTTGATAACAAGAATCCTGGTTGTGTTCCCCCTATATTGCAATTAGATTATTTTCACATGACAATCTTAACCTTAACCCTTAACTCCCAGATCCAGATACCCTGCGCAGGATATCTGGAACCCGGAAGTAAAGGACAACGTGCTTTTGCTTTTATCCATACAAACATAGCGCTTAAACAAATTGGACTTGGTTAATCCATAGTTAAACCCTTAGTTAATACCTTGTTAAACCAATCATTTTGACACTATATCGTTTAAGACGATCATTTAGTAGTCATTCCATGAAATCTCTTTCCAGCAAATAGCGGTAGGGATCATAGGCATGATGTACGAAAATGTTCTTGCCATCGAAGGGGAATTTAGTGTCGTAATCCGCTGTAGGCCTAAGGATGATGGGAACGCCCGCAGGGGCGTAATTATGACTGTGTACCAGTGCAGGCAGTTTATATTCTGGCAAAGTTTTTTTCACAATCGTATACAGGCGCTTACCTAATACTCTTTGCATACGTCGGCTGGCTCTTTTACTACTGTTGTCCAGACGGCCGAACATATAATTCACTACGATTCTGACGGGGAGTGATTGTTTACGCACCGCACTTTTGATATACATAAAAGGATTCGGGTTATTGAAATCCCGGGTAGTCTGTAAAGAGAATGGCGATTCAGGCACCCAGTCGCGGGTATTCACGATCCTGAATCCCCAGCCATTGCGGGTAATGAAGTCGTAGTCGTAGGCGTAGTATAAGTTCCCCGGTTTAGGTGCAGCGCTGCTGTAGGTTTTGAAGCGAATATCTTTTGGAAAATCGGGATCGTCGATGTACTCCAGGTAGGAACGGAGCAGGAACGAAATGGCACCGCCCTGACTATGGCCGGTGATGATAAAATCGTGTATACCCTGTTTGTAACAGTCTTTGATCTTTGCCACTACATCGCCGGCCAGCGAGGCGACGGCCAGGGTCCAACCGGCATGTACATACGCATTGCTGTCTTTGGCGAAGCGATATTTGAATTGAGTGCTGTCATTCAACCGGAAGGTTCCAATGGCGGGAATCATGCCGGCATGGAAGTTTTCCAGCCAGGATTCTTTATTGCCTACGGTACCGCGTATACAAATCACGGCCACCTGATTATGGTAGGTCCAGAGATCCCAGCGGTTGTGCAGTCCGGTTTCTTTGGACCGGTAAATGAGTTTGGAATCTTCAGGTGGTAATACCTTTTTGGTCCAGGGGGTATCTGCGGTCAGGAAGCAGACCGCCAGCATGTCTGCGTATTCTTTAGGGTCAAATCCCGGTTTGAGGTGCTGACCGTAGCTGGTATTCCAATAGAGGCCCAGGATGGGCAATAGCAATAGTAATCCCTTTCTAAACATCAGCGATGGTTTATAAATTAATAGAACAATGCAAGAATATTGCCGTTTAAATTGACAAAGGTCACAGTTGTGCAACTGTGACCTTTAAATTATTTATCATTTGGGTATTTTCGAAATGTAAACGGATATATTTTATTTCCTTTTTTCAATATTAAAGTATCAGAGAAAGCTGGTTTGATAACAGAATCTCCAATTTCAGCAGTTCTTTCAAACCAGAGATGTGCATCCGGCAAGAATACGTATTTGTAAACGTAGCCAATATCGATCCCGGTTCCTGTACCTGATCCACGTACATAGCTCAGTGTACCCCTGATATTGCTTTCATTGAACTTTTTAAAATGTCGTTGATTGATCCAGCCGCCATAGGTCTTCATGGTTGTAATCATCGCAAAAAGAATGATAAAAAAGAGAAAGACGCCTTTGAAGTTTTTCCAGATCACTAACCGGAAAAATAACCTGATAGTAGTCCACATAATACCATTCAAATTACAATAAATTGACCCAATAAAAAAACGCTCCGACCACAGGCCGAAGCGTTTTTCTAAAATAAGTTGGCGCTTAATACAGCTGTTCCACACGACCCAGTGTACCATCTTCAGCCATACCTTCTACTACTACTCTGAACCTCCTGGTGAAGTCATTATTGTAGAAAGAAATACGTGCTGTATGTGTCAGGGTATCTGCTACCAGGTTTGGATTCCAGTACAGTGTGAGACGTTTATCCTGCAGGATATGAATCTCTTTACGTACGGTATAATCAGGTGCATAGAATTCTTTCACGATATCGTAACCTGCTTTGCGGTATTTTTCAAATCCATGTGTATCGACATCAGATTTGCTGTCACCACCACGTCTCAGGTACACGGCGATTGCACCGCCACTGCCACCAAAACCACCTGCGAATGTAGGACGCAATACCTTGATGAAGGCCACGTCCTGGATGTTGATATTATTCAACATCGCTACGTTGGTTGGCATTTCATTCAGGAATAGTACCGGAGCGCCACCACGCCATTGCATAGCAGGAGCAGTAGGATCGGTCATATTGATTGTGAGACCCGGTACCTTGGATTGCAGGTACTGGAAAATGCTTACTGAACCGTTCTCGGTTTTAGTCAGGTCAAAGCCATAACCATCGCCCGCGTTGAACATACCGGTCGTATAGCGTTGCTCTACTACTTCAGTTCTTGTCAGACGTTTATCCTTTACATTATATTCCTGCAGGAAGATCGGTTTCTGCTGAATGGATCTGGTCACTGCATTGTTTTCGTTTACGGTATTCAGGAAGCTGGTCAGCACGGTGTTTTCAATCGGCTGTGGCTCTCTGAAAGGATAAGGCATAACTGCGGAAGTCTGGGTTTCAAAGAAGTGAGGTTCAAATTTCACGTTCACGTCTTTCCAGGCTTTATTCAGATCGTTTGCACGGTAGAATACATTGATGGTATCTACGAACTGCAGGCGGTCTACTGCAAATTCCCCTTTTTCATTCGTTGTTACAGAAGAGAAAGCGGTAGAGGTATCTACCGGCTGTTTCAGGATGAAATCCACTTTACCGTTACCCAATGGAGCAGTACCCTTGTTGATGGTAGCCACACCTTTCAGCAACAAGCCCTGTTCGTAAGGATACTTGATTTCTGGCAGGTAATTGTGCAGAACCTTTTCCCAGGTAAATCTTCTCCAGCCATTGGTCATCATGACCAGGTCCAGGCCCTGCATGGTAGCAGGATCCATATCCTTGAAGTACTGAGCCGGATTAGCGATATAACCTTTCAGGTCAGAAGTCATCAGCAGGTTAGAGATAATGTTGTTCTGATCTTCACTGAGCACTACGTTGTCAGCATCGGTGATTGATACGGATAAGCTGGTGAGCAGGGTATCAGGCACTTTGATTTCGAATACATTCTTCTGTCTTGGCTGGTTGTTCAGTTTTAAAGTACTTAAAGCCAGTTGCAGACGATCCGGTTTACGTACAAAAGCCAGGCGTTCTGCCATTGGCATACCATCACTGCTGAAGATGGTGAACTGTACGATACCCGGAGGGAGAGCCGCAGTAGGAAGGAAACCGCTCAACTGACCTTCAGCTGCATTCAGCTTAGCTTTGTATATAACGTGTTGTTGCATCTGTGCTACAATCAACATATTGTTATATATCGGATTATCTTTGGTAGCAGGTAAAGTCTGGTAGAAAATGCGTGTACCCTTATTGAATATTTTAAGTCCCACACCCGCTGCCTTCAATACTGGCAGCAGTACAGTTTTTTGTTGTCCTTTTGGTGTTTGAACGATGGCTTTATAAGTTTCACCTGCAACCGGTGTCAGGTCAAACATCCCCATACCGTCGCGTGTTGTTTTGATCAATGCAACTGTTTCACCCTTCAGGTTCTGCACAATACCATTTACTTCGATCGGGTAACCTAACTGGTCAATCGCCTTGAATGCAATACGACCGCCCACACCTACGATCGCATTACCCCCTTCAGGGAAAAATTGAACAGCGAAGTCATTGCCAGCTGGTTTAGATGGCAGGTTGCCCGGGTGAGCAGAATCAAAGATCACGATGTCCTTGTAGAACAGGAATTCAGGATCAAAGTTCAGCATCCAGGCAGTATAAGCACGGATCTGGTATTGACCAGCCGGCATTGTTTCTGGAACTACAAATGCACCGGAACCAGTAGCCCCACCCAGAGAAATAAGTTTCTTCTGAACTATCTTCCCACTCTTATCGATCAATTCAACATACAGGTTGGTTGCGGAGAGAGAAGGCTGGCCTTGCAACAGTACATAGGCTTTGAACCAGATAGTTTCACCGGCACCATAGTAATCTTTGTCTACCTGCAGATAAACCTTTTCCTGCGGAAAACGTTTGCTGTACTGTTCCAGGGCTTGCGTAATTTTATCCTGCCATTCATCGGCGGGATAAAATGCAAGGGCTGCTGTAATACCCATCAGACACAATGGGAGCAACCACTTTAAGCGATTCTTTTTAGATTTCACAGATTGCATGTGGAAACTTATTTGCGACAATATAGTATACAAAAATATAATATGCAAAATAATATGAAAAAATAATATATGCAAAAAATAGGACTAGTGTTTTATAAACTAAATTGTTATAAACTTTCTTAGGATATTGCAGGCCGAAAAAGGTTAAGAAAATATCAGTTTAACGATCAGGTATAATTAAATGAAAGACAATAGATTAGTAGTTATCGGGGGTGGAGCAGCTGGTTTCTTCTGTGCTGTAAATGCCGCCAGAATGGCAAAGTCACTGGAAGTCATCCTGTTAGAGAAAAGTAGCAAGCTGCTTTCAAAAGTAAAAGTTTCAGGTGGCGGCAGGTGTAATGTGACCCATAATGCCCCCGATATATTATATATGTCAAAGCGTTATCCACGGGGGCAGCATTTTGTAAAGAAGTCTTTTGGGCATTTTTTCGTGCCCGATACGATTCAATGGTTTAAAGAAAGAGGGGTGTCTCTCAAGGCGGAGCCCGATGGGCGTATGTTTCCTGTCACCGATAGCTCGCAGACCATCATCGACTGCCTGCTTAAAGAAGCGGAGAAGTACAAAGTGCAGATCAGGACTAACACAGCGGTAAGTGGCCTGGAGAAAACAGCAGATGGCTGGAAAGTATGGCTGGATGATGAAAATGCTATTGAAACGAAATTTGTATTTGTTGCAGCCGGTGGCTACCCGCAGGCTGATAAATTCGGATGGCTCCAGGCTACAGGTCACGGGATTGTAACACCCCTGCCATCCCTGTTTACCTTCAATATGCCGGGGAATCCCATTATCTCCCTCATGGGAGTAAGTTCGGTGGCTGTTGTGAAAATTGCGGGTACCAAATTGCAGGAACAGGGTCCTGTGCTCATTACGCATTGGGGATTGAGCGGCCCTGCTATTTTGCGCACCTCTGCCTGGGGCGCAAGAGAACTGGCAGATTTGAATTACCAGTTTACCGCCATTGTGAACTGGTTGCCTGATCAGAATGAAAACAGTCTGCGGGAACAGCTGCAAAGTCTCCGTTTTGAACTCGGCGGACAAAAGATCTACAACAAAAATCCTTTTGGCCTGCCTCAGCGCCTCTGGCAATTTATGCTGGAACAATCCGGCATCGCAGAAGATGCGCGTTGGGCAGATCTGCCTTCCAAAGAACAGCATAAACTCATCAAACAGGTAGTTGCGATGGAATGCCCGGTGAAAGGCAAAACAACTTTTAAGGAGGAATTCGTGACCTGTGGCGGGATTAAATTGTCAGAAATCGATCCGAATACCATGGAGAGTAAGTTATGTCCGCAATTGTATTTTGGTGGTGAAGTGATGGATGTGGATGGGATTACAGGGGGATTTAATTTCCAGCATGCATGGAGTAGTGGCTACATTGCGGCTCAAACTATTGCAAATAAAATGGGCTGACCCGGTAGCAATCCGGGTACCATGCGTTTGTCCGCTTCATAATCTTTTGCTTCGTTTTATGGTATAGTGCAAAGCAATATAATTTATTATCGAATAGAAAGAATTGATAGGCAAGGTTAACGTTTTTTAACTAGCATCCCTGGTTTTAAATCCCTTCTAACAAAAACGCTTTTGCCGTAAGCAAAAGCGTTTTTGTTAGAAATAGTTTATACCAGGAGGATAATCCTGTTCCAATGCTTTTAGCAACCTGTCAAAATCTTTCGGATTTTTCATAAAATCCACTTTCGTCGTATCCACCATCAGTGTTTTTACCGGATGCTGCCTTATATACTGCATATACACATCCTGCAAATTCCCCAGATAACTATCGGGTATCGACTGCTCATATAACCTGTTTCTATCTTTAATATTTTGCTGCAACCTTGTAATTGGCGCATTTAAAAATATCAGCAATTCCGGTTGTAACAACTGCGGATTAATAATATCAAACAGCTTCTGGTACAGGTTATACTCCTCATCTTTCAGTGTTACTTTTGCAAACAACAGGCTTTTTATAAAAAGGTAATCCGATATAAAAAAGTTGTTGAACATGTCCTGCGTCTGCAACATCTCTTTCAGCTGTTTATACCGCTCTGCCATGAAAAACAGTTCCAACGGAAAAGCATACTGTTGTGGTTTCTCGTAAAACTTAGGCAAAAAGGGATTATCTGCAAACTCCTCCAGGATCAGTTGTGCACCAAAATGCTTTGCCAGTCTGGTAGCCAGTGTCGTCTTTCCAGCGCCTATATTTCCTTCAATTGTAATGTATTTATAATTCATCTGCCTTGCTCCTGTAACTGATATTTATGGGCTGGTAATGTATCCGTACATGCTGCCAGCAGGGCGCTGACGTCTTTATGTAGTATCGGGTGTATCCAATCGGGAGAAATTTCCGCCAGGGGCACCAGTACAAATTGCCTGTTTGCCATTTGCGGATGTGGCACCCTGAGGTCTGGCAAATCGATCACCGCATCATTAAAAAAGATGATATCTATATCTATGATCCGGGCTCCCCACTTCTGCTGGCGTACCCTTCCCAACTGCCGTTCTATATCCAGGACGGTCTCCAACAGCTCCTCAGCTTCCAGGGCAGTAGAGATCTGCAAAGCCTGATTCAGGTAGTCCGGCTGTTGAACATGCCCCCACGCAGCGGTTTCATACAATCCCGATTTTTTTTCCACCTTACCCGCCCGCTTATCTATTTGCATCACAGCCTGTTGCAGGTTCTCCGTGCGATTGCCCAGATTACCACCTATAAGTAATATTGCTTTATTCATGTATCTTCAACGGCCCAAAAGTAGACATAATCTTTATTTTTGGGAAAAGCAGTTTTCCTTAATCTCAAAATATGAATAGTTTCTTTAAGATCTTTTTTGCCAGCTTACTTGCACTTGTTGTCGTTGGTGCTTTGGGATTCTTCATTTTGCTGGGACTGATTGGTAGTGCTTTATCGTCCGATAAAGTAGTTATTTCTCCTAATGGTGTGCTGGTACTGGAAACATCCCAGGAGCTCAGTGAACAGAAAGTGGCCAACCCGCTCAGCATGCTCTCCAGGAAAGATGGTGGCACACCCGGATTGTTCGATGTGATCAGGCTGATTGACAACGCAGCCCAGGATGATAATATTAAAGGTATTTACCTGAAAACGGAAGGCAATGCCAATGGTTTTGCTACCAACCAGGAATTCAGGAATGCACTCACCCGCTTCAAAGCTGCTGGCAAGTGGATTTATGCTTATGGCGAAAATATGAGTCAGCAGAGCTACTTTGTTGCTTCTGTAGCAAACAAGGTATACCTCCATCCCAAGGGTGGTCTGGACTTCAATGGTTTCTATTCCCAGGTTACCTTCCTGAAAGGGTTGCTTGAAAAGCTGGAGATCCAGCCGCAGATTTTCTACGATGGCCGTTTCAAAAGCGCTACTGAGCCGCTGCGCGAAACGGAAATGACCCCCGCTAACCGTATTCAAACCAATGCCTACCTGAGCGAACTGTATAGCAATTTCCTATATAATATAGGCCAGAGCCGCAAGATTGATACGGCTACCTTACATCAATACGCCAACGATGGAGCTATTCAGAGTGCAGATGATGCCGCCCGCTATAAGCTGGTAGATGGTTTGCGCTACGATGACCAGGTCATGGATGAGATCAGAAGCCGGTTGAGCCTGAGCGGTAGTGACAAAGTGAACTTCGTGACCCTGAGCAATTACCAGACTGCCAATGAGCACCGTTTCAGAGATAACAATGCAAAGATTGCCCTGATCTATGCGCAGGGTAGTATTGTGGGCGGCGATAGTGAAAAAGAAACCGTGATCAGCAGTGATCGCTATATCAAACTGATTAGGGAAGCCCGTCAGGATAAGGATATCAAAGCCATTGTATTCAGGGTGAATTCGCCGGGTGGAAGCGCTCTCGCTTCAGAAAGCATCTGGCGTGAGCTGACCCTGGCAAAGAAAGATAAACCGGTGGTTGTATCCATGGGTGATTATGCTGCTTCCGGGGGGTACTATATCTCCTGTATGGCAGATTCGATCTTTGCAGAGCCCAATACACTCACGGGGTCCATCGGCGTATTTGCCGTGATTCCGAACCTGGGTAACTTCTTTAAAAATAAACTGGGTGTTACTTTCGATGGTGTGAAAACCGCACAGTATGCTGATCTGGGTACAGCCAGCCGCCCGATGACGGATGCTGAAAAGCGTTTTATTCAGAATGGTGTGGATACGACTTATTCCGTGTTCAAGACCAGGGTGGTGAATGGCCGAAAACTGAGTGGCGCTGTGGTAGACAGTATTGCACAGGGCCGTGTATGGAGCGGTGTACAGGCAAAGGAATTAGGATTGGTAGACCGTATTGGTGGTATCCAGGATGCAATTGCCTGTGCCGCGAAAATGGTACATGCCGGATCTTATAAAGTAAAGGAATATCCGGAGCCTCAGGGTGGACTGGAAAAGGTATTGAGAAGCCTGGGAGGCGATATGCAATCCAGCATGGTGAAAAAGGAACTGGGTGAAAACTATGCCTTGTACGAACAGGTGAAAAGGATCAGGGAAATGAACGGTCAGATCCAGGCCAGAATCCCCTTTGACATTGAGATCAGATAGAATGGATGCTTAAAATATAATTAAAACCTGCCCGCTGTGGCAGGTTTTTTTACGCAACTTAGCTAAAACAATAGTAGTTTTATGCGATTTTTTAGCAACTAAATAGGCGTATGGCGGTGAAATACAGTCAGGGGACAGCGTTGCTGGCCATGGCAAAAGCAAGTTTGAAAGCAATATTGAGAAGTCCATCGGCGGTGGTATTCAGCCTGGGTTTTCCATTAGTGATTTTACTTTGTTTTGGCTTTATCGGGGATAGTACCGTATCTGTAAAAGTAGGGGTGGATAGTGCGACCGATACCCACAGTTACCTGTACCAGCAGCTATTGAAGGAGAAAAGCCTGAAGCTGGTGACGGATAAGACAAATGCAGAACTGGCGTCTGAACTGAAAAAGGGGCATATCACGGCTATCCTGAAAGTAAAGGAATTACCCGCTACAGATAATATCCCTTCCAATACTGTTCAGGTCTATACTTCTACAGCTGCTGTGGAGAAAATAGGCGTATTCAATGCTATTCTGAATGGCGTGATCAGGAATGCGGATGCAAAATATTATAGTCATGCATCTGTGGCAAGGATAGAACCGCTCATTACCTTGCCGGGTCGTCGTTATACTACTATAGACTTTATCCTGCCGGGTTTACTGAGTTTTTCCCTGTTGAGTGCTGCGGTATTCAGTACAGCTTTCCTGTTTTATGGATTGAGGCAGACATTGGTTTTAAAACGTTTCTTTGCTACGCCAATCAGGCGCTTACATATAGTATTGGGTGAATCCCTGGCCCGCCTGGTATTCCAGATCTCCGGCGCTATCCTCATCATTGCAATTGGTTATTTCTTTTTTGGATTCACACTGGTGAACGGCTGGAGTACTTTTTTTGAAATGCTGATACTGACTGCGCTGGGGGTAGTGGTATTTATGGGCTTTGGCTTTGTGGTGAGCGGACTTGCCAATAGTGAGAGCACGATACCCTTGTTTGCTAATATTATTACGCTGCCACAGTTCCTGCTGGCAGGTACCTTTGTTTCTGTAGATGTGTTTCCTACCTGGCTGCAATACATTTGTCGTATTATGCCACTGACTTACCTGAATGATGCTTTCCGAAAAGTGGCGTTTGAAGGCCTGCACCTGTGGAATCTCTGGTTGGAACTGGGAGTGATCGGACTATGGGGTGTGATTATTTATGCCTTGGCAGTGCGGGTTTTTAGATGGGAGTAGTGGTGGTAATGAACTTTGCTCAAAAGTTTTTATTTGCCATGTAAGGAAAATAAACCGAACCGCGACACTATTGGAGTTTTCAGCTGGGAATAGTCATGTTTTTTTCCTAACTTTTAGGTATGCAAGCCTTTTTTATTCTCCTGGGCGCTTTGGCGGTGATCATCCCTGGGTGTTTCATAGTAAGCCTGTTTTTACCGGCTACCGTGAAGGTTGTGCGTGTCAGAGTCATTCCCGCCACTCCGGCTGCCGTATTCCAACAACTCAATATTGTCCATAACTGGGAAAACTGGTCACCCTGGCACCAGATAGATTCCCACATGAAACTGCTGTATACCGATACCGAAAGTGGAGTGGGGGCTGCCTATAGCTGGGAAAGTGAGAACAGGCAGATTGGCAAGGGGGCCATGATGATCACGAATTCCCGGCAGGATGAGTTCATTGCTACAGATATGCATTTTATGGAACAAAGACTGGCGAAGGCGACTTTTAAGCTGGAACCGGTGGCTGGTGGCACAACAGTTACCTGGACCATGACGGCGGAACTGGGGCATAATCCTTTTAAAAAGTTTATGGGTTTGCTGATGGATAAATGGGTGGGAAAGGATTTTGAGAAGGGCCTGGCAAATCTGGAGGCTGTTTTGACAAATAAGCAGCTCTCTTTTGAAAAATAACGAGAAGTATTTTGATCATCTTTTCTCCTTTCCCAAAATAGAACGAGATTTGCATCCTTAACAGTCTGGATTTGTTCATATGCGATTAATTAAACTAGCCGTGATTAGCGCCGTCCTTTTCGGTGGGCTGCTTTTCCTTATATCCCTATTATTACCTTCCAAAGCGATTGTAGAACGTTCTGGCGTTATAGATGCACCGATGTCTACTGTTTATGCGCAGCTCAATGATTTAAGTAAATGGCCGGCCTGGAACCCATGGGCTACCAACGAAACCGCACAGGATAAGCAGTTCTCTAACCCCGCAACGGGGCAGGGGGCTTATTTCACCTGGCATGGCATACAACATGAAGATCGTATAACCGGGAAAGTAAGTATTGAAGAAAGCCATCCTGATAAAGGGATCAAATACAAGATGACATTCAATGCGATGCGTCCTGTGGATGCATTCTTTGAAATCAAGCCCGCGGCTGATGGTAAAGCAACCGCTATCATGTGGCGACTGGAAACCCACCTGGGATACTGGCCCTGGTGGAAATTACGTGGATTCCTGGCAGATAGACTCACCGGCCCACAGCTGGAAGCCGGGCTGACACAATTAAAGACCATTTGCGAAACAGAGAAATAACTGTTTAAAAAGATAGTAAAGGGCTTTCCTGTCTATGGCAGGAGAGCCTTTAACATTATTATAAAATACACAAACGGTAAGGACCGCTCCCTCTTTATGCAGTAATTTTCCATAAATTTTCTATTCTTTATGAAACAATTCCTCTTAATCATTGCATTGCTGGCCTCTACAGGCAGCCTTGTATCTGCACAGGAAAAAAAGCCGGCTAGTCCTCGTGTAACTGCTGAAGGAAAAAATGTAAAAGTTGCTTATGGTCAACCTTCTAAGAAAGGAAGAGTGATCTTCGGTGAACTGGTGCCTTACGACCAGGTATGGCGTCTGGGTGCCAACGAAGCAACTGAAATCACTTTTGCCAAAGATGGTAGCTTCGGTGGTAAAACCGTAAAAGCAGGTACTTATACCCTGTTCGCTATTCCTACCAAGGCTGAGTGGACATTCATTCTGAACAGCAACCTGAAACAATGGGGTGCTTACAAGTATGATTCAATCAAAGTAAACAACGTACTGGAAGCAAAAGCACCGGTTACTAAAACCAAAGCACCGGTTGAAAAACTGACAATCACTTTGCCAGCAGGTAAACTGGTAGTAGAATGGGATGAAACCCATGTGGAAGTGCCAGTGAAGTAATGAGCAATTTATTTTATTGAAAGAAGGTTGTATCAAAGCGAAATTTCCCGGATTTAATCCGGATGGCAGAGAGAGTTTTGAATAATAAAATTCTCAATGCCATCAAATTTCTTTGGATACAACCTCTTTTTTTATAGATTCCATTTAACCGACACGTTTATTTGCCTGCCATCCACAGGCCCCCACAGCGCCACAAAAGAAGGATCACTTTCCGATCCTGTATATAATGGTGTATGCTTTCCCTGTCTTACATCAAACAGGTTCTCACCATTCAATACCAGTGTTACATGACCACCTATTTGTCTTGAAACCATTGCTGCCCAGAACCAGTAGTTGGGTGCCTTTACATTGTTATATAGATACTGATGGCCATTCCAGCTACTCTCCACACCCATGCGCCATTTGTCTGCTATTTCATATGCCAGCGTAGCGGCAAATTTATCCTGCGGTGCAAATGGAACATACGTATTATCTGTCTTAGCAATTGTATGATTATAACCCAGGTACAATTCCACATCATCCAAACTCATTCTCACATAAGTATCTGTGCCCACACTACGCATTGGAGCAGCCTGTGTTTGCAGCTCATATAAATTATCACTTGTCAGCACCGGCAGAATTGGATGCTTCACATACGAATAGTAAAATGCCTGGTTCAATATGAGGTCCAGTTCCCCGATTGTCGTATGATAGTTTGCATCAAAGTTCAGGCCCTTGCTTCTCTCTGCCTTCAATCCATCCGGCATGGGAGCAAGTGTTTTATACCCGAGTAATTGTGTTTGCGTAGTAAAGATAGCAGCAGTTTTATACCCTGTGCCTGCACTTAAACGGATGGAGAGATCAGTGATCGGTTTATACACCATTGCCAGTCTTGGTAAAAGGAACCAGCCATATACATTGTGGTGGTCTGCACGCAATCCGCCTTCTACCATCAGCTGCTTCGTAATGTTAATTCCATGCTGCGCAAAGAAGCCAACTGTATTGTAAGTATAATTACGAATACGGCTGCTGTCATTATTCCTGGTGTAGGCTTCACTGGTATTGTTCATACCAAAGACAGCGCCATGCCATTTATAACTGGCTTCCGTATACGTATTCAGTTGTCTGCCCTGCAACAGGAAATTTCCTTCCGTATGCAGCAGATGATAAAGGCTGGCATTACTCTTAATGGTAAATGCCTTATGTGCCAGTTGTAGGTCTAAGCTATTTCGATTACTATTATTCTTCTCGGTATAAAAAGCCCCACCACCAGTACGTTGTTCAAAGGTGCCCTGGTAAGCGGCGGTAAATGTCGTTGAAGGATCCAGGTACCAGAAGAACTTCGGATGCACCAGGTATTGTCTTAACTGTGGTACATCACTAAATCCATCTTTGTTTACATCTGTTGCATTCTGGTGTGTGACGCCGCCAAAGAAGGTAAGCCCTGTCCGCTTAAATTTCTGGGAATAAAAGATGTTCGCATTGTTTTCTTTTAGAGTGCTCCTGTTTATTAACACATCCAGCGTAGGTTTATTGCCTGGTGTCCTGGAAATAAAATTGATCATCCCAGCAATGGCGCCTCCACCATATAAGGTAGATACAGAGCCTTTGATGATTTCAATCTGTTTAAGATCCAGCGGCGGGATAGCCAGTACGCCAAAATTACCGCTCAACCCTTCGTACAGGGGAAGGCCATCTCTCAGCAGCTGGGTATATTTTCCATCCATCCCCTGCATGCGGATGGCATTATTGCCACTGATGGCGGATGTATTTTGTATATGGATTACGCTCAGGTCGCCCAGTATACCGGCTACATTAGCGGGCTTGATACCGCTTTCTTCCTGCATTTCTTCAGGTCCTAATACTTCCACTTTCATGGGCAGGTCCTCAATGCGGCTATTGGTACGGGTGGAGCTAACGACTACCTCGTGAATCTGGACAATCTTAGTGGTATCAGGGATTACCCTGGTGGTATCCTGTGCCATCAAACCAAGAGGTGCCAGTAATATGATCAGCCATGAAAATTTCATGCAACAAAGGAAAACATTAAAATTGGGGAAAATCTGGAGGAATAAATAATTAATGATGGTGCCTGTCTGGCCGGATAATGAAATGATGTTGATGCTCTTTGTAGATATAATACACTTTCAGGTTATTCGTATCCGTAATCTTCTTTACGATTGCCAATCCTAATCCATTACTGTTCTCCAGGTTAGAAGCATTCTTCTTAAAGCGCTGAAACAATTGTGGAGCAGGAATAGGAGGATATTCACTGGTATTGCAGATGCTGAACAATTGTGTTGTGAGCTGTATGGTGATGGCCCCTTTGGGATAATTATATTTAATTGCATTGCCCAGCAAATTACTGATCAGTGTATCTGCCAGTAAAGGATGCAGTAACAAAGAAAGATCCCCGCTGATATCCGTACTTACCAGCAGATCCTTATCCTTTATCAGTTCTTCAAATAAACGCAGGTGCTTTTGCAATACTGCATGAATGCTGATATTCCCGGCCGGAACAAACTGCTTGTTACCGATCTTAGCCATGAACAGGAGGTTATGATTCAGGTGCGATAACCGTTGCAATGCTTCATGTGTCTTTGCGATAGACCGCATTTGATCAGGCTGTAATTCTTCATCCTGTAACAGGAGCTCCAGCCTGTTTTGCGCAATGGCCAGGGGCGTTTGCATTTCATGGGCAGCATCTTCGGTCAGTTCTTTCATGATCACAAAATCATGGTAGATCCGTGATGTGGCATTTAACAATACCTCATTTAACCTATTGAATTCAGTAACTGTTGTATCCGGAAATGAAAGGTCATGCATCTCTTCCAGCTGCAATTTCTCCATCTTGTCCAGCGACTGGTAGAATGGTCGCCAGATACTCCGGCTGATCAACCTGTTCACCAATATAGTGAACAACAGTAAACCAATAAAAGCCAGTGCCATCACCAGCGCAATATTCTTAATCAGGTCGTCTTTTTCAATGAGCGATTTCCTGATTGTAAGGGAATAAAATTTCTCTCTTATGCGGATTACCTGTTCCAGCTGCCTGTACGGCACTTCTTTGTGCTCTATCTCCTGGTACTGCATGATCGTTTTCAGCAGGGGCTGTGCATCAGCCGGGCCATCAGCCGGATGTATACTAAACTCCGGTGTCGTAATCCGGAACACCGGACTATTATCCGGAATAGAATTAAAATAAACCAGCCATTGAATCTGGTCATTTACCAACTCTTCATCCATCTCTTTCTTCAGCTCTTTATCAAACTGATGGTAGAGATAGATGCCGCCAGCAGAAAGCAATGGTAGCATGATCAGCAGGAACCAGATGGTATTTTTAGTGAGGAGTTTCATATTATTCGAAGCGGTATCCTGTGCCATATACCGTTTTGATATGGTCAGGAGCACCGGCATCCATTAATTTACGGCGCAGATTTTTGATATGTGAATATATGAAATCGTAGGAACCTGCCATGTCATATTCATCGCCCCAGAGATGAGAAGCGAGGGCTGACTTGGTAATGACGCGGTTTTGATTGGCAATGAAATATAATAGCAACTGGTATTCCCTGGCCGTTAATTCTACTGGTTTCTGGTGAACCATTACCGACTTGGATGCAGGATTCACCTGTATATCCTGGAAGATGATACTGGTATTGCCACCAAAATGCTTGCGGCGTAGCAGGGCATTGACCCGTGCACTTAGTTCTGATAAATGAAAAGGTTTGGTGAGATAGTCATCGGCGCCCAGGCCCAGACCATTGAGTTTATCTTCCAGGGAGTCTTTGGCGGAGATGATAATAATACCGGCATCGGAGCGGATCTGTTTCAGTTCTTTCACAATATCAAGGCCGCTGCCGTAGGGAAGCCCGATATCAGCAATTATACATTCATATTCGGCATCGCTGATCTTTTGAATGCCTTCCCGGAAGTTAGTGGCTACTTCACAAACGTAGCCTTGTTTTCCGAGGTATTGAGCTATTGATTCCTGTAATGCCTGTTCGTCTTCTATAATCAGAATGTTCATAACTAAAAGGTACGAAAAAAATGGGGCCCTGCTTAGTGTGCAGGAAGCCCCGTTTTAATATTCGCTTTGAGATCGCTTAGAATAGAATACAAGCCGAAGTAGGTTCTGTTCACATACAGGCTATGCCTGGACCCACGCGCTACTTTCGATTCTTTCACTTCTTTCAGGTTGGCTACATAATCCATATAAGCATAGATCTCCTGGAAATAACGTTCATCGCCAAAATCAAATTCCGGTACTGTGAACGGCAGTGTCAACATGTCGATCATCTTCTGGAACAGGGTAGAGAAAAATGCAATTTCTTTCTCCGAGTCCTCAGGATGGATCATTTCCAGGCTGGTATAAATTTGTTTCCGTCGCTCCTCGTCTTTCAATATCTCTTTATCCGTGAGCAGGAAATAATTGATATAAAAGTCTTCCGGTATCTCCTTGATACATCCGAAGTCGAAGATGCCGATGGTGCCGTCTTCCCGCATGAGGAAATTGCCCGGATGAGGATCTGCGTGCACCTTTTTCAACTGATGTACCTGGAACTGGTAAAAATCCCACAGCGCCTGTCCGATCTTATTCCTGGCCTCCTGAGATGGATTTTTAAGTAAAAACTCCTTCAGGTGGTAGCCCTGGAGCCAGTCCATGGTAATGATCTTTTCGCTGGACAGTGCCGGGTAATAGTTTGGGAATACCAGGTTTGGAATATGTGCGCAAAGACTGGATACTTCCATCGATCGGGTCAGTTCCAGTTTGTAATCTGTTTCTTCCAGCAGTTTGCTCTCAATCTCATCAAAGTACTTGTCCATATCCACCTCGTTCATACCTACTATGCGCATGGCAAAGGGCTTCACGATGCGGAGATCGGATTTCACACTGCTGGCTACCCCGGGGTATTGGATTTTGATGGCCAGTTCTTTGCCCCATTTGGTTGCTTTATGTACCTGCCCGATGCTGGCGGCATTGGCAGCCTTTACATCGAAGGTGTCGTACAGTTCTGCGGGTGTTTTGCCTAAGGTCTTGACGAAGGTATTGACCACCAGCGGGCCTGAAAGGGGAGGGGCGCTGTACTGCGACATCGCAAACTTATCAGTATAGGCCTTGGGCAGCATGCCCTTATCCATACTCAACATCTGCGCTACTTTCAGTGCACTGCCTTTCAGGTTGCTGAGCGTGTCGTAAATATCTTCCGCATTGTCAGCATGAAGTTCTTCCCTGCTGATACTGGGATCAATCAGTTTCTTGGTATAGTGTTTCAGGTAATTGGTTCCAACTTTCAATCCTGTGGTCACAAAACGACTCGCTCTTTCCACTTTTCCCGTAGGAATATTAGTTTGCTCTTTCATTACCTTTTTTCTCCTCTACTTCTTGGTGAACATAAATTTGCCGAAGTCCAGTATACTGTCAAGCGTACCCGAGCTGATGAGCTGGAAACTGAGGTTCACAGCTTTCTCGATCGCGGCGTCTGTCAGCTCAAACTTTTCTGAATCATCTTTGATCCAGTAGTTCAGCACGAAGAGCGCCTGCACCCAGAAACCATGTACGTATTGACTGGAAATGAATTTTCTTTCTTTTACTTCGCCGGACTGATAACCTTCCTGGATCAGGCCTTTGGCATACTCGTAAAACGCATCTTTGAACTTTTCCAGCCTGTTTTCATGATAACCGGGAATATGGAATTGTTCTTTCTGCAGCAGAATGTAGCTTCTGTCTTCTTTCAGTTTCTGTACCCAGAGGAAGTAGAAGGTGAGGAGCTTTTCGCGGGAAGAATAGCCCAGATAGGTATCGTCAGCTCTCAGCTTATCAAGTGTATCTGTAAAGAAGGATAACCAGATGTCTTTTTCGACCGCATCGAAGGATGCATAACTATCGTAAAAGGTACTTTCGGAAAGACCTAATTGCTGACAGAATATGTATACAGAAACTGGTTTTTTCCCGTTTTCAAGCCAGTAATTTTTATAGGCTTCGCGAATGAGTTTATTTTCCATGATTCAGGGTTTAAATTGTCCAAAATGCCTTCCAGGCAGGTATATCAAATTTACGATAGAAAGGCAATATGAATTGTTAATATCTTATAGCTTGTTTATATCCATGACAGTCAGTACCTTGCTCCTGGTCAGCACGATGAATTCTCCTCTCTCACTACCTTCTATTACTGATTCCGGCTCTTCTTCCAGCCTGATCTCATGCTCCAGTTTCAGGTAGGCGCCATCCACTTTGAAAATACTGGCCAGCTGGTCACCCACTGCTACCACATAGCCTCCGGGAATCCAGGCCATAGACACTACCCGGTGAGATACCGGCACGGGGGCCTCAATGATGCCCATTTCCTGCTTATTAACCATGATGGTAATCAAGCCCATTTTTGTCAGGCCAAACAAAACGGTGGATACCATCGGTACTGCAGCCAGCATATAAACAGGAGGTGCCGGTTGCAGACAGGTACAGTTTCCCTTTTCATCTGAGCAATATAAGGTGCCCTCCAGCAGGAAATAATAGTATCCACCCCGCTGGAAAATAGTTGTTGGCTGTGGCCTGTCTTCAGAAAGGATGCTGGCATTATCTAATGTACAGGTATACTGGCTGTCCAGCTCTCCATCCCCAGTAAAATGCCAGATCCCTAATGTGTGTTCATTGAGGGCAAACTGGGTCACAGCACCGGCTACTTTTGCAACGAAGCCGATTACATGCTGCTGCAGGAAATTGGGGAAACTCACACTTATTCCATATTTAAAATGCGAGTTTGCGGGCAGGATTTTCGGCTGATCTTCAAGGTCATTTTCCTGGTTCAGGTAAACCATCAGCCTGTTGGTTTCCGGGAAACCGCTTACAATGTATTCAAACATCGGGATCAGGGGCATCGGCCATAGGTACTGTTCTATTTCAAACTCAGGGCTGATACGCAGCAGGTAAAATGAATGTACATTGATACCGATGATGAACAATTGCAGGTTATGCCGGCACATACCTGCCCAGGTAATACCGGGAGGCAAATTGATCCGTCTGCCGTTCACCTTTTTCTTTGATGGGGTCAGTACAGTACCCTTGTAGCGGAACAGGTCGGCTGGTAGTTGTTTATCATCCGGCAGCAACTGTTTCAGTAAAAACAGGTGCTGGGTATTTCCATGTTTTACCTGGTCACTGATGATGTGTATGCTAAGATCGGTAGTGGTTTGTTTTACAGCATGCGCGGTATGCTTATTGTTTACAACCAGCATCACCTGCAGGAACGCGGTCAGTTGTTCAGGACTGCTTTTCTGGTATACTTTCCTGATGTGCAATGGCAATTGCTCAGGTGTATGTTTGTTCACCACATCAAAGTACTTATCCAGGTAATCGCCCGGGCGGTTAAATCCGTTCCATCCCCTGTACAATAAGCGCAGGGCTTCGTCAGGGGCATTCAGTTTTTGCTCCAGGATGAATGCTGCTTTCATCAGGTCATTTTCCTGCTGGGCAGCCAGTACACTCTTCCTGTAATAATTGCCGGCCAGGTCTGCCTGTTCGAGTTTTACATACAGGTCACCCACCTTTTCAAACATATCCAGCTCCTTATAAATTTCGATCGCTTCCAGCAGTAAGCCTCCCTGTACCAGGCATTCTGCTGCCGGCAAAGGTCTGTTCAGGTAATCCTTGTATAAGGCAGCCGCCTCTCTGAAAAACCCTCCCTGCACCAGTGCTTTCGCTGCCAGGTTATAATCCTGTAAAAGGTGTGCATAGATATAGGCAGCCTGTTTGTAATCTTTTTTCTCTATAGCCTGCTGGGCAGCAAGCATATATTTTTTGTGCAGTTGTTCATAGTACCTGTTTACATCCCAGGCATCCACAGGGCCACCGCCACCAGCCAGGCCACCAAGCGTGAAATGTGCATCTTTTTTGGATAAAGAGGTAGATGGAGGTGCTATGCCTCTGCCGGCATGTTGGGAGCCTAAGGGGATGGCATATTGTAAAGCCTCGCCCAGGTTCTCGTCGAACATGTTGAGCAGGCGTTCCAGTTCTTTATCTCTTTTTTCCTGCAGGTTTTCCAGCTGATGTTGCATCCACTGGTATACGCCGTTGCGCTCCTTATTTTTTCCTCTGCCTATCAGCCGCATGAATGCTTTGAGCAAAGCTGCTTTTATTCTTTTAATCCCTTTCAGCGGCGGTGCATCCATGGGTATTTCATTCAGGGGCCTGGTCTCTACGCTGTTCTTCAGCATGTCTATCACCGGTGCTTCTTCTTTTCTCCGTACGTTGATCATACGCAAGGGGGCCATAGCTGGCATACCCGGATGCGCCATATCCCATGAATGCTCAATAAGTGCCGGCAATTCCAGCAGGTCTTTGAGTGATACCAGGTCTGCTGCTGTAAAACCAAAGAAGCCTGCCTGTGGATGCATGACCTGCCATTCCCATACCAGCAGATCTGCCATCTCGCTGATACTGAGCGCCGGCAATAACCTGGCATGAACAGGTATCAGCAGTTTCCTGCCAATGATCGTATAGGGATGTGCGATACTATCTGCAGCCGGAATATGTTTGGGGTGAAATACGACCATCATACCCACAGGGGCCATGCTGGATTTACTTTCCGGCAATAGCATACAGGTGAGTGAACCCGGGGGTACATCCCATCGCTGGATTTCGGCAAACCACTCCGCAGGAGTATTTCCCCTGATGTAAGCGCCCTGTACAGGATGACAAACGGATGGATCATATGTAAGTTGCAATATCATGTCAATTTCAGATGATCTATGTAAGGTTGGATGTATGATTCATAAAAAGTATGCGCGGGTATGAGCCCCGCATTTTTTTCACCTGTAAAATATTGGTAACCGCAACAGGCACCATCAGCTGCCCAGCAGGCAGTGGGCTTGTTTTGTATCATGACCAGCGTAATTTCCCGCACGTTCGGATCCTGGCTGCGCAGGTGGAGTAAGCCCCTGGAGTCCATCCATGCCTCCACGCTATTGGTCAGTACATACCTGGTAATGCGGATCTGTGTTCCCGGAATCGTACTCTCCTGGCCGTTAAGATTCGGAACGATATTATTTACCGTCGTCCAGCTTTCAAACGATAACTTGTTTGTATGGTGACGCAGTTCCATATGGTTGATGGCCAGTCTGCCCGAAGGACTTACTTTGATACTTTTTACCTGCTTATACATATTGTATCCGCAGTTGATGATCTTCTTCAAAATCCTTAAATGCTCTGCCCTGGCCATTGGATCTTTCGCACCTGTATACCTCTGTCCTGGTTGGATCTGTAATGTATCAACAGGGAGCCTGTATGATTCCCGTTCATCGGTGATGTAGAAGTTTTTGTCGTCGTAAATTACTTTGACCATTCCTTTCAATACAAGGTTAATCACATGATGCGAGCAGGTTCCTATACTTGTATTCAGGTAATACAGGTGCAGTGCTTCCTTGTGATTGAGCAATACATAAATGGTACCCTGTTCACTATGTCCAAATGCGTAGGCGTTGGATTTGGGCAGATCATTGCTGATCTCTTTCGCGCCATTGGCAACAGATTTCCAGTACAACAAGCGATGATCTTCTGTAATCGCTACACCGCCAAAAACGCCGGCATTATAGTAATAATAATGCAGTTGCATGGAGCTGAACGGGAAATACAGGGGTGCTTCCTGCTGATGTAAAAATGCTGGTAAACCATGTGCCGCCGGCAATATATTTGTCGTTGTAAGTATAGAATCCAGGTCATACACTGCGTGATTCAGCAGGTGCCGGTGACCTTTGGTATAATGAAAGAGCTGTACCTTGCCTGCCCTGTTTACGAGGATCAGGTAACCATTGCATTTGCGGATCAAAGCAAAAGCTTCCTGGAAAGAAGCGGTATGAAAAAGCTGTTCATCTGTTATCAGGAAGAATTCCTGTTGTTGCTTTTGCAATACATTTTTTGCAAAAGCCGTTAAGCCGGCAGCACTATTCAGTTCTGGTGACAACAATTCCAGTGCACTGCTTACACCTGCTTTGGTGCCCAGTTGCAGGGGCGTGTAGTCATAACCAGTCAGCGCATAAGCCGGCATTTCTCCTTTTTTATTTTGAAGGGAACAGGCCAGTGCCGCAGCCATGGCCAGTAAGCGGGGCGTTCCCCACATTTTGATACTGGTATCTACCAGTAGAAAACGTTCCGGCTGATAATCGGAGGGCAGTTGTTCTCTGCGTAAATAAAGTGCTTCGTTATTTGCCAGTCTCACCATCAGCGACAATTCATCATGCGCTAATTCACTTAGTAATAGGCGGTCGAAATTCCCCCTGTTACTGATGTCGGACACACCACCAAATAACTGGTCACTGCTTCCATGTGCATGCATCGGAATATGCAGGGCGGCAATCATTTGCCTGGTCAGTCTTGTAAAACCAGTTGTAGCAGGATCACTTTCCAGTTCTGATAAGAGATCTGTTTGTGGTGGCTCTGGAATTACTACCGGCAAGGGTTTGGGCAGTTCACTTACGCCCGTTTGCAACTTCAGGAGCAGTTCATCTCTGCTGCCGATTGCCTTGTAAATAGCTGCGAGGTATTGCAGGTCTACTTCAACAATAAATTTGCTGAGGGGTACAGGTGCCAGGATATTGCTATCCAGTCTGCCACTATTGAAATTATCTAAGATGTTTCCTGCTATTTCACTGCTCACGCTGGGCGCAACAGCAGAACACAGGGTTTGTAATAAATGTGTTTTTTTGCCACCGAGCCAGCTGCGGTCAGGCAGGGAACCCAGTATTTGCAGCAGGTGAAAGGCTTCCAGTATCCAGGGATGATCCTGCTGGTAGTTGATGTTTAGTTCCCGGAAGATGTCGGTCAAAATGCGCTGTGTCCTGTGGGGATCCTTTTTGGCCGTAAGGAGTAGCAGCAGTGCTCCCAGAGGAGGAAAGCAATCTTTCAGTTCCGCCAGTACTTCCATGAGCGATGACCTGTAAACCAGGGTCGTTCCATCCCGCCATTCAATCACTTCCCCACCATCTGCCCAATGCCAGAAGTAATCGTGTGCCGATTTGAAATAGGCGGTGGTTTCAAGGGTTTGCTTATAGTACATGGCGCAGGGTTTCGGCAGTGAGCCTTACGGCGCTGCGGGTGACGTGAAGAAAGGAGGTATCCGGGAGCATTTCATACTGACCATTGACATGAAAGAGCAAAAAATGTGTTCTGGCGGCTTCCATTTTTTCTATGAGCAGTGACCGGATCACCGGTGGATCGAAATCATATCCCGCAGGCATCAGGAGCCTGTCTCTGAGTGTATACGAAGTACCTGGTATTGGAGGTAGCGGCACCCCGGCTACCAGCACGCGCGCATTAGCAGAAGCTGCAAAGCGCAGGTGTCGCAGCCTGATCTGTGGTGCGGAAGCAATGTATGTTTCCAGTACACGCATTTCCGTTAGTATGGCAAAACTTTCTTCGTCACGCTGGCAGGGAGCTAATTTTACAGCATGTTTGGAAGTGACATAAGCCGGCAGACCGGATGCTGGCAGACTTACCGGAATAAATTCGGTCAATGGTTGCCATTCCAGGCCCGGCAATGTCAGGTCTGGCGTCAGTGCCCCATGGACAAAGAGCCGGTTAAAGGCATCCAGTTTCCAGGTACGCAATGCGGGTAACTGGCGAAAAGCATGGTCCGCCATCCCTTTTACCCAGATCTGATCCTGGTACCATGCTGCCATCATATCTGTACGTGTACGCAGCTGCGCAAGCACTTTGATGTCAGCGGGCAATAATGTAATTACACTTTCAGTCATCAGTTAGTCTGCATGATCTTTTCCCACAATTGATCTATCGGTGCTAATACAAAGTTCTTCTGTGTATCGTTATTGATCCATTCGCAGCGGTCATTAAGGTAGCGAAGCCTGTCTTTGATCAGTGCTCTTTCGGCAGGAGAGGTGTCAGCAGCTTCCCATTGTGTGGTCATGTGCTGTACTTCCTTATAGATAGCATCTGCATCAGGTGCACTGTTGATAACGGCTCTTGGGTGAGCGCCGGGTTGTTGCTCATCGTTTGCCACAAGGGCAGTATTGACGATGGCCGCAATGAGTTCCTGCTGTTCTTCTGTATCCCAGATATAACGCAGCACCCACATATCCGAGAGGATAGCGGTATTTCTTTTGCAGAGGACAGCGCTGGCAGCAATGAGGCGTTGTAATTTCACGGCTCTTCTGTCAGAGATCTGGATACCTGCATTGCGCAGTTGTTGTATCAAAGTGATATAGGCTGCTCTGATACCAGAGAGGTCTATGGTGGTGGTAATGTTTTGCAGGGTTCTTACATCATCCGCACTGATCCTGGGAGGTGTAGCGCTATCCGATTGCTCCAGTTTCCAGCCTGCCTGCAATACCTTTTCCAGGTCCGCAGGATCTACGTTGTCACAATGTACCCTGAGCAGGAAACGGTCAAAGAGCGCCTGCAGTGCTTCATCTTCGGGCAGGTGGTTACTGGCGCCGATAAAGAGCAGGGCAGGAAGTGCTTTGGTTTCCTTTCCTCTTCTGAATATCTTTTCGTTGAGTGCCATGAGCAGGCTGTTGAGGATCGCGCTGTTGGCATTCAGTAGTTCGTCCAGGAATACCAGGGAGGCTTCGGGCAGCATACCTTCGGTGTTGGTCACGAGGTCTCCTTCCCGCAGCTTGCGGATGTCAAAAGGTCCAAACAGCTCATTGGGTTCAGTGAATCGGGTTAGCAGGTATTCGAAGGTTTTACCTTCCAGTAAGCTGGCAAGCGCACGTACCATGGCACTTTTAGCAGTACCCGGAGGGCCAAGTAAAAAAAGGTTCTCCCTGCCGGCGAGGCAAATGCCCATCAGGTCTATGATGTCATCTTTTCCAACAAAAGTCTTTTTCAGGTGCTGTAGGACATCGTTGAGCTTATCTACCAGCGGGGTTGTGGGTAAGGTCATAATATAAATTCATTAATAACTGTATCGAACTGAGGCCAGAGTATAGCAGCATGTGTTCCCAGGGCTGCCTGTACAAATGGCAGGTTTTCAGGCAAGCGGCATTGAGACAGGTTCCTTGCCTGGATAATCCTGTCAGTATATGCCTGCCTTAATGAAGGATGCTCATTAATGGCAGACAGGTCTACCTGTTCGGTTAAAGGAATGGCGGCGGCTGAAAATGGCCATTGATGAGCGGTTTGATAAAACCGGGCGATCAATGGATCTTCCGGTGAAAGGCCTTTGGCCAGCAGGAACAAATCCGGCAGATAACGCAGGGTCAGGTCTGCGGAATAGATCGCTGCAGCAGTTCTTTCACCTTTATAAGCGGGTAAATGGGTTTCCAGTAATGAAGCGTCCAGGTTGCGTAATAATATGAACTGTACGGTGGTGTACAGGTAGCCTGCAGCCCAGCGTGCTGCTTCCATATCCAGTGCAGGAGCGGTATACGGCATCTCGCGGCAATCATCTTCATAATATTGTTGCAGGTGAATAGCAGCTGTACGCAGGTCGGCTTCTTCAAAAGAGAGCAGATCCGCGGCAACAGTTACATTTCCTTCGTTAATCAGGCCAGATATGAATTCAGTTAGTTCCATTTCAACATTATACCCTTCATATAATATTTAATGAAGATACTAAGGAGATAGCAACTTTACAATAAATATGATAGCCGGATTGTAATTTGTCGATAGCTTTTTTAATTTAGAGAATTAAATTTTAGTGATCATGCATAAGACAATGTTAGCAACAGTAGCGGCTGTTGCACTTTCGACCACGTTATTTGCGCAGACCAAACCCGAAGACACAGAAATGTGGGAACCAGTCCCTGCTGTGGTAACCCCCGGTAAGATTAACACAGACGCACCTTCCGACGCAATTATTTTGTTCGATGGCAAGACCCTGGACCAGTGGGTATCTGTCAAAGATCCTTCCCAGCCGGCAGCCTGGAAAGTATCCGGAGGAATTTTGACTGTGGATAAGAATACCGGAAATATACAAACGAAAAGGTCTTTTACGAATTACCAGCTGCATATTGAATGGCGGGTGCCAAAGAATATTAGCGGTACCGGACAGGGTAGGGGAAACAGCGGCCTGTTTTTGGCTTCCACCGGCCCTGGCGATGATGGTTATGAGCTGCAGGTATTGGATAACTACAATAACAAGACCTACGTAAATGGTCAGGCAGGTAGTATCTATAAGCAAACTGCCCCACTGGTAAATGCCAACAAAAAGCCCGGTGAATGGCAGACTTACGATGTGATCTGGACAGCTCCCAAATTCAACACTGATGGCTCTGTACAAAGTCCTGCCCGTGTGACCGTATTCTTCAACGGTGTGCTGGTACAGAACAATGTAGCGCTGCAGGGGCCAACCAAATACATTGGTAAGGCATCTTACGAAAAACCACACGGTGCCTGCCCGATTAAATTACAGGCACATGGGGACAAGAGTGAGCCGCTGAGCTTTAGAAATATCTGGATCAGGGAATTATAATCTATTAAAAAGCGCTTTTGCCACACCGCAAAAGCGCTTTTTCCATCCACCCCTCAATTTTGCAGCTTCACCTTTATTTCTATAATTTTAAATCATCCATGCTGCAAATTTGTGCTCAATGAAACGACAACTCTACATATACAGTTCTCTCTTTATTACCCTGGCACTTAATATTCCCAAGCTCTTTACGCTGAGAGAAAATACACCTTTAGCGCATTTCGTTCCCTTCAACCTGTCTGAAGTTATTTTCCAAACGTGTTTGAACCTTATCTTTTGTTTTATTATTTTCTTCATTAGTGACACGCTGAAGATCACTAAAGTATTCACGCATTTAGTGAATCTTATCGTTCTCATGATCTTTTTTACCATCGGTCTCACGATTCAGAAGAATCTTTATGGTGCGGGCTATTTCCTGCCGGGGCGTGGTTTAGGGATTAAGCTGATCCTTACCGTTATTTTAGTATTGATAGAGGTACGGATTGTGGATATTCTGCGGCAAGCCCGTCAGAAGGAACTGGAAAATGACCGGCTGCGCAACGCTCACCTCAAGGCTGAACTGGGTTTACTGAAAGGCCAGCTCCAGCCACATTTCTTTTTCAATGCCCTCAGCAGTCTCTCCGGGGTAGTGCGTGAAGACCCTGCAAAGGCACAGTATTATATCAACCAGCTCTCCCGTTTTTTCCGCTATTCATTGCAAAAGGAAGATACGGGTTTGGTTGATTTAAAGGAGGAGATCAGCGCGGTCAATTCCTATGCAGCTCTCCTGAAAATGCGGCATGAAGAGGGTTTTCAATTGATAATAGACATTCCGGAAGATCAGCAGCATCGCCGCCTTCCCCATATGTCACTACAGCCTTTGGTAGAAAATGCTGTCAAGCACAACAAATTACCCCTGGTTCTGGAAATTTCCCTGCAGGAAAAATATTTGATAGTAAAAAACAACCTGCAGCCCGTTCACTTTCCTGAACCCGGTACAGGTATAGGTTTAGCAAATCTGAATGAAAGATATAAGATCCTCCTTCAGCAGGAGATCAGTATCAACAAAACAAGTACAGCATTCATCGTAAAACTACCCCTGCAATAAATACTTATGGCATTACGTGTAGCGATCATAGAAGACGAACCAGCCACTGCCCGCAATCTGCGGCACATGCTCCAGGATATTGCGCCGGAAGTGGAAGTGCTCACTATTCTTCCCGGTATAGCTGAATCCGTAACCTGGCTCAATAACAATATGCAGCAATGCGAACTCCTGTTCATGGATGTGCGGCTCAGTGATGGCCTTTCTTTCGAGATCTTCAGCCAGGTGAATGTCACGCTTCCTGTTATCTTCATCACGGCTTACGATGATTATGCCCTGCAGGCATTTAAGGCAAACGGGATAGATTATATTCTTAAGCCTTTCGATGAAAGTGAACTGAAACAAAGCTTACAGAAATTTAAGCAGTTGCGCGAGCCAGCCAATATTCAACAACTGGCCGCACAATTTAAAACATACAAACAGTCCTTTCTTGTACACAACCGGGATAAGCTCATTCCCCTCACGGCCGCCAGCATTGCCTGGTTTTATACTGCCAATGAACTGGTGTATGCCGGTACGACTGACAATAAGCAGTACATCATTGACTTTACCATGGAACAGTTGCAACAACAGCTGGACCCTGCGGTATTTTTCAGGGCCAACCGGCAGTTTATTGTACAACGCAGTGCTATTCAGGAGGTTGATTTTTATTTCAATGGCCGGCTGGCCCTGAAAGTGCATCCGGCCGCCAAAGAACAGATCCTGATCAGCAAGGCCCGTGTACCTGAATTCAAGAACTGGATGAATGTGTGATTCTCAATCATTTGCAAAACAGTGTTACGTATAGTATAAAATATTTCTATTTTAATTCGTTCAATTGCTTTTATATGAAGAAAATTTATACTAACTAGCACTACCTATTTTTCATTCCCTATAAATTGTGATTCTATGAAAACACACCGTCAGTCATGGCACGTTCGTAAAATGGCGCTTTCCCTTGCATTGATCTCGGGTATGGCCTTAATAGTATCTTCCTGTAAGAAAGATGAAGATGATGGTACTATTTCTACTGAAGAAATGGTTGAAGCCGTTAGTCAGACCTTCACTACCCAAAGTGGTGGTGTTATTAGTGTGACCAATTTATCTTCCGGTATTGTAAATGATGTAAAGAACGCTGCTGCAACAGGCAGATTTGCCGATCAGTGCAATATTCCCCATAGCAAAAACCTGACGGGTGCCAGTGCTGATACTGCCACCAAATATGTCTGGAGTTATGGCCTGAGCGTTAACTGGCTCCTGAATTGTACAGAGAAAGTACCTTCTGTGTTTGATATAAATATTGCAGGTAAAGCGCTCTATGATCTTCCCCGTATGTCATCAGAAGATAGCGTGACTAACAAAATCACGGTTACTAACCTGGAAGATAGTGCCATGTACAAAATGACATTGAATTATTCCCGTGTAGGTACGCAGCAGTCAAAAATTGGCAAGATGCACAAGTTTACCAGTACGGTAACTATCAAGTCTACCAATATGTACCTGAACAAGACTACACTGAAAATAGCTTCCGGTACGGCGACTGTAAGTATCCATGGAGAAGGCTCCGGTGGTAAATCATTTACATTGTCAGGTTATCTGACCTTCTCAGGAAATGATGCCGCTTCCCTGGTGCTGAACGATACGAAGTACACCGTGTCCTGGATCAAATAATAGAAATTTGTGACAACAGTATACAATCAGCCTCCGCCTTTTGGTGGAGGCTTTTTTATTGATGACTGATAAGCAGTTATTTATTCACAGCCACAATAAAGGATTTACATCATTCGTTTATATTAATGTTTTAATATATATTAGCATTCGAAAAAGGGGGGGAACAATAACAACAAACTCCTTTTTCCTATATTCTAAACTAAACAAAATTCATCTATGAAAAGAACGAGCAACCCCTTGTTGCGCAGTAAAACTGCCCTGTATTTCCTGTGTGTAGCAGCAGGTATTTCTGTATTTGCACCAGCCTGTAAAAAGGATGACAAAGAAAGCAGCGCACCAGCTGTAAGCCAGGCAGAAGTAGCCGCTGCAGTGAATACCGCGGTAACTAACGGTGGTGTTGTTGCGCAAACAGAACAGGCTGCACAAACTGCTTCTATGTACATCGCTACACGTAAAGCTGCAAAAGTAACTACCGATGATTGCGGTTATAGTGACAATGGCGAAATCAAGTTTGCAACAGAACCTAATACCGTTCCTTATCTGAGCATCAACTACACTTACGATTTCCAACTGAAATGTGATGCGAATAAGAATTTCCAGGCATTCCATTTCGATTTTGGTGGTAAGACTGTTTATACAGATAAAAAGATGTCTGTAGCTGATACTTCAACTGCTAATTTCGATATCACTGGTCTGAGCGACGACAGCAAACCATGGGTATTCAACCAGACATTTAAAAACAGAGCTGGCCTGGTTTCCAAGGATGCTTCTACTCAATCTTTCTACAGTGTAATTGATTATACAGCAGCAGATGTAACTGTTAGTAAATCAACATTACAGATCGTATCCGGTACAGCTAAATTAAAGATTAGCGGTACAAATGCTGCTGGTAAATCTTTCAGCTACGAAGGTCAGATCGTATATAAGGGTAACAAAAAGGCTGTATTCACTGTCACTGGTGGTAGCAGCTTTGACCTGACATGGAATTAATTTTTCCAACCTATAAAAAAAAGCTCACGCTTATGGCGTGAGCTTTTTTTGTGTCTCATTGCATGCGCGCTTATTTATTCTCCATCACACTAACAGATAGAGGCTGTTCAGTCAGCACATTGTTCCCCACCAGGCCAATCGCCGCCACAGTATAGATTTTTCCTGCGGTGAGCACTACATCACTCTTTGTTACGACTGCTGTACCACTTGTAGCGTCAGACAGTTTCAGGGTATATGTACCTGCTGCCATCTCTTTGAATTCACTCACAGATTTATAAGCGTTGTTGTTGAATAACAAGCTGTCGCTTACAAAGAAATTTACCGCACCTAAATTGGTAGAAGCATGTACAAAGCGGATCTTCGCTTTACCTGAAGCAGGTGCATCCAGGTTGTCTTTCGTCAGGATTCCTGTTGCACTGTTATCACTGGTTTTACCAGTCGTGAACAGGGAATAATTACCACCTTCAAACTTTACCGGCAGTGATAATACTGTGTTACCGGACAGCGCATTTTTGAAGTCGTAGGTTGCTTCGCCATTGGCAACACTCAGATAAGCAGTAGCAGTGTTGTAATCAATAACAGAAGAATTGATCTTACTGTCACCTTTGTATACATTCACATTACCTGCATCGGGGAATACATTCACAATCTTAACAGTTGCATCCGGTTCAATCGCAGTATCGTTGTCATCTTTGCTACAGGAAGAAAAAGTTACAAGTCCTGCAAGTGCGAAAGCGGCTAACAAACGGCTGCTGGCATGATTCAGCATAGTCATATTCGGTCTTTTTTTTAAAATTGAAAATATAAGTTGACTCTGCACCCTAAAAAACATAAACTATGCCATGCGATTTAACAGGGTTTTAGCAATTAGCACTATTGGCTTTTTTACACATTTTGTAGTGGAATTCCTCAAAGCAGGTAAAGTTGTTTAACCATTTAATTCCTTATTTTAGCTAACCGGATATAACCCCCCGTTATTATATATGCACACAGTTAAGGAGAAGAATAACGTTCACATTCGTGGTAAAGCCGACGCTGCGCAAACCATCATCTTCGGCCATGGCTTTGGCTCAGACCAAACAGCATTTGAACCCCTGGTAAAGGCTTTTGAAGCAGATTATAAGATTGTGCTCTTCGACAATGTGGGTGGTGGCAAGGCAGATATCAATGCCTTTAGTCCATCCCGCTATAGCAGTATACAGGGTTATGTAACGGATCTGGGCGACCTGCTTCGGGAGCTGCAACTGTCGGATATAATATATGTAGGCCATTCTGTGAACGGGATGATAGGCCTGCTCTCCGCTATTAAATATCCATCTTATTTTAATAAACTGGTACTGCTGGGTAGCAGCCCCCGCTACCTGAACGAGCCTGAAAGTGGCTATATAGGCGGGTTTAACATGGAAGCCCTGGAGCAACTGTACCACGCTATGAGCACAAATTACTATGCCTGGGCAAGCGGCTTTGCCCAACTGGTGGTGCAGAACCACGACAGACCTGAGCTGGCAGCCAGTTTTGCCAAAAGCTTATCCTCTATCCGGGCAGATATTGCATTGTCTGTGGCAAAAGCTATCTTTGAGATGGATCACCGGAGTGATCTGGGTAAATCCAGCATCCCTGCTATGATTGTGCAAACCACAGAAGATCCGGCAGTGCCGAAGGTAGTAGGAGCCTATATGCATCAGCATATTCTTAACAGTCAGCTGGCTACCGTGGATACCGAAGGGCATTTCCCCCATGTGAGTGCACCGGAAGAAGTGATCAGTATTATTAAGTCCTTTATATAAACAGCTATTTACAGTGACACGCTGGGAAAGAACTGCGCTTACATTTATCAGTCAGACGAGTGATTGGGACAGGAACAGGGATAGTACTTCATTCATTCCCTTCAGTATATCCCTGCTGCGGGAATTGTTTGGGGCCTATAGCTCCCTGCTACTGGATTTTGAGGATGCTTATACCGCCAAGGTAAAAGCAGCGAGCCCGTCATACCTGAATGATCTGATCCTGAACCCGGGTCCGATCATCGCATTGCTGGAGCAGCATCATTTTAAGGCAATATACTGGGCACAGATACCTGAAAGAAACCCCTTTGATGATTTGCTGCAGGCGCTTTCTTCGGCCGTTATATTGCCTGTAAAAGCGCATGGTGTGAATGGAGTGATCCTGTTTGGATGGAGTGAACCGCAGATTTTTGATGCCCCGGCAAGGGAGTCACTGGAGATTATCCAGGGGCGCCTGAGGGAGATCTTACAGCAATCTTATAACCAGCGCGTGCTGAGCGGTACTATGTTGCGCTTTACAGCTATCATGCATGCTATGCCACAGGCAATCGTGTTCATTGGGAATGATGGACATTCCGGTTGGGTGAATGCGGCTGCTGCAAGTCTTTTGCAACTGGAGCGATCCGGAGAGCAGCCTCCTCATGTTTTATCTGCTGTGATGGGGCAATTGATTAATAGTGCGGAGAATAAGGAGCATATTAATAATGAAGCCCTGCAGTTGTTTATGTCACCGGATAATCAAATGAAAGATATGAGATGGGAGATACCCGGGAATACGCTATCAGTATCCTGCATGCCGGTAGATGGAATCGGGCGACTGTGGGAATTTAAGAAATTGTAAAGAGCGGCCCAACCAGGCCGCTCTTTATTTAATTACTGATTTCATCCTTCGCACTTAGCTTCCACTCATTATCATAAAATCCTGCTGTCTTCACTTCCGTTTCTTTTCCTTTTAATAACTCCACAGAGAAGATCATATAATCCGGGAATCCACTTCCGCCCGCAAAATACTGGTTCGCTTCCGCAGCACGCATTCCTTTCAAACCCGTACCACCAATTACCGCTACTGCAGCAATCTTACTATCCATTCTCGGGTACATAAAATATCCCGCCAGCGCATCGCCGGTATAATTCTTATCACCCACAGAGATCTTTCCCCTGCTCATTTGCACCGGTGAATTTTTCATCAGCAAAGAATAGGCTTTATTAGTTGTCGCATTGCCATAAATGATCACACCTCTGTCAGCATAATCGCCTGCTTTGAAATCCTTGTCAGCTACGATGTCTACAGCACCATTGCCCCTGTAATACCAGGTTTCCGCATCGTATCGCGCCTTATTCAATGACCAGGCATTTTCCTCAGCAGTACCAATTGTACCATATACAAATACCATCCGGTGATTGAATGCTTCTTTCAGCGTACCATTTCTTACAATACCTTTATCTGTATCTGCAGGGGCCTTGCCGATGCTCCACTGTGCACCATGTTGCAGGTACAAAACTTTTTCACCACCATTATATTTAATGGTTTGTCCATCCAGCACAATGTCTCCTGCTCCAAAATCTTTCAGGTCCAAAGCCAGCACCTGTACATTTTCTGTCGTACCACTAACGTTATTACCTGTACGGCGTAATTTCACACGACTGTATGCCAGTGCATGTTGTTGCTGTAATACCTGTACCCAATGATATTTGGAAGAGATGGCAGTACTCGCCGTGGTGAAGTCTATCTCCTTTACACTACTATCCGCAGGAATTGTATGCCATTTGAAATAAGAGAATAAAGGACCCCAGTCTACACAGGTATCTCCATACCAATGTTCGCCGCCCGGATATTCATAATAACTGAAATCAGGATGGAAATTTGCCAGGATCTTTTTCATTTGCCTTGCATAGTCTACAGATACTACACGATCACTGTCACCATGCAAGATGTATACACCGCCTGCTTTATAGTTATTCGCTAATTTGAAAGTATTGCTTGGATTGCTGGCTCTCAACAGGATCTCTTCGGTATTATTCTTTGGTGAATCAGGGATCAGCCCATCGGCAGAACCATAGCCCATTAAAGTAGGATAACCGGAACAAGGCGCAATCGCTGCCCATTTACCAGGGAAGGTAGCACCTAAAATCCAGGTACCATGACCTCCCATGGAATGCCCTGTCAGGTAGATCCTTTCAGGGTCTGGTTTAAATTCCTGTGTGGCGATGTTCAGCACTTCCATTGCATCGAGTCTGCCCCAGTCTTCCCAGTTAAAACCGCGTGGCCTTCTGTTGGTTGGTGCTGCCAATACACCCCAGTCTTTGTATTTATAGGCGTTGGCCTGGTTGATGGCCTGAACTTCTGCACCATGTACGGAGAGGAACAACGCAGGAGCCTTACCACCAGGATTTAGTTGCGGAGAGATGGCATAGTATTGCACACTGCCATCAATACCACTTACGAAAGTACTGCTGTAATGCTCACTGGCATTCACGGTTTTCAGTGCCATTTCTTTATGATCGATCACTTTGTTCTGACTGCTCAGTGCTAATGCTACGCTGTTATGATCGCTGGCAGCGGCAGAAGCATCCATCATAAAACCAACTTTACGTGTAGCCAGTGGCGCTATATCTGGCAGGGTAGTGGTCAGTGTTTTTCCCTGTACGGTAGCCTTTATCTGCAGGCCTTTCAGGGCTTTGTCCGAAGTATTGATCACGACAACTGCAGCCCAGAGACCACTGTTATCTTTGCCTTTTACGATAAAGGGCATGGTAGAATCAGCGACGCTGAGATAAACAGGTTGTGCAGGGAAAGTTAATTTTGCACGCAGGCCTTGTCTGCCCCAGCCCTTCATGGTACGGATGTAGAATTCATTCACACCCTGTTTCAGTTGAACAGGTGTAAACATCCATCCATAACGATACATATCACCGGCATGTGGTACACCGTTTACATACACCATCGAGTGGCCGGCAATGTTTAAGATGGCCGTTTGTGCTTTAGGAGAATTGTAGGTTACATAAATGTAGCCATTGGTCAATGCTTTTCCGGAGAAAGCGCCGTCTTCACCGGCAGTAACGGTTTGCCAGTGCTCACCGTCGAATGAATTGCTGCCATTGGTAGGTGCCTGCAATGAACCGTTGCTGAAGGCATAAGCTAATTGATCCGTGAACAAAGCTGTTCTGCCATATTGATGACAGGGGCCGCTCATCAGGCCTTCTTTAAAAACATATCCATCCTGTGCAAAGAGGGCGTTTCCCGCCAATAGTGCCAGGGCTAAAAATAATCGCCGCATAAAATTGATTTATACGGAACAAAATAGAGAGCGGACTGAAGAAATGCATGTAGTATTTTGCCTGATACGGGTGTAATTTGAAGAGTGGTAATTTTGGGGCCTTATGCGGGTATTAACACTAATAAACATTGGGCCATGATCGCTGCTTTCACAGTTTTTACCTTGCCCAGGTATTCACCATCTACCTGGAAATGCGCCTTTCTTTTAGTTAATATTGTTACCTGGTCAGCCTGTATCACTTCTGTTTTTCTCGGATCGAAAGGTTTGAATCGCCTGATCATCTTTAGCAATTCCAGTATTGAAAGCCGCCTGATAATCACTACTTCAAACAAGCCGTCGCTGAGATTGCCATCGGGGTTGATACTTACACCTGTGCCATATCTTCGCGCATTTGCCAGCACGATCATAAATGCTACTCTTGTTAGCGAAACCTGTGCATTCCGGATCTGCACCTGCAGGGATTGCCTTTGCCAGAGTGTTTTAAATGAAGAGAGTGCATAGCCCAGTTTACCACGAATCCCGCCCTGTTCAAAGTTCCTGACCAGCAGCGCATTGAGCCCCAGATCTCCCAGGTGTATACAGATCTCGTTTTCATTGATGCGAATGGCATCAATTGTCTGTACCTTTCCATCCAGGATGATCTGCATGGCCTGTTCAAAGTTTTCAGGAATAGACAATTCCGCGGCCATGCCATTAGCAGAGCCGGCAGGAATAATGCCCATCGGTATCCGGGTGTGGAGTAACTGTTCTGCTACTGCCTTCACGGTGCCATCACCCCCTACGGCCACTACGCGATCCGGGTGCCAGTGCCGGATGCTCTTTTTCAGCTCCTGCCCGGAGGCTGGGCCGCCGAATATGCAAATTTCAATCGTTTCAGTCCGGTCTTTAAAAAAATTCCTGATCAATGTGGCGTGATCGGCCTTCTTTTTGCCGCCCGAAACTGGATTGATCACAAAGAGTAGCCGCATAGGTTGCTATTTGTATCCTTTTAATACAAAATCAGCGCCTGAATGACAGCATGGAATAAATTTCTACATTGGATGGGTATGGAGGGCTGCCCTCACATCAGGGTTTACAATGGTTTTGGTGGGGCAGAATACCTTGAAATCTATGGTCATGTACTTGCCATAGGTCCGCGACCTGTTACGCGCTATAGCCGCTTCTTTCTCGTCAATATGTTTGCCCTGTTGCGTTTGTTTTGGGTAAAGCCCCTGGCCGGTATTAAGGTAATGCTGGAATGGGAGGGAATGCCGGTCACTGCTATAACGGAGAAAGATGGCTTCTTTCACCTGCAATGGCAGCCTGTCGCCATGCCGGCAGCAGGGAGGTACGAGGTGGTGGTAAGGATGGCAGATGTGGCGTCCTCCTCCGCTACCGGTGTAGTTATTATTCCACATCGCACACAATATGGATGCATCTCAGATATTGATGATACCTTTTTAGTTTCTCATTCTGCAAAGATTTTTAAACGCCTCCAGGTATTGTTTACCCGCAATGCCCGCACAAGGAAACCATTCAAAGGTGTAGTCAGGCATTACCAGTTATTAAGTCTGGGTAATAATCCATTCTTTTATGTTTCCAGCAGTGAATGGAACCTGTATGCATATATCAGGGAATTCATCCGTTTCAATGGCTTGCCGGATGGTGTATTTTTATTGAACCAGTTAAAACCATTAAGTCAATTATTGAAGAGCGGGCAAAACAAGCATAAGACGAAGTTTACCCGTATTACCCGTATTCTCAAGCATTATCCAGATATGCGATTCATATTACTGGGCGATGATACGCAGGAGGATCCCAATATTTACAAGGCATTGGTCGACCACTTTGGTGCGCAGATCATAGCAGTGTACCTGCGCAAAGTACGTAACAGCAAGGCGATCGCCACCAGCGAGGTGGTGCAGGCTATGCAGGATAAGGGAATTGCAGTTTGTTATTTCGAACACAGCGAAGAGGCTATCGCACATTCACAACGCATAGGATTAATATAAGAAATTGATTTTAGGCATGTTAATTGTGCCTGAGGCATCGTTTTATGAAACGTATCATCCTCACGATATTCACCATATTTTTATGCGGTACTGCTTTTGCACAGTTCAGCGATTCGGTACATTACTACGGCAAGTTCGCATCTACAGGCTCTATCAACAAGACAAACGATGTGAATGCATACCTGCTTAGTAATATGTTCAAAGTAGGTGTGAGCAAGAAAAAGATTGTCATGAATGGTTCGGGCAGCTGGGTGTATGGAGAGTCTAACAGGGAACTGACGAACAATGATTTCTCTTCTTCGCTTGACTTCAGTCTATTCCGTGCCGTGAGACAAATTTATTATTGGGGATTGGCGAACTACGATAAAAGTTTTTCACTGAAGATTAATGATCGTTTCCAGGTGGGCGCGGGTATTGCTTATAATTTCCTGGACAGGAAGACGGCGTATCTCTCCGTGAGTGATGGGTTTATCTGGGAGAAAGGAGATTTGTTTATAGAAGATACGATACATGATGTATACGATGCGGTGCGTAATTCATTCCGTGTGTCGTACAAGTTTGTATTTGCGAATATGATCACGATAGATGGTACGCAGTTTTTTCAGCCGGATATTACTGATATCAGTGATTACAACCTGAAATCGGTGAATAGTATCGCATTTAACCTGCGAAAGTGGCTGGCAATTACAGCATCGATGACGTATAATAAAGTAACGCGAACGGGGAGGGAGAACTTGTTATTTACATATGGGTTAACGTTAGAAAAATATTTCTGAGGTCCGCGCATTGCGAACCTCAGAAAATATAATTATCTCGCAGCCTGTTGTGGCCTTGGTTTGTGCTTCTTAGGCGCGTTTACACTTCCTTGCCTGTTCCTGTGGAATCCACCACCACCGCCTTGTGGTTTCTTTTTAGGCCTGTTCTGTTGCATAGGAGCTCTTACAGCTTCCATGCCTACCAGTGCATCATGGAAGGGTTGATCTTTCACAACAGGAATTTCCCTGTTGATCAGTTTCAGAATATCCTTCAGGAATGGTTTTTCTTCTTCTTCACAGAAGGAGATTGCGATACCATTTGCACCAGCACGGCCGGTACGGCCAATTCTGTGTACATAGGTTTCTGGTACATTCGGCAGTTCGAAGTTCACCACGTGTGTGAGTTCATCAATATCGATCCCTCTTGCTGCAATATCAGTAGCAACCAGTACGCGTGTCTGACGTGATTTGAAATTATTCAGTGCACGTTGTCTGGCGTTCTGTGATTTATTGCCATGGATTGCTTCGGCAGGGATCCCTACGCGAACCAGGTCTTTCACCACTCTGTCAGCACCATGTTTGGTACGGGCAAAAACGAGCAGTGTTTTGATGGCATCATCTTGCAGGATATGTTGTAAGAGGTGACGTTTATCGTTCTTCTTTACATAATATACTGATTGCGTAATGGTTTCAGCAGTAGAAGAAACCGGGGTTACTTCCACCTTTGCAGGATTTTTCAGGATCATAGCAGCCAGTTTCTGAATTTCTGGCGGCATGGTCGCGGAGAAGAACAAGGTCTGTCTGTCTGTAGGCAGCTTGATGATCACGCGTTGTACATCGTGTACAAAACCCATATCCAGCATACGGTCAGCTTCATCCAGTACAAAGAATTTAATATCCCTGAGTGTGACAATATTCTGACTAATGAGGTCGAGCAAACGACCAGGGGTTGCAACTAAAATATCCACCCCTCTGCGCAGGGTTTCAACCTGTGGTACCTGAGATACGCCACCAAAGATCACCTGATGTTTCAGGGGGAGGTATTTACCATAAGCCTGGAGGCTTTCCTGGATCTGTATCGCGAGTTCGCGGGTAGGGGTGAGGATTAATGCGCGGATGGGTCTGGGTCCTTTCTGAACGGCAGGCGTAGTTTCAGCCAGCAGTTGCAACAATGGAATGGCAAAAGCGGCAGTCTTACCGGTACCGGTCTGGGCACAGCCTAACAGGTCTCTTTTGTCCAATACATATGGAATAGATTGTTGCTGTATAGGGGTTGGCTCAGTGTAACCTTCGTCCTTCAACGCCTTCAGCACGGGCTCAATGAGCCTCAATTGATCAAATGACAAAATCGTATATTTTTAATGATAAATATTTTTGGTAAGGCTATCAATGCAAGTTTGATACGTTACCCGCCTTACTCGCAAGCCTGTAGAGGAAGAGAATAAAAGTAATGCGAAGGTACGGTAAATTATTTAAATGCTCCTCTTTGATTGTAATGAGATGATTTTTGGCTCGCCAAATAATAAATCTGTATAATGAAAAAGCCTATCCATACACCAAATGTGACGCGTTTGGAGATAAGTATATAAATTGCGATTATGAACATGGAACCTCAGACATTGATAGAACAGCCGAATGGAAGGCATACCTTGTATGCAGCGGTAGAGCAGGATGATCGTACAGCTTATTTTTACCTGTTCCCGGCAGAATTACAGAGTAAGAAATATAAAATGCGCGCCTGCTGGCTGCGCAATTTGGCACCTGCCCCGGAGGTAAAGGACGTAGCGGCCATGCATAATGGTACGGCACCTATGTTACAGGCTAAATACTGTAATCATCCGGATGGGAAGGAACCGCTGAAAGCGGAGTTATTAGAGATTGTATGGCTGCCTGAAGATGATGGCGCCGCTGTGTTATATGATGGTGAAATACTGGGTGTGATTCCTGGATGGAGCCTGTATGTGGATGAAGCGGTATCTTATGCGGCAGATTGTATTGGCGTGGAAGGAGATGATTTCCTGGTATTGCCATTGGGTGATGCTGAGTCTAACCTGCAGTATGCGCGTGTAGGGGAAGCCGTTGCATTCAGAAATCAATGGAGTAGTGTGGACGAACCCGCATGGCCGCAGATCCAGGAAAGTTTTATCAATTGTTATGAAGCGCAGTTTGGAAAGATGCTGCAGTATTTTGCCATGGATAATAATGAATGGCCGCCAATGGCGATGGGGAAATTTGAGAAGGATAATATTGTATATTTCCTGACGATGGGTGCAAGTATTCGTCCGATGCCATGGGTGTCTTATTTATACAATGATACATCAGCGGCATATAGGAGAATGGAATTGGCACTGGCAGTAGATAAAAGTGAATTCTCAGAAGAGGAGATCATGAAGATGGCGGATAGTATAGCCACGATGGCAGATATTCCATGGCGGCATATCAGCTGGCTGGGAGAGGGGCATACAATCGGTTCTTCAAAATTGCCGGAGCCTTATGAGAGTATGATCCTGTCATCTGCTTTGTACAATGGTGAGGCATTTGAGGTGCCGGAGATGTATGGCGATAAGGTGAATTTATTCTGGGCTAGCCCGGTAATGCAACAGGAGAGAGAGTTTGCGCACAGGAAACCGAATGGGGGGTATGAGCTGCTGGAGATCATGATCCAGAAGGATGCGACGCATGTAGTGAAAAAAAGGAAATCTGTATTATAAAATGATAAGTGACCGGCTTCTTTTTTGGGAGCCGGTTTTTTTTGTTATGAATAGTGTTTATTATTTTAAAAAAACACCTACTGAACAGGAAATTGATAATTTCCGGTCTTTGCGTGAATATACCCGGATTGATTCCGTTCGCTTTTATTCCAGGGAATAACTAAACTTCAACTTTGACCACAGATACCCGCAGCCATCAGATCTTTAAATGGGAAATGAAGTCTATTGCATTCAGGAAGAAGGGTTTATATCAAACCCAAAATATAATTTAGCATCAGGCCCTTGTGCGTGTACGTTCTTTGCAATAAATGCGTTAAATTCAGAGAGCTTCTTCACCCTAAGATAATGTATGACAGAGCAAACTACCATATTTGATGACTCCTTTGGTACCGGATTAAAGATTCGCCGTTTTGCACTGATGCCACTTTTCCTTAAGATCTATTTGGTACTCTTCTCTATTTATGGTATTTACCAGGTTTTTGGCCAGTCTTATTATATGTATAAGATGATCCATTTTTATGTAGAGCAGGACTTGTTTGGCGTGAGTGATGTAAGGATTACAATTATGCTGGCCAGAAGCTTTTTAGGAGCTGCTGTCCTTGTGACAATGCTCCTTTCCCTGTGGATGGAATGGAAATGGGCGATCCGGTTTAACTGGGGAGTACTGGTATACTGGACTTTAATGTCGGTGGTCGACTATGTATACGGAAATGGGTATGGGTATTACCTGGGAATTATCGCATTGGTGCTGGCACCATATTACTCGATGCTGTATCATATTCAAAAGCGATGGGAGCGGGATGCGGTTTCCGGGAGAGAGTTAAGACAAGGTAAAAACAATTAAGTAGATGTGGTTCATTTTTCGGAAGATAAATTCGTAAGCAATGAATTTAAAAAAAATTGGAAGAATGCAGGGGATAATTGTTGGTTGATAATTAAATGATAGGTGCTGACGTTTATATCGAATAACTTTAGTTATGAATTGGAAATCTTTCGCTATTTATTTTGTGTTGTCCATCATCTGGAGCTTGCTCTTCATAAATCTGGCGGGTCAGGACGCCCGGGATTTGATTTTACTCATCATGGCTGGCTGGTTTTTCTATACCCTTCTATGGTTATGTCTCACAATTGTCATCAGGCTCACCGGTTATTCATCTAATCGTTTAGTATTACTCCTTCCTTTGCTCCTGAGCCTCATTGGCTATGTCATATTTGATAAACACACCTTTCGTTTCATTGCAGGCTTGTTAGCTGTTTGCGAGCTTGCGCTATTATATTCCTTCAGACCTACCGTTCCCAAAAATCAATAAAAAGGAGATTTGGCTTCAATAATCATAGACACGGCGATAGCAAAGTTCTGCTGATACAGGACCTTTGCCTTATCAAAATCGCCCATCATGAAACATGTACTTGTTACTGGTGCCAACAAGGGCATCGGCTTTGAAATTGCAAAGCAAATGGCTCAACTCGGCTATTACGTCTACCTTGGTTGTCGTGACGAACAGAACGGCACTGCCGCTATCAATCGCTTAAAATCCGAAGGCTTAAGTAATATCGAATTTCTGCAGATCGATGTTGCGGACCTTGCTTCTGTGCAACAGGCAGCTGCAAAAGTACCTTCACTGGATATATTGATCAATAATGCCGCTACCTCCGGTCCGAAAATGCAAAACATTTCCGCCTGTGATATTGCAGCCCTAAAAAGCACCTTCAATACAAACTATTTCGGTGTCATCCAGACCACCCAGGCATTCCTGCCTTTATTGAAGAAAGCGCCATTGCCTGTTATCGTAAATGTCTCCAGTGAACTTGGTTCCCTTGCTATGCAAACCAGCAGGGACCGCGCTGTACACTGGGATAATTACCACGCATACAGTGCTACTAAGACAGCCCTGAATACATTCACCATCAACCTTTCACAGGAATTACGTAATTTCAAAATTAATAGTGTAACACCTGGTTTTACGGCCACTGATCTGAACAATTTCACTGGTCCTAAAACTGCCGCAGAGGGGGCATTGCCTATTGTTCGCCTGGCTACGATCGGAGAAGATGGGCCAAGCGGACAGTTTTTCCGCCAGGAAGGAGAAGTAGCCTGGTAACATTAATATCCTGCAATTATGAAAGAGAAAGAATTACATCGTATCACCACTATTGCTGAATTCCACCGCATTCGCGGGCTACAGCCGCCTGCACATCCGTTGATCAGCGTGGTGAACTATGCAGATGTCATTCTGTCTCCGGAAAATAATCATATCAACTGGATGCTTGACTATTACTCCATCTCCCTCAAGCGAGACGTGGTGGTGAAATTCAGGTACGGACAGCAGAAATATGATTATGATGAAGGTATCATGTATTTCATTGCTCCTGGTCAGGTCTTCAATATCGAAGTGCCGGTGCCCCTGGGAGAGGAGCAGGCTAAAAGATCCGGATGGATGTTACTCCTCCACCCGGATTTTTTCTGGAATACAGCCTTGTCAAAAAACATCAAACAATACGAATATTTTGGGTATGCTACTAACGAAGCGCTCTTCCTGTCTGAGAAGGAAGAGGCCACTATAATAAATATCATCCAGAATATCCGGCACGAATACAATAGCAATATTGATAAATTCACGCAGCAGATCATCGTCTCTCATATCGAAACACTCCTGAACTACGCGGACCGGTTTTATAACCGTCAATTCATCACCAGGAAAATTACCAATCACCAGGTATTGGAAAAATTGGAAGCATTGCTTGCCAGTGAAGGTTTGTTCGCCGATGGCATTCCTTCCGTACAGCTCATCTCGGAAAGATTAAATATTTCCCCTAATTACCTGAGTAGTCTGCTGAAGAATCTCACCGGGCAAAGCACTCAACAACATATACAGAACAAATTGATCAACATTGCAAAGCAGAAGCTTTCGACTACTGGTTTATCCGTAAATGAAGTGGCCTATGAGTTAGGATTTGAACATCCACAGTCGTTCAGGAAGTTTTTTAAGGCGAAGACGAATATGTCGCCTGTGGAGTTCAGGGAGTCGTTTAATTAACCTTTATTAGAACCACAATCATTTTTTAATCTCCTTTTATTCTCTAATTTTGCCCCGCATTCCTCTAGTCATGATTAAAGAGACTTTTCTCTGTTAAATACCTGTTTCATGAAAATTAAAATCCTGTTACCTGTCCTTTTGGACATTTTATGTATTTCTTGTAATCCCGATAAAGGAATCTTTAAAATTTTCATCCAATGAAGCCGGATACAAACAGCATCAATCAGAATGGGATGTTCACCGACCGACCTAATACTTTCTTCAACGATTTTTCTTTCAAAGAAGCGACACATAATACTTGTGTTCTCTTAATCTATGCCGGCTGGAGCAGTTTTGCCAGGGCTGCAAAATCGCTCCTGGTAAACTCCCTTGCTGAATTCCCGGATATTGAATTATTCATTTTGGATAATGATGAGAAGGATACGTTTAATTACATGATAACAAATGACTTGTTCTCACATGGTTGGGGGGAGACTTATTGGATACAGGATGGTCAGATTGTATCGGCTGTCAAAAGATATCCTGTTAGCATGGAAGATTTAATCAGTAAGCATCACCTGTTAGCAACGAAAAGTGATCTCACTGAATGATCAAAAAAATTACACTGCTGATAGTCGCGCTGATAGTTGTAAGTCTCGTGATTATTATTGAAGGCTCCATTCCGAAAATGTTTGCCCGGAAAAAGATGATAAAGCTTTTTACGGAAAATGAAAAAGCATTTTTGGACCTGGAGACTTTCTTTTTATATAATACCAACCAGGAGAAATTAAAGACAATTGAGTTTGGTTTGGATGACGGTAGGGGAACGGTCAGCTTTTATGTTGGACTGGATTCTGTTCCGGAGGTATTAGGTAATTTAAATGAAACGCTTACATCACCTGCACTTGAGCCTGCGCTTGCCTATATGGGTTGGACGTTTGAAAGACTTCGTGTTTTAGGAGCGAAACTGGAAAGAATTAAATGTCATCATATTATTTTTACGAGAAAGGAGGATGGCGGATATGTAATAGCCTTGAGCCCGGATCAGACAGGGTATGATTTTTTCTCTTTTTACCTGCTTGACGCTCCTATTAGGAATAAGGAATATGATGGTCCTATCGGGGAATCTGATTTTGGGAAACGGGTTGGGCTTTTATCCAATGCCGGATTTAGTTCAGAATGAGTATGCTGAAAGGTGTAAATTAAGAAATCTCACGGTGGGCATATCAGTGAAACTGATTTTGGGAAACAAGTTTTTCTTGATTTTGTAGGTGAGTATTATTAATCAAAATTTTTTCGACAGGTAGATTTTCGGATACAGGCGCGTTCCCTGCTGCAGATTCATTTGTAGCTACTGGCACAAGTGGATACTCCTTCATCTCAATTGAATTCGCTACCCGTGTAGGCATTTCAATCATCATATTCTTCCAGGGTGTATAAGGCAGCACCTTCCACATCTGCTGACTCATCCAATGTTTAAACCGTGTACGGGGAACAAACCAATCTACACCATCCGCCATGCCCTGGCAGCTATCTGCAAATCCTCTCATCTCTGTTTCGTAATTACTGAAGGCCTTCCGGTAATCATGCTGCATCAGTTCTCCTGCCAATATATACGCTCCCATTACCGCTGCACTGGTACCCATTCCTGTCATCGGCGAAGGGCAATGTGCCGCATCTCCAATCAATGCTATCCTGCCTTTTGACCAATGATCCATTTTAATCTGGCTCACGGAATCAAAATAGAAATCGTCTGACTGATCCATATATTCCAGGAGCTGCGGCACGTGCCAGGGGGTGTTCTCAAATACCTGCCTGATAATTGCTTTTTGTTTGCCTGTATCTTTCCGATCGTAGTAAAATGGGGCGGAGCTAAAGTAGAAACTGGCCTTTGCTTCTTTGCCATCTTTGGCCCCGAATATGCCTACACGCTTGCCGGGTTCTGAATAGTAAAGTCCATCCATACCGACATTGGCAAAATTCGGAACCGTAAAGATGGCGATGTATATACCTAAAAATGAGGAAAACTTCCGCTCATGCCCAAAGGCCAGCGCGCGTACTTTGGAATGTAATCCATCCGCGCCTGCTACTAAATCATAATGTGCAGGAGCGTGGTGTTTAAATGTCACCTGCACACCGTCTTTGTCTTCATTCAGTGTGGCGATGGAATCGTTGAATATATAGTTGACGTTGTCTTTTGTTTTATCGTACAGGATCTTCACAAGATCACCCCGCATGATCTCCAGTTCTCCACTGGTGAAGCCATCGGGAAAGCGGGCGATCTTCTTATTATGTTTATTGACCAGGGTCACCTTGCCTGTCCTGGTCTCGTGTTTTTTGATATCATCGAGCAGGTCCATTTTCTCCAGTACTTTCAGTACGGTACCCCTGAAATCAATCGCATAGCCACCCGCTCTGATGGTAGGGGCCTGTTCCACGATGGTCACCTGCCATCCGTATTTGCTCAGCCACCAGCCAAGCACCGGGCCGGCGATACTTGCGCCGGATATGAGTATGTGTTTTGCTTTCATGGTGTAAAAGTAGGGGCGTGAGGAGAGGGGGGAAAGGAGGTTTAGGTAAAGGGGAATGGAATTGCCGGTAAAGGGTGGGTTTGCACCGGCGAAATGCTTTCATCAGGAAATGAGGTAGTTAACCATTTGCGGACGCTGCATTTATGCTGTTTGTTGAAGATTATTTATCATTGACAACTATCATTAATTTTTTAGGCCAAAAGAATGTTAAGATTTTATTTATTCTATTACCTTCGCATAGCTGCTTTAGAAGTTGTCATTGTTCGTGTAACAGATGCGCTGATAAAGTAGTCCTTATACCTGATTGAGGATCATAAGAATAATAATGTACTAAGACGAGATAATACAGTATTGAAAAATAATGATGGATAAATTATCCTTAAATGAGAGGACAGAATCGGGTAAGTAGCATTAGCTCTCTAAAGCCATTGGATGTGCTCTATTGTTAAATTCAATTAGATTTTGTAATCTTCATTTATTCTCTACTTTTGCACCACATTTTATTTTAACCTAATCTGTCAGAGAAGATCCTCAACCCGTTTTTTTAAAAAAATACCTATGTCATAGTTGATTTTTCAGGAATGATCACTTAACTCGAATACCCTTAATTCGTATTCCCAATCACAACTGGTTAAATAACAAGTTGAAATCTCTATTCATAATATTACTCTTCCTCAGCACAGGAAGCCTGGTTGCTTATGCGCAATTACAGCGTAGTACATCGTTGCCCGGTGCTCCCGGCAAAGGGCCAATCGTTGCATTCCCACGTGGTATCAGGCAATCATCCGGTGAGGTCGTCTATTTATTAGCGACTGATACTGGTGGTAATGTAAACCTGGTACCTCTACACGGGAACCAGCACTTTGATACAACTGTCCGGGCACGTTTACCCCAAAAGCCGTTCCTGACGGTGCACGGTAATGTGATGTATGACTATTACTACCAATCCGGCCTTGATACTCCCTTTCAGCAGAAAGATATTTATCAGCACACAGTTCAAACCTATCTCGACTTTACGATAAGAGATCAATATCCGGTACGTGTTGGGTTTACAACAGCAAGAGGCAATTCAGCCCTGTTCCGCAATATCACGGGCCTGAATATGCAATATACAAGCCGTGACTTCAGAAATTTGTTATATGACAGGTTGCAGCATTGGGATGCACTGCAAGTGGAACAGTTAAAACAATTGCAACTCGAAAAAAGTAAGCTGAATGACAGGGCATTAGAATATTATCGTTTGCAGGAGTGGTTATCTTCCCCAGCACAACTACAACGATTAGTCGAAGCCCGTGAACAAAGACTTTATGGAAAACGGCCCCGAACGGATTTAGGCGTAGATTCTATCCGCGGACTACCGCAGACGCCTTCTTTACCTAAGATTCCTTCCATGCCGGAATTGCCTTCAGTCAATATGTTGCTGCGTTACAAAGGGCATGTTAGAGATTCTTCGCTAAACCGCATGCCTGGCGATACCAGTTTTGAGGCACTTTATGAAACCCGAATGCGCCAGCTTGATTCTCTCCGTCAGCGCCTTGGCGTAATGGATAGTGCTTACCATGCGCACGAAGTCCAGGTTGGTAATCTCAAAGGCGATATGATAGAGAAACTGATGAGCAGTAAAAACAACGAAGAGCTTTCCTCCCGCTTAAAGGAAATGAACCTGCCAGATACAGTACTACCCAAAGGATACAGAACTTTGCTCGCTATCCGGTCAGTAGGGATAGGTCGTACTATGGCGGATTTTTCGGAGTTAACAGCCAAGGGCATCAGTATCCAGGGAATACAAGCTGAATTCAATCCTTCCTATTACTTAGCGGTGGCAGGAGGTACGATTGATTATCGCTTTCGAAATTATGTTGTGAATAATGGCGCCCCGCGACAATTCCTGGCATTGGTAAGAGGCGGATACGGAATGAAGGAAGGCAACCATCTATTTTTGACGTACTATATGGGTAGGAAGCAGCTGTATAACCTGAATACAGGTTCCGGAGGCAGCAGCTCACCTGATTACCACATTATGGGAATTGCAGTAGAAGGGCGCTGGCAGTTGTCGAAGTACTTGTATCTGACAGGAGAGGTGGCTAAGTCATCCTTCCCTTATTATCAGAAAGCGGATCACAATATGTTTAGTTTAAAAGATCATAACAACGAAGCATATTCGCTGAGCGCAAATTCACTTATTCCCCAAACAGGTACTAAACTCAGCGGAGTATACAAGGTAATGGGAGCTGGCTTCCAGTCATTTAGCCTTTATACAACCGGCTCAAAACAAATTGCGTGGACGGTGCGCATAGATCAGCCGTTCTTCAAACAACAATTAATGGTAACCGCATCTGTACGCAGGAACGATTATTCCAGCCAGTACCAGCAAGCCGAGTATAAAAGCAATACTATTTTCAAAAGCATCCAGGCCACGCTGCGTATCCGGCACTATCCTGTAGTAAGTGTAGGGTACTATCCCACGTCTCAGCTCACAAAGCTTAGTGACGGTACTTATGTGGAGAATACCTTCTATACCATGGTGGGCACTGTCAGCCATTTTTACAAGGTCCATAGCGTGATGATGAATTCTGTACTGTCATATAACCGGTTCTACAACAAACAGGATGATACGAGTTTTGTCTACTACAATACCAAAAACCTTTTGTTTAACCATACTATGTTCCTCGGTAAGTTTACGATCCAGGGTACAGGTTCTGCAGCAATGAACGGGAGCTATGATCTGTATGGTGCAGATGGTAGTATACTGTATAAGTTCCGGAGCTGGCTGGATATTGGTGGCGGAGTGAAATATAGTTACCAGACAGTCTATGCCCTTAGAAATATTGGATACTCAGGCACAGCACGTGTGATGATCCCATATGTAGGGCAGATAGAACTGATGGCTGATAAAGGATTTATCCCAGGAGCTGAGAAGCGGCTGGTGTCAAACAATACAGGACGTATCACCTATACTAAAACATTTTAAATGAGACGTTTTCTCCTGATAGCTATTACTATGCTATCCATTCAGGCAAGCGCGCAGATAAACATGACTGTGCAGTTACCTCCTACAGGAGTTATGCAGAAGGCACAGCTGTGGAATCTTTTATTGGTTTCTGCCTCTTCTTCATCCATATGGGTACATGTTGAACTTAGAATCACCGATGCACAAACCAATCAACCCGTACTTACGGGTAGTAGTCGTAATTTCTACATAGCCCGGGGTGCCAAACAATTGCAGGTGGCAGATCTGGCGCCTATTACATATGAATACCTTTCACCTTCTGCCGATAGAAATGCGAACGGCCTTTTAATGGCAGGTTCTTATATGGCATGCTACAGTGTGATACAGGTATCTGGTGATGCATCTTCTTTGGCTGCCGAAGATTGTTTGCCATTTGCAGTAGAACCGGTTAGTCCGCCGCTGTTGAATAACCCGGCTGATCAAAGTGTGGTAGAGGGAAACCTGCCGCAGTTCGCATGGCTGCCACCAGCACCCCTGTCAATTTTTAGTGACCTGAATTATGATTTTACTATGGTAGAGCTGCGAAAGGGGCAGTCTGCAGCTGAGGCAATGCAATCAAATATCCCCGTATATCACACTACGCATCTGAAGGATCAGTTCCTAAACTATCCTGTCTCTGCAATTGCACTGGATACGGCAAAGAATTATGCCTGGACGGTAACAGCCAGGAACAATAACCAGTTTGCCGCACAGACTGATATCTGGACATTTAAGGTCAAAGGGGTAGCTCCTGAAAAAATTGCGGTGAATTCATCTGCCTATGTTCAATTGAAAAAGGAACTTGATGCATCAGCCGTCACTTGCTCCGAGACATTACAATTTGGCTACAGCAATGATGCTGGTGATGCAAGCGTAATTTATGAACTCATCAGGTTAGATGCAGGTCATAGCATTGTAAAATCGGCAGCTCTTTCATTGGAGCCAGGAATGAATAACGTGAAAATAAACCTGAAGAAACTAGATCTTAAAACGGGGCAGTCCTACCTGTTTCGTTTAAAAAATGGCAGACGCGAATACTGGCAGATAAAATTTATTTATCAATGAGATGCTTAATTACATTAATAGCAGTATTGTTTGCTTCTTTTTCATCAACTGCTCAGGATACTGCAGCGATTAAAAAGGCGCTTAATATTTTTCGACAAGTACAGGCAAAGAGCCAGCAAAGACCTGTCAGTTTTGATATAAGTTATGCCTATGCTAATGAACATAAACCGGGAATATTGCTGGATAGCTTAAAAGGGAAAGTAGAAATGAATGGTGAGAATTATCGCTGTACAGTGGATCAAACTGAAACTATTCGAAATAGCCGGTATACTATTGTGCTTTTCAAAGAGGATAAGCTGATGTACCTGGCAACAACTGGTAAGGTTCCTTCTTCTGCTAATCCACTTGAAACAATAAACGATTTACTGGGTGCAGCCACAAATAGCACTTTTAGTTATCAAAAGGAAATTATTGTTATCCACCTGGCCTTTCCTGCTGACGGCCCGTGCAAGCAACTGTCGATAGCCATAGATACTGTATCCCAAAGAATATTGTCTATGGAATATATTCTGAAGACTTCTATGTTAATTAGTGAGGATATGCAAAAGGATGAATTACAGGAAGGATATGAGGAGTATGCACTGGTAAAAGCCAGCTTAAGTAATTATAAAGAGGTTGCTCCTGATAACAAGCGTTATGATGAAAAAGCATTCTTTTATAAAGAAGGCAATACGCTGAAAGTTACTGCTGCCTATGAAGATTACAACATTTTTGTTGGCTCACCAGACCTGTAAAATTTAATAAACTATACCTAAGAAATAAATAACCAAACATGATACTGGAATTAGCTGCAAGGAGGAAAAAGACATTTGCTGCTGTCATGCTGGCTCTGCTTTATATTGAGATGGTGCTGCCAATGAATGCATTGGCTGCCGTTAGAAGCGGGAATGCTGCATGGGTAATAGCACCTGCTCCTGTAAAAGCAAGTAAGAAATTGACACCGGTGGCTGTTAATGTAACCCCACATCACCGGGAAATAATTCGGCCAGATACAAAAAATATTCAGCCGCTGCCCGAAGATTTAGGTGGTCCGGGTCAACCTGAAACCCAGGCATTTACTCCTGTGAATGGCGATAATATGGTGGACCTGTTTTCAGGGGATTTCTCCTATAAAATTCCCTTGATGGACGTCGGCGGTTATCCAATTGCACTGGGATATAACAGTGGTATTTCTATGGACCAGGAACCCAGTTGGGTCGGCCTCGGATGGAATGTTAATCCAGGTACAATAACACGTAATATGCGTGGATTGCCGGATGAATTTAATGGTACGGACAGCATTAGTAAAGTACAGCATACCAAGGCTTCAACTTCCTGGGGCGTAAACCTGGCTACCGGTTTTGAGTTGTTTGGTACGCCAAGTAATACGGCCAGGGAAGCAAAAAATGATTCCGCGTTTGGGAATTTAGAATTTGGACTAGGTTTTACTTACAATAATTATAAAGGATATGGAATAGAATCTTCTATCTCTCCTTCCCTGAATGCCGGATCAAAATTATCTGACCAGGGACTCTCAGGTGGGCTATCACTGAGTAATAGCTCCACTGATGGTCTCACATCAGGGGTATCATTATCTTATATGCATAGGGTAGTTGAAAGTGAAAATAAAAATTCAGGCGCATCTCTCTCGGCGTCTGTGTCAGGTTCCTATAATACACGCGCCGGGTTGAAAGATTTGCAGTTTTCTATAGGAAACAAGTGGTATAATAAGGAGAAAAATAAATCTACAAGTGGAGCCTTTCATTCATCTATATCATTTGCACATGAGGCGTACACCCCTACAATTAACTTTCCATACACCGGCACAGCTTTTAGCTTCGATGCAAAAGTAGGTTTTGAATCATATGGCTATCATCCATACGTTGTTGCGGGATATAATCATGCCAAACAAGAACTGAAAGGTGCTGATACGCTCCTTGTTTTGCCAGCATATGGTTACCTGAATTACCAGAATTCGAACGGTAAACCCGGTTCATTGCTGGATTATAATATTGAAAAGGAAATTTCATACCGTGAAAAGCCAGCGATGCCAACCATTGGTATTCCTATTTATACCTATGATGTGTTCTCTATTTCGGGTGAAGGTACGGGTGGTATGTTCCGGGCATACAGAGGTGATATCGGCCATGTATTCGATCATCAGATGAAGACGAAAAGTTTATCTATCAGTGGTAGTCTTGATCTTGGATTGCCGACTCTAGTTCACTGGGGAGGTGATGCTCACCTGGTCAATGCCAATACTGAAAATGGTCCCTGGACGGCGTTAAATATGATGGGTGATTCCACGGGCTTTAAAAGTTCAAAAGGTTTGTATGAAGCTGCTTACTTTAGAAACCCTGGTGAAACAGCTGTGAATGATAAAAACTGGCAGAAATCATTAGGAGGTGATGACGTGGTCGCTACCAGATTATACCAGTCAGGAAACAGTGATCCGGATCTCTATGCCCTCAATACATTGGATAGGTACAGGGCGTTTAAAGTAATTGATTCAGTCAAAGTAAAAGGTGATTCTTCTGGTAGGACTATACGTGATAAGCGTACACAGATTATTTCTTACCTGACTGCTGAAGAGGCAAGCACAGCTGGTTTGTCAAAATACATTGACAATTATCATGAAAATAAATTTCCGCTTCAGAACTGTAATATGACGTATGTTCCCGACCTGGATTCACCTGGATTAAGAGGATATTATTACAGCGGCCGTCAGTTTAATAAATATGAGTTTGACCGGATAGATTCAATAGTGAATTTTGGTTCATATAATGAAATAAACCTGGTTCCTAAAGGGCTTAATTTGATGAAATCAGATTTTTCTATCCGTTGGAACGGGAGATTAAAAATTGATGTAACAGGTAAATATGTATTTTCAACCAGAACGGATGATGGTATTCGTTTGTACATCAATGATTCTCTGGTAATTAATAACTGGAGAGGCAAGCCTGCTGATTTTGAAGACACCGCGGCGCTGAATTTGGTAGCCGGAGAGATGTACAATATCAAAATGGAGTATTTTCAGAAAAATGAAAAAGCAATCGCCCGTTTGCAATGGAGATTTGCTGGCCAGGCTACGCAAGCTATTCCAAAACTGAATTTATACCTGCCATCAAAAAAAGATACTTTTCTGGTTAGTCCGGACAATCTGATTACAAGGGAAAAACGCATAAATAATTTCCGCAAGAGCAGTCATATATCCGAGATAGATGTGTTGAATGCAGACGGACGTCGTTATGTATATGGCATACCTGTCTATAATTTATTACAGAAAGATTTGACTTTTTCTGTAAATGCGAACAATGGCAATACATTGTCAGGGTTGGTGGGGTTTAGTTATAATACTGATAATACGGTCAATAATAATCTGGGTAATGATAATTACTATAGTAAAGAGGTAATGCCCGCATACCCTCATTCTTTCCTGCTGTCTGGCATTCTGTCTCCTGATTATGTAGACCTTACCGGTGATGGTATTACACCTGATGATCCGGGTGATGCAATTAAGTTCAACTATTCCAAAATTGCAGGGGTTAAAAATCCCAATAGTTGGCGTATTCCTTATAGTGCCAGCGCAAATTACAACCAGGGCTTAAAGACAGATAACAGGGATGATAAGGGAAATTACCTGTATGGGGAAAAGGAACTGTGGTACCTGAATTCTATTGAGTCCAAAAATATGATTGCTATTTTTTGGATCAGTAATCGAAAGGATTTACGAGGCATAAATGAAAATGGAGAATTTCAGTCGATTGGCCAATTCAAAAAATTAGATTCGATCGCTCTTTATTCCAAATCTGATTTCCAAAAGAGTGGCACAAATGCATTGGCTATAAAAACAGCTCATTTCGAGTATGATACTTCGCTTTGTATAGGTGCGAGTCCTGATCAATCAGGCAAAATGACGCAGGGTAAACTTACGCTTAAAAAAGTATGGTTTACTTATAATGGCAATCAACGAAAAGAAAAGAATGCTTATGTCTTTAACTATAATAAAAAGAATCCTGATTATAATACCAATTATTATGATCGCTGGGGTAACTACAAAGACCCTTTGCAAAACCCAGGTTCTACAATAAATAACATTATCAGTAATGCGGACTATCCTTATGCGTTACAGGACAGTTTACAGTCTGCAGAAAATGCTGCTGCCTGGACGATGGATGAGATCACATTGCCTTCAGGTGCAGTATTAAAGGTGGACTACGAGAGTGATGATTACGCATTCGTGCAAAATAGGCGGGCTGCCCAGATGTTTCGCATCGCAGGTTTCAGCGCTGTCCAGCCAAATTCAAATACTGAGCTGAAAAATGAATTATACAATTTCACACAGGATTATACATATGTGGGAATAAGGATTCCAAAAGCGGTGAGTAATAACAGGGAGCTCTACGAACGTTACCTGCAGGGGATGGATACCCTATTCTTCAAGGTATTTGTAAAGATGCCTTCAGATAAGTTTGGGAGTGGTAGTGAATATGTAAACGGGTATGCTACTATGGAACCGGGTTACTTTGGTTTCTACCAAAAGGGCACTTCGTATTATCTCTGGCTGAAGTTACAGACAGTAAACAAAGCAGGAGAGGTGGTGTTAGATGGTTATAACCCGATTGCCAAAGCCGCTACCCAGTTCCTGCGACAGAACTTGCCTTCCAAAGCCTACCCTGGTTCTCAGACAGGAGACGACCTGAGCCCCCTGGATGGCGCTAAAATGCTGTTATCCCAGGTGACTAACCTGAATGAGATGTTTATTGGTTTTGATAGAGATGTGCGAATGAAAGGTTGGGTAAAATCCTTTGATACTTCCAGATCCTATATCCGCCTGGCTAATCCATACTATAAAAAGTTTGGCGGTGGACTGCGTGTTAAAAGAGTGGCAGTTTATGACAACTGGAATAAGATGGTAAACCGTAAGGAGTCTGTGTATGGACAGGAATATATTTACACAACAACAAGAACCATTGCAGGAAAAGCAGAAACGGTCAGTAGTGGGGTGGCTAGCTGGGAACCGAATATTGGTAGTGAAGAAAACCCATGGAAGTTACCCATACAGTATAAAGAGCAGGCTGCGGTACTGGCACCGGTGAGCAGTGGTTATGTTGAAAAACCGCTGGGTGAAATGTTTTTCCCCGCTGCCGCTGTAGGTTATAGTAAGGTAAGGGTACGTTCTCTAAATACAAATAAAAAACGGTCTGCCAATGGTTATGCGGAAACCTGTTTCTATACAAGCTATGATTTTCCCACACTCACTGATATGACCCCGATCGCAGACAATAAAAAGCGATTCAAGCCAACTTTGGGCAACCTATTGAAGATAAATGCAAAGCATTTTATGGCTGTCAGCCAGGGATTTAAAGTAGAGCTGAATGATATGAATGGGAAAGTGAAATCTCAGGCTTACTATAATGAATCTGACCCGGATCACCCTACTGCATATACTGAGAATTATTACCACGTTGATGATCAGAATGCGGTAGTAAAACATTTGAATAATAATGTGAAAGTGATTAATGATAAGGGGGAAATAGATCCAAATGCATCTGTTGGTAAAGATGTTGAGTTAATGATGAGTATGCGACAGCAGCGTTCTGTGACGAATGCATATAATCTGAACGTCAACTCCGATATGTTTTATTTAGGCACGCTTCCTGCAATCATTCCTAGTTTGCTGAATTTTGCACAGCGTGAAGAAACTATTCTCCGTTTACTTGGTACGACAAAGGTTGTAAACAGACATGGGCTGTTAGATAGTGTTGTGGTTATTGACAAGGGGAGCCGTGTTGTAACAAAGAATTTGCTGTACGATGGTGAAACAGGAGATGTAGTGTTAAACAGTACACAAAATGAATTTAACGATTCGGTGTTTCATTTTTCTGTTCCTGCGGGCTGGGTGTATGATGGTATGAGTGGCGCTTATAAGAATATTGGTGCGGTTGCAGACAATGTTAGTATCAGTACAGGTAAGGTCATTTCGGGGTTAGATGATGCAACACTAAGGAACTATTTTTCAGCGGGTGATGAGATATTGGTTTATAACCGTCAGAAAACGGGGGGTAATGATTGTAACCCGGAAATTGCTACCTGGGCAGGTTTGAGCAGGATCTATGCAGTGGATGCCAACGCAATAAGCGGAGGAACTCCTGATCTTTACTTTGTAACAAAAGAAGGAATGCCCTTTACTGGTAGTAGGGTGACAATGAAAGTGATTCGTTCTGGCAGACGGAATATGGCGGCAATGGTAGGAGAAATGACGATGCTAAAGAACCCGGTTTATAAGGATAGTGCGCTGGTAATAGATGACAACTCCAAAGTATTGAATGCAGCCGCTACAGAGTTCAGCCAATTCTGGAAGGTAGCAGATAAAAAGAAGACGGATTCAGTCAGGAACTGTTTAACGCAATCTTATGCGGACTATGCGAAGGCAGATTCCTGCGGAGATCATGTATATGGAAATGATAGTACAGGTGCCTGGTATAGAGCGGCTTGTGCTGATAGTATGCAATCAGCTTATGTATACTATCACATTGATCATGACATGTATTCATCTACAGTAAGTCAAAAGGCAGCCAACGATTCTGCCAGGAAAGCGCTGGATTTATTTGGTCCTGATTATGCAGCAAGATTTAGTCCTTGTTTGTATTCAAATAAGGCTGTTAGCAGAAGCTTTTTAAGGAATAATTGTCCTTCAGGCACGATGGCTGATTCTGCAGTATATACCGTGCCGGCAGGGAAGTACAGGGAAACTACACAGAAACAGGCGGATGATGAAGCAGCGGCTGATTTAGCAGCGAATGGGCAGGATACAGCTAATGTAAAGGCGGGTTGCCTGACGTGTAATTTTTATGTGGAAAGGAAAACTGATACGGATGAAATGCCGCCACTTGCGATTATCGCTACAAACGATGCAACCGGAATATCCTATGGAATAAATGGTACAGAGCCTTACTTAAATATTAATTTCCCATTTTGTAAGGCGATTCCTGCGGGTAATTATACCTTGCATATGAAGGCGATGAACCAATGTTATGCATTTACGGCTGACTCCTCACAACATACATTGAACAATGTTACCGATGAAACATTTGCAACCAAAACGCCAATAAATGTGGCGGTGTCCATGCATAGCAGGATTTATAATACTCCTATTCAGATAATAGCCTATAAAAATGATTGTGGTGCCGGTTTAAAGGGCTCGTCTGTTACACAGGACATTCCTGCAGGGGTAGCATGGTCATATGTTAATACCGAAGAGGCAAATAGTCGGGCTGCTGCAAAGTTTCAAACCAGTCTGCAGGCCACTGCGAATGCTCAGGGTTATTGTCTTGATGCAAGCCATTTGATCGTGAAAGCAAAGGCGAATAAATCAGTACTAACTAGTACGGTTACCTATCAACCCGATGGTGGAACCAGGAAGTCACTGACTTTTGACGGAGATCAGCTTACAATTTCCCTCAGCCAGGCTACATATACAATAACGCTATTAACTCATGGAGGTACAGGATATGTATCTATCAATGGGGCACCAGCGGAAACTTATGATTCCAATGGCAAGACATGGCGTATTACTGGCCCGCCAATTACTATGGAAATTTGGGCACCGTAATCATTCTTAACACTTCCTCTTAAACATATGAAACGATATATCCTTATAATGATCTATAGTTGTTCCATACTGGCAGGCACGAACCTTTACGGACAAACCTCCTGTACCTGCGACTGCCTTAGACCAATGTTCGACTACCTGATCAAATACAACCGTCTCTATACTTCAGAGACAGATCATATTACCCTTGCATCTCTTCTAAGAGATGCAAGGATTGCCGGTTACGATGTCTCTTACACAAGATGCCCCATCTTAAGAAAGAACATCAATAAGTATTTCTACGCCACTTCAAAAGATTCTATCATGGCGGGTTATACTTCCAGGATCGGAGATTGCGAAGTCAATATCACCGCTACCAGCGCAATTGATTTCAGGAACCTGGCAGGTAGTTCCTGCTCCGGTGGCGGAGATAAGGTCAATTACCTGGTCTCAGGTAGCAGTGCAACAGCCACGCTATCTATTGGCAATTGTTATACCTGCACAGCACAAGCTTCAGCACTGTGTTATAGTGCAGTAACCGATACCAGTGTAAATGCTTATACGTATGGACTGGCGGGTAACTGGCGGCCTTCAAAAACATATGTATACTACGGAAACCGTGCAGAGTCCCTGCCAACGACCCCAGTTGCCACGAGGACCGGAGGTACAATATCAGGTTTTGCACTATTCTGGCAAGCTGTCAATAAAAAATGGACAGCTCAGCAGGATACGAGCCGTTGGATTTGGAATAGTCAAACTACACTCTACAATAAAAAAGGAACCGAACTCGAAACAAAAGATCCTTTAAACCGCTATACTGCCGGGTTATACGGTTACCAGGACGCCATGATGATTGCAGCCACTCAAAATGCACATTACAGAGAAGCCACTTATGAGGGCTTTGAAGACTATTATTATGGTATGCCAGCCTGTTCTGATGAAGGTTGTGCGACTGGCAGAAACCTTGACTTTTCTGGATTTAAATCCTGGATTATTAAAGATACTGCACATACCGGCAGGTATAGCCTGCGTGTACCCGCAGGGGCAGTAGTTGGTATCAGCGCAGCCATTGTACAGACAGATAGCTCCTCTATGGGTCTCTTTTTTAACACAGGAACTAATCCTTGTGCAAATGCAAATACCGTATTGAAAAGCATAAGAGCCACTCAGAATGCATTGCTGCCTGTTTTCTCTCCAATAGCAGGTAAACAGATAGTCGTGAGTTGCTGGATAAAGGAAGCACAGCAATGCACAGGAGAGAAGTATGTAAACAACCGTCTTAGCATATTCGTAAAAGGAGCAACCGCTACAGATACCATTATTGCCAAACCCAGTGGTGCTATCATTGAAGGATGGCAGCGTTATGAGCAGGTGGTAAGTTTGCCCTCAGGAAGTACCCAGTTGTCCCTCTACCTGGAATCGCTGAATGAAACAACCGTATTCCTGGACGATCTCCGCATTCACCCCTACAATGCGAATATGAGATCCTTTGTGTACGATCCTGGAAATCTAAGGCTGATGGCCGAACTGGATGAAAATAATTACGCCACCCTCTATGAATATGATGATGACGGTACATTGGTCCGCCAAAAGAAAGAAACAGAGAGAGGAATAAAAACAATTTCAGAAAACAGGAATTCCCTGTTAAAAGAATAGCCCTATGCGACAACTATTAAAGAAATATAAAGGCATCTTTTACCTGTTGTCATTATTGCTGATAATAGCGATAAACAGCCATGCCCAGTCAGTTCAGGCCATCAGATCATCGCTGGATAGCAGCAAGATTGCCGTGAATAATTCCATTGATGTAACAGACACCACTTATTTTAGTTCGACTAAGCAACCTAAGCTGGATTTACCCTATAGTGTGAAGAATGTTGTTACATTAAAGATCAACGAATATTCCAAACTCTATCTGCCTCCCACTTTTTCAGCTTCAGTAAAAGTAAGGATTACCTATGCAATAACAGACTCTAAAACAGATACTATTTCGCAGACGCTGACCATTAACTATGCAGCAAATGATCCTTATACCAGCAGGTCCAGCTTTGTGTTCAGCAATTCACACCAGGTAAAAGTTGAAGTACTGAGTGTAAATGTTACTGCAGAGAAAGATATTCTTCCTGCATTGACGCTGGAAAATGAAATGTATGTGAAAGTAGCCTATAAAATGACTTGTACAGATGCAGTGGACAGCGTGAAAGACCTGGGTGTCACCGATGGCGGAGATGAGCTTATAGTGAGTTGGAAACCGGTAGGAGGAGCCGATGATTATGACCTTGAATGGACCCATATAGACAGTACTGCGTTGTATAGATATGGTACACCACTGGATACGGAAGCGCTGTTCCGAAACAATGCTACCCGTGTAACGATTACTGATCGTACCTATAATATTCCCCTGATATTTGATGCACCGGGTGTTGTTTTCTACAGGGTAAGGGCTGTACAGGAAAGGGCTAACAATGTGCGGATGGAAACAGTGTGGAGTTCTAAGTACCCCGCAGGACTTGGCAGGTTCAGCTTTGGGGGACACGAAGGTAAACTCAACTGGCAATCTGCCGTCAGCTATGCAGAAGAGGGAAATCGAAAAGTTGTCGTCAATTATTTGGATGGTAGCTTACACAGCCGGCAGACAGTTACAAAGGATAATAGTACGAAGACCGCGTTAGTTGCAGAAACGATGTACGATTACCAGGGGCGTCCTGCGATCCAGGTAATGCCTGCGCCTACATTAGTGAATGCTGTAAAATACTTTAAAGAATTTAATAATGCTGCCAATGGGGCCGAATATGATAAAAGCCTATACGATTCGATGACGGTGGGTGTTCCTGCCATGTCTTCTTTGTCAGGTGCTAATATGTATTATTCTCCCAACAACCCTGATACTGCTACCCGGGCGAACCGGTTTCTGCCAAATGCAAATGGCTATGCATTTACACAAACGGAATATACACAGGATAACACAGGTAGGATCAGCAGGCAGAGTGGGGTTGGTGATGTGTTTAAATTAGGCAGTAATCATGAGACCCGATATTTGTACGGTACGCCAGGGCAAGAGGAACTGGATCTTTTATTTGGTACTGATGTCGGAGATAAAACCCACTATTTTAAGAATTCTGTTCAGGATGCAAATGGTCAGATTTCAGTGGGCTATGTCGATATGCATGGTCGCACAATAGCAACAGCATTGGCCGGAACACCAGATAGTGCTGATTTGTCAGCATTACCCGGAGTGACGGCGCTTTCTTATATAGATACATTGTCTGGCGCGGGTCGGAATGTGGTCAAGGACCTGACCCTGGAAAGTACTCAAAGTCAACTGGTACCAATTGAGGCACTTTATACATTCCGCTACAAGCTTGACACACCCTCTGTAAGAATACAAGCCTGTCCATCTGCGCCTATTGTTAAGTATCCGGTATTGTATGACCTTGAAATAACGATCACAGATGATGCAAATAACAGCCGTTTACCAGACAGTGTAGCATATGTGAAGGTATTTCACAATTATACACCAGGTTCCGATCCTGTAGCCAACATAAAAGCAAAGAGTATTGATACTTCTTTTTCAATACAATTAAAAAAAGGCAGCTACCAAATCACCAAACGGTTGATTGTAAATAGTGATGCACTCGCTTATTATCGCGATAATATTTACATGACAAATGCAGTCTGTAAGACATTGAATGATTTTATTAATGAGCAGCGATACCTGCAGTCTACCACAGAATGTTTGCCTTCCTGCCAGGCTTGTTTAGTGAAAATTGGTACCTGGGATAGTTACCGGGCAAATTATATGAGCCTTAATAAGGTGAAGGATACAACCGCCAGTCGGGGTACCGCCTGGGTTGCATATGAAGTGGCGGTTGAGGCATGTAATGCGTTATGTGATAGTACTTCGCAAACTTCAGATGTTTTAAAGCAGATGTTGCAGGATGTGACTGCTCCATCCGGACAATATGCAAGGCCGGACAGCCTGAGTATTTATTCAATCTTCTATACAGATGGAATCCCTAACACAAAACAGGTTCCGTACCAGGATTCTTTGCTTGTATACCTGGATGCAAATGGAAAAAGAGACACGGTGTATGATGAGCAAAGTGGTGCATGGGTGATTCCTCAGAAACTTACAGCACAACAGTTTGGCGCAAAGTTTAAGCCTTCCTGGGCGAATGTACTGTTGAAGTATCATCCTGAATATTGTAAGTACCTGACTTATCTTAAGTTTAAGGAAAGTTATGACTGGGATGATAAGTTCTTAAGAACGGATCTTTATTACCAGGCAAATAATTCCGGTTATTTAAATCCTTTAGGTGATGAGGCATACAATTATTTTACAACGGTTGCTGCTAAGACAGATCCAATTACGAAGAATGCCAATATTACAAATGCGTTGAGGCAGGTAATGGCCAGCTATCCGGACAAATCCACGGGTGTTAGTATTTACACAACGGCGGTTGTTCGGCTGAAATGCCCTGCCGATGGGGCTTGTATCAGTGCAAACAAAACGCCCCAGCAGGCATTTGGTGGATTGGCCTGTAGCGCTGACTATGATATGGCATGGCGTACTTTCAGAGAGCTTTATCTGACAGCGAAGCACAACCTGATCGATGCAGAAATTGATGCAGCGCTTTGTCCAGGTATTAGAAGCGTTTCCTCTGATGAATTAATAAAGGCTGGATTCCAGACAGTTTTCAATACAGCGTCAAAAATACTAAATATTAAAGCCCCATCTTACCTGGGAACTGATACGGCTAAGGCCAAAACTGCTATTCGTGCGGAAAGAGACTCTTCATATGCACAGAACTGCCGCGCATATATTGCTGACTGGATTAGCAAATTGTCTCCATGTATAGAGGTAAATACCTTGACTAATACGATCATACCGAGACTGGTAGAGGTATGTAAACAAGGATCTGATGAGAACCATCCACTTGGGGCCAGCTCAGTGGCACCGGCAAGTACTTATAAGTATAGGAGTTTTCAGGATGTATTGGATGAATATTATAAATCCAGTAATAATGTAGTGCCTTATAGTTGTAATTCCTACCTCATAACAGCCCCGGCTCCTTATGATCAGCCGGCACCATTATATGATGTTACTTTATATGGCAAGCCGGATACATGCCTTTGCACAAAGCTGAATTCATTGCGGAGTGAATATGTAAATAATAGCACTTCAGATATAAAAGATACTTCATTTGCAGCGTATCTGAAACGTGCAAAGGGTATCAGCATGTCACAGAACGACCTGGAATTATTATTAAACTCCTGTAATGGCGGGGGCACTTGTGTGAGCCTTTCCAGTCCTGTTAATATTCCGCCAGCGATGCAGTGTAATGCTGGAAGCCTTTGTGTAACATGTTCAGCTATCGGTATATTAAACAGGGAGTATAATCGCAAATATCCTGACTGTGGGCCCAAAAAATCAGATGATAGTGTGCAGCTGCTGAAGAACCAGTTGTTTGAAAACTATATGAACGTAAAGTTGGGTTTCAGGAAACATTACTGGGAGTACCTGGAATTTATGGAAACCTGTGGTGTGGATACGATGGAGATGAATATGTATAGTTCTTCAAGAAATACATATCCTGCCGGCACACTGTTTACAGACTCAACAAGCTGTCAGAAATATCAGAAGATTGTGGCGGATTTCAAGGCATTACATCCTGCCTCTCAGGGAGATTTCTTCGTGGTCACTAAAAAAGTACCATTGACTTCTGTTGCACATATCTTTGATGATGGCTCAACGGCATTAAATTCGACCAGCTCATTGGCCGCAGGAATAGTGCTTAAAGGAGGAACGCGGAGTGTATTGCGAGATCACTTGAACTTTAACTGGTCTATTATCGCAAGAGATGCGTTAATTAGTTCTGCTACGTTAAGTTTGTATGCCAGGGTCGGAAAGGATCTTATTTCTCCGGGAGGGGTGATTAGCAGAACAACACAGTACGATATTTCTTCAGGAAATGCTTCCAATGCGCATAGAAATGAGTCAGCTAATTTAATATATGGCTATTTTGAACGGGCTACAGATTCATTGTTGGACAATATAAGTATCTGGAGTAAAGGTGCTGGGTCTGTATCATATAACCACCTTGCGGTTGGTGCTTTCCCTGTCGGCTATAGTAATAGTAATTATATTAACCAGACATGTACAGAACTGATTAAAGATGTGTTCAGCAGGTATGTTGGTTATAATAATCAGGGTTTGATATTTAAGCTGAGCAATGAGGATACAAGCAGTTATAAGAACATTGTGTTTTGGGGTAAGACGGATTCGGCAGCAGCGACACCTGCATATTTGACTGTTACTTATACAGCCAGTCGTTGCGAAGAGTTTACGGCTTATTTTAATGAGAGAACGGGAAGTACCGGGAAGGCTACTGATGTAAATGCAGTTTATTATAAAGCTTGTGGAACATTCCCTGGCATTTGTGATCCGGGATTTGAGCCGACGAATGGTCCGATGTTATGTGGCAAGGAGTCAGCCATCTTTGCTTCTGTACCTGATATGATCAGCAATTGTTCAGATAGTGCATTCTTTGTTTATAGTAAAGGGTACGAGATCTACAATGCTTATAGGGATTCTTTAAGGAATAATTTTGATAAGGTTTATCGCGATACTGCGATTGCTGGTGGACAAAGGGAGTTGTATACGCTGGGGTATAATACGAGTGAGTATCATTATACTTTGTATTATTATGATCAGGCGGGCAATTTAACAAGAACGATTCCTCCGGCGGGTGTGGTGACAGATAGGAGCGCTGGCTGGAAAGCGAAGCTGGCTGCAGCGAGGGCTGCTGGTATAAGTTGTGTGCCTGGGCATCAGATGGCGACAGAGTATAGGTATAATACGCTGAACCAGTTAGTTTCAAAGAAAACGCCGGATGATAGTGTGACGAATTACTGGTATGATAAGTTGGGAAGGATGGTTGTTTCTCAGAATGTGAAACAGTCTTTAACGAAGAATTATAGTTATACCAATTTTGATGCCTTAGGCAGAGTCGTTGAGGTAGGTGAAATTAGCAGTAGCACACCGATGACGGGTATGATCAGCAGAAATGAACAGAGTCTGGCCAATTGGTTAAGCGCAGCAGCAAGTACCCGTACGCAGATCGTAAGTACTAATTATGATATCGCCTATAATGGGATTGATAGCTTGCCAATAACACCGAAGAATTTAAGGAACAGGGTAGCATGGAGTGGATATTATAATACAGCATCTGATATTCCTACCAGGAAATTTGCGAATGCCTCATTCTATTCTTATGATATACATGGCAGTGTAGATACACTGCTTCAGTTTTATAAGGAAGGCCCGATGTATACCTACTACAACAGGTTTAAGAAAATGGTGTACCAATATGACCTGATTAGTGGGAAAGTTAACTTGGTAGCTTATCAGCCGGGACAAAAGGATGCTTTCTATCATCGTTACAGTTATGATTCAGAGAATCGTCTTACGAATGTCGAGACCAGTCAGGATAGTATCTATTGGGAAAAAGATGCCTATTATGAATACTATAAGCATGGTCCATTGGCGCGTGTGGTGATAGGGCAGCAGCAGGTCCAGGGGATAGATTATGCTTATACATTGCAGGGATGGCTGAAGGGTATCAATAGTACAGCATTGACTCCATCATTTGATATAGGGCGCGATGGCGTGAGTGGTAGCATTGTTGCCAGGGATGCATTTGGATTTAGTCTGCATTACTTTGGTAACAGAGATTATTCACCGATTAGTGGTGCAGTGAAACCGTTTGCTGCGGCAGTGGGGAATAGCCCTTTATTTAATGGCAATATTTCTGCCATCAGTCAAAAGGTATCTACAATAGTTACGCCACTGGAATATACTTATTCTTATGATGTGCTTAATCGTATTACGGGGATGGTCGCTAATAAGGGCCTTGATAGTTTATCTAATTCCTGGACGAATGCTTTTGCAGCCCTGCCTGATTTTAAAGAGAAGATCACGTATGATGGTAATGGGAATATCATGACTTATAAGCGTAATGGTAATAAGACCTTTGCGGGTGCTCCCCTGGGCATGGATAGTCTGACTTACTATTACCGTCCGGGCACCAATAAGCTGAGTTATATTGTAGATTCTGTGAGATGGGGTAATTATGGAAACGATATTGATAATCAGCTTGCAGATAATTATCAATATGATAGTATTGGTAATATGGTGTCTGACAGACGGGCCGGGGTGGATAGTATTAAATGGACTGTTTATGGCAAGATATCTAAAATATACAAACATGACAGTACCGCTCTTTTTTATACCTATGATGCAGCAGGTAACCGGATAAGTAAGACGTTTGTAAGTAAGGCGAAGGATACAACGCAAACCTTGTATGTACGTGATGCGGCAGGCAATGTCATGAGTGTTTATGCGTACAAGGATACGGCGGTTAATAAAGGTCAGTTAAGTCAGATTGAAACTCATTTATATGGTTCAGGCAGGTTAGGTATGACGACCCTGGCGATCAATGTGCAGGATCAGTCACCGCAAGCGGTAACGATCATGACGGGGTTGGGTAATGGGAAAAATATTAACTTTATCAGAGGTAAGAAGTTCTTTGAGTTAGCGAATCATTTGGGTAATGTACTTGCTACGGTATCGGATAAGAAGATTGGTGTATCTGCGAATAATTTGACGATAGATTCTTATAATCCGGTCATCGTGTCAGCCCAGGAGTATTATCCTTTTGGGATGTTGATGCCGGGTAGAGGTGGGCATATTGGAGCTGGCAGGAATGTGGCGGGTACGACGGTGGTAATGAATGGGGATACGGTTCCGGCTGTATTGACAGTTACTCAGCGGACGGCTAATTTGCCGGGTACTTATAAGGCAACGCAGGTGATAAGTTTTGAAGATGGGTTTGCAAGTGGGGATAGTGATGTGTTTACGACGGAGTTAGTGGATCAGGGGAGTACGGATTTGGGTACGGAGAGTGGGGTGAGTTATGGGATAGATGCTAGGGGGTATAGGTATGGGTTTAATGGGAAGGAGAATGATAATGAGGTGAAGGGTGAGGGGAATTTTTTAGATTATGGAGCTAGAATTTATGATCCTCGAATTGCGCGTTGGTTGAGTCCTGATCCCATCCGGAAAAAATATCCTGCTTCGAGTCCATTTGTTTCTTCTATGAATAGTCCTCTCAAATTGGCCGATGTTGATGGTGACGATGTTATCGTTACGATTGTAAAAAATTCTATAACATTTAGTTCTACAATTTATATTACAGGGCCAGGTGCTTTTGACGTTGCTAAAAATGCAAATGATAAGTACGAGGAATTCTCAAAGATGAGTCTACAAAACAGAACCTATAAGGATATAGATGGTACTATATATAACGTTCAAATACAGATGAATTTTGTTGCCGTAAATCCTGACGATCCTAACGATCCAAATTATGTAAATTATAGGAGTACGCTTAAAGACCCTGTTGGAGGCTCTGGTAACAATATCTTAAATTTAACGAATAATGAGGCAAACTTGATTAACGGCCGGGCAAATGCTGGGCATCCAGCGTCTGATAGTTATGCACCTACCAAGGAGGAATTCCCTGCGGCATATGGCGTTCCGCAAGCTAGATATACAAAAGGAGTTGGAAATATGGCATACTTAAATGCAAAGGTATCTGCCACAAAAAATGGCTTGATTTCTATCCATGAAACGTTTCATAACCTGGGTTTGGGAGATAGATATATGGACAATGTACATTACATGTTTACCTATTGTGCTGATGGTAAGGAGAAAACTGAAGTTTTACCTTTGATGACAGTAGCCCAAGAAGGCTTTGAAAACGATATGATGATTACAGGATTACAATTTTCGCAAGAACATATCGACAATTTGTCAAAAAGTGCTCTGTATTTAAGTAAAATTAGAGGTAATAAATTCGTGATGTTTCGAGCCGTTGATAACGTTAAAGTGACTGATAAGGAACGGGCTCCGAAAATATTTAATGCTGGTAACACCGTTTACAAATTGGCTGAAAAGAAACCATAAAAAGCTAAGTAAACAATAGTTGACTTAAAAGTAAATGTTATGTATAGAGTATTTTTTTCACTAATATTTATGATGTTTACAACACCATGTTATTCACAGAAAGAGAATGGGTCGATGATCTTGAAAATAGATGGTTATATGATTGATTTCAGTGGACAAATGATTTTTCAACCTTGTGATAGTGATACCACCGACCTTTTTGAATCTTTAGATGGCACATCTTTTAATATCTGGTGTAATCAGATAACCGATAGGCTATGCGAGTCATTTGATGGATTGGGTGACACTATCTGGGTGGATTATTCAACCTCCAAAGATGCCAATATTAATTATGGGTATATCAGGTATTTTCATTGTATGATAAAGATTGCACTGAATTTTATAGGCGAAAACCCAAATGATTTTAGAATATATGATGTGCCAAAATATGAGATAATCGAAGAAGATAAGAGATACCCGATTTTGGGGTTTTATGTAAGAGGATTTTTAAAGGAAGTTATACCAACTGATCGCCAATTGTTACTAAAGATGTATAAGTTTTACGATGAAAATAATTATACAGTGCCACCTTTATTAGATAGCATCGTAAATCAAAAAATTCTTAGGTAGGGATAGCCCTTTTTGATATACAGGGAACCAATTTTTTTGTTTAGTGTATGTTTAAAAATTTGAGGGTCTAATATTAAGAAAGTACGAATCGATCAATTAGTTTGGATTTGCCACAAAACAAACTATGAGAACCAAGTTCACATTATTGACCGATTCGCACTGGAAAAGTATAGAATATATATTAACGAGCAAAAGGAAGCGTAAATATTGCCTTCGTACTATCTTCAATGCTATTTTATGGATTTGTAGAACAGGTAGTCAATGACGTAATCTAGGTAGTGATTTCCCCTACTGGCAGATAGTTTACTACTATTTTAGTAAATGGAAAAATAATGGTGTGCTGGAACAGGTGATGTTAAAATTGGTAAGAAAGGAAAGAATAGGTCAGGAACACCATTACGCTCCATCAGTAAGTGCTATTGATAGCCAAAGCATAAAGAAAAGTGCCTTTGTAAGTATAGAAACCGGCATTGATGAAGGTAAGCATATCAATGGACGAAAAAGACATCTTGCTGTTGATAGTGTACATCATTATTCAATAGGCGGAAGTATCCATACGATTGCTTTAACGAATTATATCATCATCGCTGGAGTATTGAATACGCGTATAAGTTATTCAAATGCAGAGTAGGAATGGAAGTATTCTCCAGAAAAACGGCCAGAGCAGTGAGGTTGGATTTAAGCCACCATCAATGGGATGTAAACAACTTTAGCCTTAACTAAACAACATTGATTTTAAACTAATAAAATGAAGACGAACAAGAGTATTATATTAAGATCCTGGAGCTGGTTAAAGGAAGATGTAGGGGCATGCATCCCCTGGTCCGGCAAACCCGTGAACAGCAGTAATAAGTTTCTGTATTATATTTACACAAATAACACGTATGGCTCCCATTAACACCCCAGATGAATTCTTCGCTCACCTTTCCCAATGGAAAGATGAACTCCTTACACTCCGCACAATCCTCCTCAAAACCGGCCTGGAAGAGACTTTCAAATGGGGCAAACCCACTTACACCTCCAATGGTAAGAACATCGTAGGCATCAGTGATTTCAAATCCTACTGCGGCCTCTGGTTTTTCCAGGGTGCACTGCTGGAAGATAAGGCCAAAGTGCTGATCAACGCACAGGAAGGTACCAAGGCCATGCGCTCCATGCGCTTTGCATCTATAAAAGAGATCGATGAAAAACTCATCAAAGCCTACGTGGCAGAAGCGGTCGCAAACGAAGCCAGCGGAATTAAAATTACTGCCGATAAAAACAAACCACTTATCATTCCGGAAGAATTGCAAAACTTATTAGATACCTACCCCACTCTCAAAGAGAAATTCGCCGCATTCAATAAAACTAATCAAAGAGATTTCGCAGAATACATCGCCACCGCAAAACAGGAAAAGACCAGGCAAACCAGGTTAGAAAAAGTTCATACCTACATAGAGCAGGGCATTGGCTTGCATGATAAATACAAATAACCTGTATTGGAAATTATGACAAGGATAATGAGGCGAATTGTGCACTTTGCGCTATATATAAAGTAGCACAGGAAGATGGAAAACTGGTGGTATAGTGATTATTATAGCCCTGTTAATCAACAGCGAGGATTTGAGTCATTGAGACAATTGGCGATCAATAGCGAAGGAGACGTAGTAGTGGTAGGCGTAGCCAGTAGCAGGGCTACGATCCTTAGTCATGATCTTGCTGTAACAAAAGAATATTTCCCGCTTAGTTATTATAATTAATTATATTTGTCTTACTGACATTTATAACCCATGAAACACATTCTTACCTGTATCCTGCTGATACTTGGATCTGCCCTGCATGCGCAGATCCATCCCGGCGCTCCCTGGCCTGATAACAATGGCAATCATATCCAGGCACACGGTGGCGGCATTATCAAAATCAAAGATACCTACTACTGGTATGGTGAAGAAAGACGCCAGGGATTGGACACTGCTTTACGCTATGTAAGTTGTTATGCCAGCAAAGACCTGATGCACTGGACATTCAAAGGGGATGTGTTGAAATTATCTGATCCTGAACAGCTTGGACATCACTGGGTATTGGAAAGACCTAAAGTATACTACAATAAGAAATCCAGGAAGTACGTGATGTACTTCCACCTCGATAGCCGTGACTATAAATTCGCCCGTGTAGGGATTGCCGTGAGCAATCAACCAGATGGCAATTACACTTATGTAAAAAGCTTCCGGCCGCTGGGATTTGAAAGCCGTGATATCGGGCAGTTCATTGATGATGATGGCACAGCCTATATCGTGTTTGAAGACAGGCCCAATGGCTTCCACATTGCGAAGTTGTCAGACGACTATATGACAGTAGAGAAGGATATGAGCCTGGTGAAAGCACCGATGGAAGGTGGCGCGATTGTGCATTACAAAGGATTATATTATTCAATTGGTTCCCGCCTGACAGGTTGGGATCCGAATCCCAATAAATATGCTACGGCTCCTACATTGGAAGGACCCTGGACAGCGTTCAAGGATATAGCACCCCCGGAAAAAAGGACCTATGGTTCACAATCTACGATGCTCTTAAAAGTAGATACTACTATTATTTTCATGGGCGATATCTGGAAACCAAAGGAGCAATGGAATTCTGCCTACCTGTGGATGCCTTTGCAGATAGGTGATGGAAAACTCTTCCTGCCTGAGCCTGCGCCCTGGACAATAGACGTAAAAACAGGGGCCTGGAAAAAACTGGATGAGTAGCCCCGTATCCACATGCAAATGGATAGGAAATTGTAAATATTAAATAGGGAAAAAACTAACAGCTTACTCCAGTGGCAACTCCCGCACGGTCTCATTACCCGGCAAATCCACCGCCACCACTATCACCCTGCCTCCTGCGGGGCGCGAAGTCGTTTTATAATACCAATCCACTCCGTTCCGGCCTAATACGGCTTTCCCTCTTTCTTTAATAACGCCATCGGCATCCACTACCCGTACCTCCACTTCCGCTATCCGGAATTCATCCTTCACGGTCACCACCACGGTCTCCTCTTCCAGCACAATATTCTGAATCTCTGGCGACCTGTAAGCATCCTTCACCGCCATATTATAGGCATTCTGCCCTGGCCCTGTCAGTGATTTATAGTAAGCCTTCAGCTCCGGATCCTGGATGATCACCCTCGCATACGCCGCCGCTACCTTCATCTTATACCTCGCTTCCAGCTGTTTTAAGGTAGGTGGTTTGGTGGATGGGCCGCGTTTCTTCGCCATAATAATCTGCCCATTCCTTTCGTAAATAGTGATTTGATCGCCCAGGGTACCCCGGACTACCTGTAATAAAACATTGTCTAACACTAAAGCCATAGGATGCTATTTTGAGATTAACACTATTAATGTACAGTATTCGCTCTGTTTACAGTCCGGCTTTTATACTAATTGAGTATTGCTACTACACTTTATTTACATTGTAAGGTCACTTTAATATCAATTGGATATTGAAGTGACCTTATCCTTACCTTAGAGTACCCTCATAATATAGGTAAAGCAGTAGTATCCGATACTATTCTTACCTTTGCTCCTCTTATTTTCAATATGGTTAAGATCGATCAAATAGTGTTGCCGGATTTTCCCTTATTGCTTGCGCCCATGGAAGACGTAAGCGATCCGCCGTTTCGGGTGGTTTGTAAGGAGAATGGTGCCGACCTGGTGTATACGGAGTTCATTTCCAGTGAGGGATTGGTGAAGGATACGGAAAAATGCCGTCGCCGGCTGACCATATTTGGAGAAGAGCGGCCTGTAGGGGTGCAGATCTTTGGCGGGGATGAAGACAAGCTTGCCATGGCGGCGAGAATTGTGGATATGACACAGCCTGACCTGCTGGATATCAATTTTGGCTGCCCGATAAAGGGGATTGTGAATAGAGGAGCCGGATCGGGGGTATTGAAGAATATCGACCTCATGGTGCGTCTTACCGAAGCCTGTGTAAAAGCTACGCACCTGCCCGTGACGGTCAAAACCAGGTTAGGCTGGGATGAAGATTCAAAGAATATAGAAGTAGTCGCAGAGCGCCTACAGGATGTTGGGATTAAAGCCCTGGCGATCCATGGCAGAACGCGGTGCCAGTTATATAAAGGCCAGGCGAACTGGGATCTGATTGGTAAAGTGAAGAATAATCCCCGGATTAAGATCCCGATTTTTGGGAATGGGGATATTGATAGTCCGGAGAAGGCACTGGCGTATAAAAATCGATATGGCATAGATGGGATTATGATTGGCCGTGCGGCGATTGGGTATCCATGGATTTTTAGAGAAGTAAGGCATTATATCAATACCGGTGAGTTGCTGCCCGGGCCGAACCTGGCGGAGCGAGTGGCAGCATGTAAGCTGCAGTTAAGTAAGTCGATTGAATGGAGAGGTGCCCAGATGGGGATCTTTGCCATGCGTAAGCATATGACGACTTATCTGAAGGGGTTGCCGGAGTTCCAGGAATTCAGGAAGCGCCTGGTTTCTGCTGTTGTACATGAAGAGATAGAGCAGGTACTGGATGAGATCCTGCTGGCATATGATGGGTTTGAGTTTGAGAACAAACCGATTGAGCTGGTGAATTATCATGAGAATTGTGCGCTGTAACTGGGGGCGCCATTAGCCTGGAGAGCCTTCGTCATTCGCATGACGCACCCGGATAATCGCTACATCGTCTGTAGGCCGCAGGCCAACCTGGTGTTCCAGGTATTTTAGTTTTTTTTCTAATACTCCGCTATCAAATAGTAGATATGCTATCGGGTCTAAGTCCGTTTCTCCTCCTTCCAGTGCCATGAAGGAGCTAATACCATCTGTCGAAATACTGAGATCTTTAAAGCTCGCAACATTCATGATCGCCTGCTTCGTATACCAAGTTTCAAAGTCTTCCTGCAAATGATAGCCCAGGTAATCAGGCCTATTATCCTGCTCAAATATTGTAACCTCACCATCTATACTTACTACACCATCTCCGACTATCAGCCCTGTGCCGGCATTGTGATCCAGTAAAAATACAATGATCGTCGTTAGCATTTCTCTTTGCTCCAGTTGCAGTTGGTTTTTGAGGAGTTTTAGTTCTTGAAATAACTGCTGGATGATGTGCTTTAATTGTTCTGATAAAGATAAGCGGGATGGCTGTATGAATTCAAGGTAATGCCGTTCTTTTACGATCTTTCTCAATAATTTCCCCACCATGGTAGCAATGAAATAACTATCGGTTCCCATGGTACAACCATCCATGACTGCGCATAGTAATCTGTTTGTACCGATGTTGTCATGGAATAAGTAATCTTCGCAGTTTTGTAAGTGGTAAGCGCCTATTTGAAGGGTAGAATCAATGTGCATAGGTTATTGCGCAAAGGTAAAGCTTTTTATTTGAAGGGATTAGTTGTTCCCAGACTAAAAAATTACTTTTTGAGCTGGATCACATTGTTTGACTGAGCCTTTTAAGGTGAAGTGTAAATTCAATTGTATTATTTCATTCTACGCAAAAAATGCGTAGAATATTTCCTCATGCGGAGATTATAGCTTATATTCGACGCAAATATTGCGAAGAATGAGTGCTATATATCTCCATCAACTAAAAGGATGGCCGAATTTTCAATGGAACAATGACGCACTGGCAGGTATTCTTGGAGATGTACGTTTCAGGCAGGGGCGATTATTGGGCAGTATGGAAGGACTGGGATTTAATTTACAGGACGAAGCCACTTTAGAAACCCTTACACTCGATGTTCTAAAATCCAGTGAAATAGAAGGCGAAATCCTCAATCATGACCAGGTCCGCTCCTCAATCGCCCGGCGTTTGGGAATTGAAGTGGCTGGATTAATACCTGCTGACAGAAACGTAGAAGGTATTGTGGAGATGATGCTGGACGCCACCCAACGCTATGACAGGATATTGACTGCCGACCGCCTTTTTGGATGGCAGGCCTCCATGTTTCCTACAGGTTTCAGCGGCATGTATAAGATTGTAGTAGGCTGCTGGCGAAATAACGCTAAAGATGATCCGATGCAGGTCGTTTCCGGAGGTATGGGCCGTGAGAAGGTGCATTTCCAGGCACCTGATTCGGATAAACTGGACAATGAAATGAGCCAGTTTCTTCATTGGTTTAATGCTGAAAACACAATTGATCCTATCATAAAAGCAGCTGTTGCACATCTATGGTTTGTTACCATCCATCCCTTTGACGATGGTAATGGTCGCATAGCCCGTGCTATCACCGATATGCAGCTAACGAGGGCAGATGAGACTCCACGCAGGTTTTATAGTATGTCAGCTCAGATCAGGATAGAACGAAATGGCTATTATGCCATATTGGAAAGTACGCAAAAAGGTACTTTAGATATCACTGAATGGATAGAATGGTTTATCAATTGTCTGGGGCGTGCATTAAATGCTACTGAACTCACATTGGCAGGTGTTATTAAAAAGGCGCGGTTTTGGAACAATTCCCAAACACAGGATTTAAATAGCCGGCAGAAAATGATGCTCAATAAATTATTAGATGGATTTGAGGGCAAATTTACTTCTTCCAAATGGGGGAAAATTGCAAAGTGCTCTCAGGATACCGCTGTTCGGGATATTCAAGACCTGATAGACCGGAACATCCTGGTAAAAGATGGATCAGGAGGGAGGAGTACCGGATATTTGCTTAGTGAAGAAATTCTTAAATAGTTCAAAAAAAGGTAGTATCGAAAGTAAAATGTTTTTTAGCACTCATTTCATAATTAGGTATGTTAATATTGATTATCAATTGAAAATACCTATTATGAAATGAGTGCTGATTACTGCTAATACCAGTGCTTATTTTAATGTGCTTTTATCCTGATCACATTGATAGAATTAGCCTTTAACAACACCTTCATCGAATCCCCCATCACTGTCGATGCCACATATTGCACCGGCGTCTCCATACTATTCTCAGCACCTCCATCTGCACTAATGGTACTGATAGACAACATATGCCTGCCACCTGTTTCCAATTTTAAATCTGTTAATACAGAAGTCGGATACCCATTCACCGCTTTTACAATGATATCTCCATTGGCGGCCTTTCCTGCTATACTATAAAACTGCTGTGGAGGTATATATGTCATGATCAGCGTATCATTCAGATAGCATTTCACCGTATCCTTACCTACTGCCAATTTCACATCATACCAGCGCCCTGTCTCCAATGGATGCAGGTTCTTTTGATCAGTAATTCCCGCGACTTCATACCCATTCGTCACACTCTCAAACACGCAATGACTATTCCAGTAAGAACCAATATGCGCCCGTAAATAGGTATTACTATCCAATACTGCAAAAGGAATCATGAAAGCATTGACGCCGCCTGTCTTCCGGGCTTTTAATTCCAATGTATATGTATCAAATGTATGCCCTTTTAAAACAGCTAATTGCTGTGCACCTTCGGCTGTCTGGGCAATTACGCCATCTGAAACTTTCCAGGCTCCTCGTGGAAAAGCCCATTCTGAAAGCGGATACGCCTGCCCGTTTACTTTGATATCTTTGAATTCAGCTTCGGTATCCCAGGTGCCTAAGCCGATACCACCAGGAAATAATGCCTGGTCATGATCTGCTGAAATCCGCAAGGTAGAAGGTATATTGTAATCTGCTTTATTATCTGCCAGTAATTTAATCGCATAATAGGAAATTCGCGCATAATTCCGCGCCGCATCAAAGTGAATTAAATTCACAGGCCAGTCTACATCGTGTTCGTTGACTAACAGTGGCGCGTAAGAAGACATCTTTACCAGGTCAGCATTCTTCTCCATGCTGAGTACGTAAATCGCATCACTGACTGCCGCCTGCATATTACCGGTGCCGACACCGGAATTGGTCGCGTATTCTCCAACATACATATCCCAGTCGCCACGTTTGTATTTATCAAAATGATCGAAGTTCCGCATGCTCCAATAAGCATCTTTGTAGGCATGCTCATCTACCCGCTGTACATGTTTCATGCTATCTAATGTATGCCTGTTCACATCACTTATACCCATGCTGGCCAGGATAATAATAGCAGGGTATTTTGCGTGGATCGCATCATAAAAGAGATTATAGCGACGGGCATATACCGGGCCATGCTGTTCATTGCCTACTTCTACATATTTCAAAGGAAATGGTGCCGGGTGACCATTTTCCGCACGCAATGCACCCCATTTAGAGCTTACAGGATCTGTGGCGTATGCTATTGCATCTAATGCATCCTGGATGTAAGGAGCTAACAATGAATCGGGAACAGATGTACCACTGCGGTATTCACAGGAAGTGCCCGCATTGAATACAAACAGGGCATCCGCATGGATGTCTTCACAGAACTGTAAGTATTCATGATAACCAAAACCATCACTGCTCCAATATCCCCAGGGGCTGAATGTGCCAGGACGATCTTCTAATTTCCCGATGGTGTTTTTCCAGTTAGGTGCGCTTTCGATAGTGATCCCTTCTACAAAACAACCACCAGGCCACCTTACAAATGAAGGATGCAGGCTATCTATCAAAGTGGCAATGTCATTACGTAATCCATTAGGGCGATTGTGAAATGTTTTAGTGGGAAATAAGGAAACGAAGTCTATATAAGCAGTGCCTTTGTCTTTAAATTCTAAGACCAGTTTTGCGTTAGATGCTGTACTACCTGGTACAAATACACATTCATATTTTTTCCAGTCACCACCGGGTGCCAAAAAGTTGCGGGTATCCAGGATCCGATCTCCTTCTTTCAATCTTGCAGCAACACTTCCCTTATATCCTCTCAGGTAAAAAGATAGTTGATAGCTTTCACCTGCTTTTACGGCAATTCCCCAGAACCCTTCATTGCTAAGTACCGCAGGAGATTGCAGACGCAATGAATGAGGAGATGCCGGAGATAAAGGATGATCGGTGCTTAAACTTGCTATTCCTGAATTACGTCCGTCTTTTAATGTTGCCGGCTGAGAAGCACGCTGCATTCCGGAAGAATGTGCCGATCCTGAAAAACTTGCAGCTGTCGATTCCTCTTCTCCCGAAACCGAAACTGTCCACGCCGGCCACTCACTCTTATAAGGCCATTCCATCTTCCACTCCGTAGGCGGGGCCTCCAGCATACCATTCACCAATCGCGTACCCGCCGGTATCCGGCTCTCCTCAAAACCCCTGTTCTGGATCATCTCCGCATACAAGCCTCCCTCGCCCGCATGACTGATCTCCTCGAAAAAGATCCCATGCAATGTTGCAGGTACCGCACTACCCGGAACATTATTTTTAATAGTAATCTCTGCACTGAGCGCCGGCGTCACCTTTATTAACCTTACTCCATGCGGAGGTATTCTTGCACGATAGGTATCTTTAAATATTCCCTCATCCTGCTGCCGCCATACATTTCGTACTAATGAAGATTCCTTCAAAGCAACTGCTACTTCCCGATACACCGTATCCAGGTTAAAGAGTCCAATTGCCCGGCTACCATCTGCCAATTCTTTTACCCATATATTATCACTCACTCTCTGCGCCTGCTTCCCCAATGTATCCTGGTCAATCGCTATCACCTCATCATTCGTCAGCAAATTTAGTGTGAAACTATCCAGCTTACTTATATCACAACCAATCAACAAGGGCGCTGATAATAAACTCCACAAACTCACATGCGTATACTGCTCATCAGGCGTCAACCTTGACGGATGCAAACTCTCGCCCCAACCCACCTGACCTACTATCATCATATCCGGATCATTCCACTTACCCGGCCCTGCAAAAGACGCCAATGGCCCCTGGCTAAATCCAATATTATATAAGCTCTCCCAGGTATCGTCGATGTCCTCTGTGGTTCGCCAGCTTTGCGCCCCTACTGTATGCCCCCATTCCCATACCCGTTTCATCCCATACTGGCAAAGATTATACACTATATCACGGGATTGAGCCGCCAGCGCATCCTGCATTACCTTAAACGGATATACGTAAGCAGCCAGCGAAGTATCTGTCTGCACATAACTACACCAGTCATATTTTAAGTAGTCCACCCCCCACGCTCCATATGCATTTGCATCTGCCACCTCATGCTGATAAGAACCCAGGAAGCCTCCACAGGTCAGTGGGCCAGGGGAGGAGTAGATGCCATATTTCAAACCATGCCCATGCAACCATGCACCTAGTGATTTCATATCGCTGAACTTCTCATTCGGCGATAAACTCCCATCCGCATTGCGTGCTGCCGCCTGCCAGCCATCGTCTATATTGATATACGACCAGCCATGATCTGCCAGGCCTTTATCTATCAATGCCTGTGCAGAGCTTTTGACTTTTTCTTCGCTGACACTCACTCCCCAGCAGTTCCAGCTATTCCAGCCCATAGGTGGGGTGAGTTGTAAAAGTGAATCGACTTTTATCAACAAGTTTTTATTGGTAGTACCATGCGCATTGGACACTTGTATATCGAGGTAATACCTGCCTTTCGCCGCAATGCTCCCCTTTATAATATTCCCTTCCTGCACCAGGCCAACAGGCAATCCTGTTACCTTATAAGATAAAGGTGCTTCGCCCGTAGCCGCTATTCTAAACAATATAGGATGACCCGGACGTGCACCTAACACTGGTGCATTATTAATTTTTGGAAATACACTACCAGCCGGCGTTTGGATATAAGGTACTATTATCTGCCCGGAAGTTTTTAGCCCCGTTACTTTTTCCTGGAACGTATACTTGAATACAATGCCATCCTTTTGCGGAACATTAAAAGAAAACACTTTTTCTTCAAATGGTGCCAGCTTGTACACGCCTGATATTTTTTGAATTTCTTTTCCCTCGTCTGCAATTTCATAACTAAATGTACCGTCTACACGTACACCAAAATTATTTTTAATCTTTCCCAAACTTACACTCAGCCCATCCACTTTTTCCAGCATATCCACAAAAGGCTGACCCATAAAGATGCCCCCGGTTCCTCCACCATCATACACCTTCACTGCTATCACATTTTCCTGCCCCCACTTTATCGCCGGATGATTCACCGGCAGATGATATGACCGCACATTCGGCCACTTCGTTACATAGCCTCCCGGATCCTCCGGCATATTGCCCGTTTTCCCAATCTGTATCCCGTTCAGATACGTCACATCACAATCATTCACATGCGCCAGGAAAATCCTTAAACTATCTTTCCAATGGCCTGTTTTCTGCAGGCGAACATGAAACCGGTACCAGGCATATCCATGATAATCAGGATACCCCTGTTCCTGCCATACCTTGCCCGCTACCATCTCCTTCCATGAATGGTCGTTCAAGGATGGCGAAGACAAATCTTCGGCAGCTTCACTTGTTTTGAACTTTGCAGCAGAGAGCATTACAGCCCCGGGGTGCTGGGCAAAAAGGTGCTGGGGCAAAAGTGATTGCCCTAAAAATGGAAGGGCGTAAAACAGCAAAAAGAGGCGCAGGTATCTGGTCATACCGCAATTTAAGCAGCCTGCCATTTTGTGAGTTTACACATTTTGCCGTATCTTGCGCAGATTTTAGTAAAATTAAATTGTAACCCCATGCCTTACATTATGGTAGACATCGAGAGCGATGGCCCTATACCCGGAGATTTCTCCATGATTTCATTCGGTGCCGTTCTCGTAAATGAACAATTAGACCAGACCTTCTATGGTCAGTTAGCCCCCATTTCAGACAACTACATTCCCGAAGCCCTCGCCGTATCCGGATTTAGCAGGGAAGAGACGAAGACTTTTGATGATGCGAAAACAGTGATGACTGCATTCATGAACTGGATTGATAGTGTGTGTGGTAAAGACCGTCCTATCCTGATCAGTGATAACAATGGCTTTGATAGCATGTTCATTGCCTGGTATTTCCATCACTTTGTTGGTGTCAATCCATTCGGTCACAGCTCACAGAATTTGGGTAGTCTTTTCAAAGGAATGGAAAAGGATATGTTTAAGAATTTCAAACATCTGCGCGTGACGAAACATACACATCACCCGGTGGATGATGCGAAAGGGAATGCGGAGGCACTGCTGGTTATGAAGAAGACAATGGGTTTAAAGATCAGACTTTGATTGGAAAAGACTAAGCTGGTGGAGGATGCTAACATCCTCGGCCCAACTTAAAACTGCGGCACCGGCCGCCCTCCAAACTGGCTGATGTTATACGTAAACATAAGCAGCGCATACCTGCCTCTCGTTTGCGTCCATGAATCAACCACACTTGTCGCCCCTACACTCCTGCTAGCCCCGGATTGCTGATTCAACAAATCTTTCACCGACACACTCAATTGCCCCGCTTTCTTCTTTAAGAATCGATACCGCAAACTCGGAGATAAATACGGAAAATCTGGCTGATAATTGCTAGGCAGGCTGCTGTTGTAATTGTAATACACAGACAGTCCGCCTTCCCAATCATTTATTCCATATTCCACTCTGCCATTTAACCCCGTATTAAAATAAGATGTATTCAATCCCACTGATGTAGACATCGTATTATACCCGGGAGAAATACCCAACTCCATATCCAGTCCTTTTTTGTCATTATAGTTCCAGTTGCAACCCGCATTCACATACAATGAACGACTATCATTCCGCACATTATTACTCAATACCGGGTTCTTCGAATAAGTAACGTTACCTGATATATTAAAACTGGATCTACCTGTTGTAGGTGGTAATGACATATTCACCATCAGCATCGTTTGCTGCTGCCCTTCGATATTCACCGGCTTACTTACTCTCGCGCCATTACTCAGTAGTGTCGTTGCCGTTCCTATACTATGTGAAACAATACTCTGCATCAATGTTACAGACATCATCCGCATGCCCGTCATCCTGATCAATGAGAGATTTATATTATGGGTATAAGGTTGCTGCAGATCAGGATTCCCCTCCATAATGAAAAGCGAATCCGTCGTCATCGTCACGGGTTGTAATTGCTGGATCATCACCTGATTTGGTTTGCCATTGTAGGTCAGCTGTAAAGTATTGCTCATTGCCGGACTATAACTAAATGAGAATTGCGGCAACATATTTACATAGTGCTTTGACAAACTTGAATGATTTGTTTTGTTCTCCCCATGCAGCCAGTCACTTTCTATTCCCATACCCGCCACCAGGTTGAAATTGTTTATTGTCTTTGATACATTTGCCTGCAAAGACCCGGCATGATAGATATTCCCATAGGTATTACTCTGCGTGGTATCTAGCTGGTCAAAATGCCCGCTTGCCTCATTGTATTTAAGCGTCCTGTATTTATTATTATCCTTACTGAATGTGTAACCAGCCTGTGCCTGCAAACTGAATTTATTTCCCAATGGCAGACTGTAACTGCTATTGGAATTGATATTCAGTGACTGGTTATTGCTTTTATTCTGCTGATGAATTGCCTTGCTATAAGTAGCATATTTCGTCTCACTGTTATTCGTTGATACCGATTCATTGTCACTGTTCCTGATATTTATGGTAGACATGAACCTTTCTCCTATTCTTTTAAAACTATGCGACAGGTTCATATTCGTTCCAATGGAAGTATTGGTACCCGTACTATTATTGCTGCCTGTTGTCTGGTAAGTTTGTACGCCCGTTTTCTCAAATTGTTGCGAGGCCTGTTGGGTAGAGTTATTCTCTGTTTTATTGATGCCGAAAGACGGACTCATTACAAAGAAGGTTTTCCCCCCTCTTCCTGTATTCAGGTTACCATTAAACTGGTGGCTGTAATTATTCATCACACCTGTTGATACCTGGTCCTGGATCGTAGAGGAGTCATTCGGGTAAATGTTCAGCGCATGTGAGCGGGAGGATGATTCATTTCGTATACCCGTAGAAAGTGCATTTGCCGAAAACCCGATTTGCTTATTCCTGTTATCCCGGTAAGTGGCCGCGCCATTCAGCAATCGTTGTTTCCCACTCCCCACGGCGACTGCATCCATTCCCATTCTTTCTCTTTCCACATTGCCCAGGTCTCCCATTACTGAATACTGTTGTCCGCCATTCATCCTGTTTATATCGCCTGTCAGCGTATAGGTGTCAGCGGTACCTATACCTGCACCTCCTTTTCCAAATGTACCTTTCCGCTTATTCGCCTGTAACACGATATTTAATGTTCTCGGACCGTTAGGTGATTTGCTCAGTGAATCCGTCTTATATACCTGGATCTTCTTTACAATCTCTGCAGGCAGGTGTGAAAGTGCCATTTGCTTATCTCCGGTAAAGAAAGGTTCGCCATCTACTGTTAACTGGTCGATCGCAATTCCATTGACGGTCATTGTACCATCGTTATTGATCTGGATCCCGGGCAGTAACTGTACGAGTTTTGCCAGCTCCGCATAAGGCCGGGTAGGGAAGCGGCTGGCATTAAATTCCAGGGTATCCTTTTTGATCACCATCGGCGGCTCCGCTACCACAAGGGTATCCAGGGTCCTTGCAGAGAGGAACATATAAATGGTATCCAGGTTCAGCAAAGGATGCCGTGCATCTAAACTAATTGTTCTGCGCACCGGTGCCAGCCCGGAAAACGAAATATGAATCGTATAATCACCATAAGGTATATTATCGCAACTAAATCCCCCGGTCGCATCAGAGAACACAGATTTCTGCGCCGCAGTTCCTTTCAGTAGTGTGATGTAAGCATCCTTCAGCGTTATGTGTGTGATGGTATCAGCGAGCTGTCCATATACCTTACCCGTCTTTTGAGCAATAGCAGGCACAGAGACTGACAGTAACAGGTACAGCAGAATATTCTTTAATGATGGCATCCAGGTTAAATGGTTGGGTTTGATCGTAAAATTAATCATTTAGTATGGTTAACAAAAAGTTAATATGGTTCAACGGCATTATAGAATAGCTTTGCAGCTACTCAAGTCGTATGGAAGTAGGACAAAACGGTGATATACAACTTTGGGAGCAGTTTTGCAGAGGGGATAGGCGTGCATTCGATGGCGTGTGGACTTATTGGTTCCCTATACTATTTAAATACTGTAACAGGTTTACTGAGGACAAGGGCCTGATTAAAGATGTATTACAGGATTTTTTTATTGAATTATTTACCAGCCGTTCCCGGCGTAATAATGTACAGCATTTAAAGAGCTACCTGATGATAGCTGTACGACGCAAGCTCTTGCGCGCAATCAATCAACAGAAAGCCCGGTTCACTGAAGACCTGGGCGATGATGAAAGCTATGGCTTTTACCTCGATCTCTCCGCCGATCATTCTATCATTTCACAGCAGGATTTACTCAATCGAAAACAGGTCGTACAGCACATCGTCAATGGGCTGAGCAACCGGCAGCGTGAAGCTATTTATCTTTATTTTTTCGAAAACATCGGTTACGAAAGCATTGCTGAAATCATGTCTATGAAAGAAGTGAAATATGCCAGGACCCTTATATATCGCGCGCTTGACGAAATGCGGGAAGTGCTCGAACGTAATAAACAACTCACTGAATTATTGTAAAAAATTCTGTTTCGGGAACTTATTTCATAAATAGGCATTTTCAATTGATAATTGATACGCAAATAATAATTATGAAATGAGCCCGAATTTAATTGTGTTCCCTGTCGTCAATGGCACAGCGGGTTTGGACCGCTTTTGAAAGTGTAAAATGAAACCAGCTAGAATTCACTTAACAATTTGTTTACATTGAACCTGAGGGTATCTGAATCATTTCCTGCCTCTTACTAATAACAATGGACCAAGAACAATATACAGTAGCGGAACTGGTGACAAATCCCGGTTTCAGAGCATGGGCAAATCAGTCAGACGAAACAGCACGCGCACATTGGGAACAATGGTTAGCTGCTCATCCTGAACGGCGTAGTGATGTAGACACCGCTTTCACCTTACTTTCTGTTCTGAAAGAAAATGAAAACGGAGCTTCTCCTGCCGATCTATCAGAGATGCAGGAAAGATTTGATCAGGCCCTGGGCCGTCGTCGCCGCATCGCCCTGTATCGCTGGACTGCCGCTGCCGCCTCATTGTTATTACTGATTTCAACCGGTCTTTATTTTGCAGATAAACGAACCACCATTCATACCGGCATTGCCATGACAAAGGAAGTCACCCTGCCGGATGGATCCAAAGTATTGCTGAATGCCAACACCACCCTGCAATACAAAGGACACGATGTATGGGTAGAAGGAGAAGCCTATTTTAGCGGCGAACACCATGATCTGAAAGTACACACCGATGGAATGAATGTTGCCGTATTGGGTACCGCTTTCAATATTTACAACCGCAAACAACATATTGAAGTATTGCTGGAATCCGGCAAAGTAAATGTAAGCGGAGCCGGTTGGGGGGCCAATGCAGGTAGTGTGGATATGACACCTGGTGAGATGATCCGCCTCGATGCCGGTAAGAAAAAAATGGAACGCATCAATCCGGAGACGTTTAATTCCTGGAAGAGCGGCCGCTTGATCTTTAAAAATACACCTTTATATAAAGTCGCCACCATACTGGAAGAAAACTATGGTTTTCATGTCCAGTGGAAAAGCACCAATTTACAAAATGAACGTTTTTCCGGCTCTTGTCCTTTAGACAATACAGACATTCTCCTGGCTGCTATCAGGTTAGTGTACAATGACCAGCTTTCAGTCCAGGCTAATCATACTATCGTATTCGAATAAGCTATTATCACTTCGTAAACAGCAAGCGCATTAATTTTTATGAAACGCAAATTGAACAGGTATCTTATCCTGACTGTCTTCCTATTGCTGGAAGTCTGGCAGCTAAGGGCTCATACCAACACGATCGCCTATAACTATGTGAGTGAAAAGGTTTCGCTGGCTACAGCGCTCCAGAAAATGGAAGACATCTTTCACGTCAATTTTAACTACAACAGCGCCACTGTGGCGAATAAATATGTAAACTTTGAGCAGTTTCCCCAACAGGGTGCTTTCAATGCCAGCAAGGTAGCGCAGGCCCTGCAACCACTGGGTTTGACTATCGTGCAACTGGGTCATACCGACTATGCCATCCAGCGCATTATGCCCGGCAATACCATTACCATCACCGGCAATGATCACAAGATCATCAATGGTACCATCACCAACGATAAAGGTGAACCGGTTCCGGGTGCACTGATCACCGACCAGGCTACAAATAAAATGGTGGTGGCAGATGATCAGGGCCACTACACCATCGAAGTAAATGGTGCAAGCACCCTGCTCATCCACGCTGTAGGTTTTGTCAACAAGACCGTCAAAGCTGGTAACTCCTCCATGCTGAACATACAATTATTACCGGATGTAAAAGACCTCTCTGCAGTAGTTGTCACGGCATTAGGTATCAGGCGTGAAGAAAAAGCGCTGGGTTATTCTATCGCTACCATGGATGGTTCTAAATTGAATACTGTTAAAGATGTGAATGTTGTAAACAGCCTCTCCGGCAAAGTTGCGGGTGTCGACATTCGTTCTGCCAGCTCTGATCCCGGTGGTTCTGTGCTGATCACTATTCGTGGTGCCAGCTCTATTGCTAACAATAACCAGCCGCTGTTTGTCGTGGATGGAGTACCTGTTACTTCGGCTAACAGAAGTCCGACTGTGCCTGTAGGCCAGGTAACTGTTGACTATGGAAGCCCGATCTCCGATGTAAGTCCTGACGATATCGCCAGCGTAACTGTTCTGAAAGGTGCCAGCGCCGCAGCATTGTACGGTAGTCGTGCAGCCAATGGCGTTATCCTCATCACTACCAAAAGTGGTAATGGTAAAAATAAGAAAGGACTGAACGTAAGTGCAAACTTCAGTGCACTCTATGATAAAGCATGGCAGTTTCCTGATTTCCAGAGCGAATTTGGCGCAGGCGATGCAACAGGTTCTATAGATCCGACTAATACACTGTCTACTGCTTCCTGGGGGCCTAAGCTGAACGATGGTTCGAAACACATTCAATGGAACAGCCCCGTAGCAGCTAATGGTGAACTGGTGCCAACAGACTGGATCGCTTATCCTAACAGGGTAAAGGATTTCTACGAAACGGGTTCTACTTATACCAGCAATGTAGCTGTTACCGGGAGTAATTTCCGCCTCTCTTATACCAACCTGCAAAACAAAGGTATCACACCTAACACAGGTTTGCAGCGAAACAACATCAACCTCTCTGCGGGTTATGAGATGAGTCCGAAAGTGAAGGTAACTACTAATATTGCCTATACGAATAATAATAGTAATAATCGTCCTACTTTCAACAGGGGTAGCTCCAGTTATATCCTGTATACTATGCCGGCGAACATCAATTCCAAACTGCTGAAAGATTACTGGCAAAGTGGAAAAGACGGTCTGCAGCAGTTCTCACAGGATCAGGGAAGTACTGATAACCCTTACTTCGTAGCCTACCAGTTAACCAATGCCTACAACCGTCACCACGTAACAGGTAATGTGCAGCTGACCATGGAGCTGGCAAAGGGCTTGACATTAATGGCCCGTACAGGTCTCGACTGGTATACCGAAACTGATGAGAGCAAGCGTGCGGTGAGTGCTGTACAGAACCCTTATGGCGCATATTATGTCGGTAATTTATTTGGCAGTGAGCAGAACACCGACTTCCTGCTCACCTATAAGAAAAGTCTGCCTAAGGATTTTGCATTTTTCGTAAGCGCAGGTGCTAACCGCATGGACCAGCGTTCTAACACGCAGTCACAGGCCGCCAGCCAGCTGGTAATGCCGGGAGTATACAACATCTCTAATGCTGCTGCCGGTACGATTACCAATGCTTCTTACAAGGCTACCAAACGCATTAACAGTTTGTATGCAATGGGTGAATTGTCTTATAAGAGCTATGCATTCCTGGATCTGAGTGCCAGAAATGACTGGTCCAGTGCATTACCTGCCAATCACAACTCCTATTTTTATCCCTCTGCCTCTTTGAGCCTGATCCTGTCCGACATGCTGAAGATTGAACATGGTGCACTCTCTTATGCCAAGGTAAGAGTGAACTGGTCTAAGGTAGGTAAGGATACCGATCCTTACAGCCTGTACAACAGTTTTAGCTTCAGCTCTCCTGACTGGGGTAATGTGAAGATGGCAACGTTCAGCACTACATTAAAAAACAACAACCTGAAGCCGGAAATCGCTACTTCCTATGAAGTAGGTACGGATCTGAAATTCTTCAACAACAGGTTGGGCATCGAAGCTACCTGGTATACGACCGATAGCCGTAACCAGATCATCCAGATCCCTACTACCATGGCAAGCGGTTATAGTGCCCGTATTATCAATGCCGGTGAAATACGCAACAGGGGCTGGGAAGTAGCGATACATGGTACCCCGGTCTCCGGTAAGTTCATCTGGGATATTGGTGCAAACTTTACCCGTAACAGGAACAAGGTGATTGCGCTGACCAATGGCATTACTTCTTATCTGCAGGGTACTGCCGAAGGCATGCAATACCAGGTACGTGAAGGAGAATCGCTGGGCGACATGTATGGTAATACCTGGAAAAAAGTGCCGGATGGTCCTTATAAGGGAATGGAGTTGCTGGACGAAACAGGACATAGCCAGAACGCTACCAGTCTTGTGAAGATTGGCAACTACAATCCTGATTTCTCTTTGGGTATCACCAACACATTCAGCTATGGCCACTTCACATTGAATACGCTGATCGACTATCGCCAGGGGGGCAAGTTCTTTTCTTATATGTTCATGAACCTCTTGTCTGACGGCCGTACTACCAATACACTGAAAGGCCGTGACCTGGCACATGGTGGCCTGGCATGGAATGATGGTACCAGCGACCGTACCGACGGTATGATCGAAGATGGTTATATCGCAGATGAGAACGGAGGCTATGTAAAAAATACCAATATCACCGATCCGGAAACATACTACGGTGACTACTATTGGAAAATGCATGCCCGCAATACATTCAGCGCTACCTATGTAAAGCTGCGTGAAGTGAGCCTGACCTACCTGTTCAGCAAGGAGCAGACAGGCAGACTGCCCATTTCTAACCTGAGTGTGTCATTGATAGCCCGTAACCTCTTTAGCTGGACGGCAGCTGGTGCAGGATACGATCCTGAAACTGCGATGACGATCAAGAGCGGAAGCATTACCCCTGGTACATCCAGCTGGTCACTGCCATATACCCGTTCTTATGGTGTGAAACTGGGTCTTAACTTTTAATATTCATTCGACAACTATATGAAAAAGATCTATGCCATTGGTGCATTGTTCCTGTTAAGTGCATGTACGAAGAATTTTTCGGAGATCAATACGGATCCAAACACGGCGACAACTGTCAATCCGCAATACCTGCTTACAACAGCGCTGGTAAAGACTGCATATCCTTACCAGGATGATGCATTCCTGGACAAGCCGGCAGAAGCAGCACGTTATATCACCAAGGTGCGTAATGAAGGTGATGACCTGTTTGGCTGGGCTGGTATAAACTGGGATGGGTATTATGGTGCGCTCACCTACAATAAGACCTTTCATGACCTGGCCGCTTCGAAAGGTATGTTGCAGTACACGGCGATCTCAGATATTATTAAGGTATTCAACTTCGCCTATATTACAGATTTATATGGAGACATACCGTACAGTGAGGCCTTACTATCTAAAGACAGTAGTATAGTACATCCCGGATATGACCGGCAGGAGGATATCTATCCTTCGCTGCTGGCCACACTTACGGCGGCAAACGATACGCTGGCTTCAAATGCACAGACCATCGATGCGGATTATGATATCCTGTATGGAGGTGTGGCATTGAACTGGCGTAAGTTTGCCAATGCACTGCACTTACGCTTGCTGCTGCGTATGGCAAAGAAATCGGCTACTGCCTATACGGAGATGCAGAACATGCTGAACGATCCGGCAAAGTATCCTTTGTTCGAAAGCAATAATGATGATGCGGCATTGAAATACTTAGGTGTGAATGCAATTGATAGCTGGCCGGGGGGGAACCTGAACAGTAAGGCGACTGAGATCGATAAGTACAAACCGGCTAAGGAGATCGTAGATACCCTGCTGCGTTTGCATGATCCAAGATTGCCTGTATGGGCAGCGCCTGTATCAGTTACGGCAGGTTATACAGTAGATGCAAACCTGTATGTAGGCGTACCCAATGCGATTGCATCTCCTTATGATTACAATGGTGGGGAGACGCATATCTCTAAGATGGCGCCGATCTTCTATGCTAACCAAAATAACCTGCTGAAGGCTAGTATGATGAGTTATGCAGAGCAGTGTTTTATCCTGGCAGAAGTGATGCAGCAGGGGAAAGTTACGGTGAATGATGAAACCGCGGCTTCCCTGTATATAAAGGGTATCAGTGCCTCACTGGATGCTTATGGTATCTCTGCAAGTGCGAAGGCTACTTACCTGGCACAGGCAGCTGTACAATACAATGGTACCCTGGTACAGCTGATCACACAGAAGTGGATTGCGAATTTCCTGAAAGGACCGGAAGGTTGGTTTGACCAGAGAAGAACGGGTTATCCTGTGTTCGTGACAGGGCCACTGGCAGCTATTTCTGAAATTCCGTCCAGGTATAAGTATCCTACTACGGAGCAGTCGTATAACCTGGATGAATACAATGCAGCAGTTACCCGGCAAGGTACGGATGCACTGACAACAAAGATGTGGTATTTAAAATGATAATTTGATAGCTATGCAATTTTATTTAATGCTGATGATAGCATTGCTGCCAGTAGTAAAGCATAAACATGTAGTGATCGCCCATAGAGGCGATCACACTGTTTTACCAGAGAATACATTGGCAGCATATACGCGGGCAATAACAGATGGGGTAGATTATGTGGAAGTAGATTTGAGAACGTTTAAAGATGGACGATTATATATTAGTCATGGAGAGCTTTCGGAGTTGAATAAGGACGTGCCTTCATTTACCGATGTGCTGAAACTGTGTAAGGGCAGGGTGAATATCTATCTTGATTTTAAAGAGGCGGACCCGGAAATCGTGTATCCGTTGATCAAAAGGGCAGGTATGGAAAAGCATATAGTGGTATACTGCAATACCCTGGAGCAGGTGGATGCATGGCAAAGGGTGGCACCAAAGATGCCATTGATGACGAGTATACCTGATGATGTAAAAGATCTGGATGCATTCTTTGACAGGTACCCGGTATCTGCAATTGATGGCAATGTGGGCCAGTATACAGGGGAGATGCTGGCAGTATTTAAAAAGAGAAATGTGGCCGTATGGCTGGATGTGCAGGCGAAGGAAGAAGGTCCGCTCAGCTGGCAGCAGGCCCTGGATACGCCTGTGCAGGGCTTACAAACGGATCATCCGGGAGCACTGATCAATTATCTTAAACAAAAAGGAAACAGGTAATGAATAAGCTATTATTTTTACTGTTAGCAATGGCTCCGGTAGATCATATTATCAAAGACTTCTATCATCATCACCAGTATATACTGGTGGCAGCGCATCGTGCGGATCACGGGGTGTACGCGGAGAATTCCCTGCCCGCTATCCAAACGGCTATTGACAAGGGGATTGATATCATCGAAATAGATGTTCGGGAAACAAAGGACGGGGTATTGGTGTTGATGCATGATGAAGGCATTGATAAGAAAACAGACGGACATGGGAAAGTAGCGGATATGACATTCTCTGAGCTACAGGCCCTGCATTTAAAAAGAGAGGGTGTGGTGACAAAGGAACGCATTCCTTCTTTCCGGCAGGCATTGGAAATGGCAAGGGGAAAAATCATGATCGATATAGATTTCAAAGCAGATACAAAGAGTGCGATGCTTGCTACCTGCAAAATGGTAAAGGACATGGGCATGGAAAAGCAGGTATTGTTCTTTGTATACGATTATAAGGATGCAGATCTTGTGCGGGCAATAGACCCTGATATACCCGTGATGCCAAGGGTGCACAATGCAGCGGAGACAATGGCAGTGGTAAAACAGGGCCGATATCCTATCTTGCATGGAGATGATGGTTGTTATACAGATAGCCTGATGCAGGTAGTACGTAAAGCTAACATGAGAGTGTGGATGAATGCGCTGGGAGACTACGATGACCTGGGTGAGCAGGGATTTGATTCGCTGTTGCAGAAGAAACAGATCAATGTGATTCAGACAGACAAACCGGAAGAACTGCTGGCTTATTTACGGAAAAAGGGATTACACAGATAAAGTTAACATAAAAATCATATAGTAATATGAAGCAGGGATGGTGGCTACTTTGTTTATTATTCTTTTCGTTTTTAACCGTACACGCGCAGAGCAGTGATGGGGATGAAGATCCGATCACGGTGATCCGTGGCCCGTATCTGCAGGTGGGTTCTCCAACCGGGATGACGATTCGCTGGCGTACGAATGTGGCTACGCGTAGCCGGGTACGTTTTGGTACGATGGTGAATAAATGGGATCTGCAGAAAGACGATTCAACGATAACGACTGAGCATATTGTACGAATAACAGGGTTAAAGCCTCACACGCGTTATTATTATACAGTCGGCACCTTTGCAGATACCCTGCAGGGAGATGCCAATAACTACTTTTACACCTTGCCTGAAGTGGGTAGTAAGAACCTGATCAGGGTAGGTGCTTTTGGGGATTGTGGGAACAACTCAGCGAACCAGCGAAATGTAAAACAGTCTATGCTGAATTACCTTGGCAGCAATTATATGGATGCCTGGATCCTGCTGGGTGATAATGCGTATGGAAGTGGCACGGATCAGGAGTTCCAGACCAAGTTCTTCAACGTGTATAAGGATGATTTGCTAAAGCAGCATCCAATGTATCCCACACCTGGTAACCATGATTATAACGACCATGATTTTCCGGGTGCGGTAGAAGTAGCGGTACGTACACACAAGACTGCTTACTATCAGAATTTCTCTATGCCGACAGAGGCAGAAGATGGTGGGGTACCTTCTCATACACAGGCTTTCTTTTCATTTGATATTGGCAATGTTCATTTTATTTCACTGGATAGTTATGGTAAGGAAGCGGAGCAATATAAATTGTATGATACCCTGGGGCCACAGGTAGAATGGGTAAAGCGCGACCTGGCCGCAAATAAGAATAAGCAGTGGGTGGTAGCTTACTGGCATCATCCGCCATATACCATGGGTTCTCATAATTCTGATGAGGCAGAGGATCTGATCAGCATCCGTGAGAATTTTATCCGGATCCTGGAACGGAATGGGGTCGATCTGATCTTGTGTGGACATAGTCATGATTATGAGCGTTCCCGTTTGATGAAAGGACATTATGGTATGATGGATTCATTTGATCCTGCAGTGCATAACCTGAGCCGTTCTTCAGGGTTGTATGATGGGAGTGAGAATAGTTGTCCGTATGTAAAGGATTCACTGAATGCGGGTACTGTATACGTTGTAAGTGGTTCTGCGGGCAAGCTCGGTGGCCGGCAAACGACCTATCCGCACAAGGCCATGCAGTATGCTAATGATATGAATGGTGGTGCCTCATTGCTGGAGATTGAAAACAATCGCCTGGACCTGAAATGGATTTGTGCGGATGGTGTGATCAGGGATCGTTTCACGATGATGAAGGACGTGAACAAGCAGCATGTGATGAGGGCAAAGGCAGGGCAGGCGCTGACATTAACGGCATCATTTGTTGGTAATTATAAATGGAGTGAGCAGCATCAGACTTCAAAGTCCATTACAGTAAAGCCTGCAAAAGGCACGAAGACTTATACGGTAGAGGATAAGGAAGGGTGTATAAAAGATACATTTACAATTACTGCGCGATGAAGAAGATAAAGGTGCTGACAGCTTTGTGTTTGTTATTGTGCCTGGGGATAGTAGGCGAAGCACCGAAAGGATACCCGGAGCAAACGATCAGGTATTTTAAAGCGCAGCAGGCTGTGTTTGCGTTAACTACAAAGGCATTGCAGCTGGCGGTTTCGAAATATGATGTGAAGGAAGAGGGTACTGTAGAGCAGGCGAAACAGGCATTGAAGGAATGCCGGCTTGCGTATAAGCGCATTTCGTTTTTCATGGAATATTTTTTTGTGAGTGAGGCTTATGTGTTCAATACACCGGCAAAGTATGAGGTGGAAGAACCTTATATAGAATATGAGGAGCCGGTGGGATTTCAGCAGATAGAAGCTTTATTATTTAGTCATGCATCTAAAAAAGAATTGATGCAGCAGGCAGACATCGTCGCAGAAACGGCGGCAGGTCTGCCTGCTTTGTTATATAATTTCAAGGCAACGGATGCGCAGGTAATGGAGAGCATCCAGTTGGAACTGATCCGGATTCAGAGTTTGTATATTACGGGTTATGATGCGCCTTCATTACAGTGTGGGATCCCGGAGGCAGCTGCAGCGATGGATGCATTGAGCAATGTAGTGGGTATAGATAGTATTCGTACCGCGATGACGAAGGCTTATGCTTATTTAGCAGCTCATCCTGATTACAACAGTTTTGATCGTTTGACCTTTATTACTGATTATACTATGCCGATACAAGCGATGTTGGCGAAACAGGCCGCAACGCATACGGTAAGGGCATTGAATACAACGGCGATCTTTGGTTCGCGTGATCCCTTTAAGAAAGAGACCTTTACACAGGGCGCGGACATTACAGTGGATGGGATGGGCGATGTATTGCGGAATGGAGATAATAGCGCGCCGAAGATAGGTTATGATACAGCTTTGGGGCGTCGTTTATTTTCCGAGAAGAAATTATCTGGAAACAGGCAGCGCAGTTGTGCCACCTGTCATTTACCGGAAAAGCATTTTACAGATGGAATGCCGCAGAATGCATCTTTAACAGGCGGGTTTTTACCCAGGCATACACCTTCCTTATTATATTCCACCTATCAGTATGCACAGTTCTGGGATGGCCGTGCAAAGAGCCTGGAAGAGCAGATAGACGCGGTGCTGCATAGCCCTACGGAGATGGGGGGCACGGATGATAGTATCGTAGCACGAATGAAGATGCCGAAGGCAGAGATCATCAGGGCACTGGCTGCTTACATACGTACTTTAACTCCTTTTAATGCGCCTTTTGATCATTATTTAGCCGGCGACAGATCAGCTATGAGTGCGCAGCAAAAGCATGGCTTTAATATTTTTATGGGCAAGGCCCGTTGTGGCAGTTGTCATTTTGCGCCATTGTTCAATGGTTTAACACCTCCATTGTTTAACCGGACAGAATTTGAAATATTAGGAGTACCCCTGAACAGTGATCTGCAACACCCGGTAGCAGATACTGACAGGGGCAGGATTGCGGTGTTTCCCCTTACCTTTTATGAAGGTGCGTTCAAGACCCCAACAGTCAGAAATGCGGCTGCGACAGCGCCTTATATGCATCATGGCAATTTTAGTACCATGCAACAGGTGATTGACTTTTACAATCAGGGTGGTGTTTCACCCGTTATGCACCAGACATTATCATCAGATACATTAGGATTGAGTAAGGCGGAGCAGCAGGCGCTAATATCCTTTTTAGACGCTTTGGTGGATTGATGTCAGGCTTTTTAATGTAAAAGGATCTTCTCTCTCCATCTTAAAAAAGGTTTTTCAATTAATAACCTCATTAGCCATGCAGCTGTGAGGCAGGTGAGTGTGCAAATGACAAACATGATCGTACTGTTTTTATCGATTCCCCATTGCGAGACTATTTTCTGGGTCACGTTAATGACTATCTTATGGCTCAGGTAGAGGGCATAGGAGAGTGCTGCCAATGAGCGGGTGAGCACATTACCATGTTTATATAAGAAGCAGGCAGGACTTGCGGCGGCGGCTACGATACAGCCATAACCGATGGCTATCAATGGGAAACCGAAAATACTTTCATTGAACAGGTTTTCATCCTCGCATAAGATGTAAGCCCCTGCAAGTACCAGGAGCCCTGCTATGAGCAATGGGGTACTGTATTTGTAGAGTCTTTCTTTAATGGCTGCGAGACTGATGCCAACGAGCAAGCCATCCAGGCGGCTGAAAGTGGGGTAATAGATCCACTTGTACCATACCATCCAGGTATCCGTTGTGGCGGGTAGGTAAAAGTTCATCCAGCAATAGAGGCGAACGCCGAAACCTGCAAGGAAGAGGGAGCCAATGAACCATGGCGCGATTTTGCTGAGGTGATAGGTTCTGAAAAAGATAATTAAGATAGGTAAGACCAGGTAGAACTGTTCTTCAATACACAAAGACCAGGCATGGGAGAAAGCGCCGGTGTTTTTGAGATCGAGGCCCATGTTCTGGGTGAAGGTCAGGAATTTCCAGAGTGGGGGCAGGGTATCACGTTCCCGCAGGTACGGAAACAGGAAGTACAGTGCTACAATGAAGAAATAGGCGGGAAAGATGCGGAAGACCCTTTTGGTATAGAAGGTCTTTAGGGAAATGGACTCTTCGCTGAATAGTTGGCCGGCGATGAGGAAGCCACTGAGTACGAAGAAGAGGTCTACGCCTGTCCAGCCAAAACTACCGATGGTGGAAATCCAGTTGGGATGACTGAATACGTTGTAATGGAACAGGAAGACGAAAGTGATGGCAAATGCGCGAAGATGGTCAAGCCCGTGGAGCTTGCGGGTGATTGGAGGGTGTTGCATAGTATGTAAAAGGAAAGAAGCGCAAAATAGTTTTTTTTGAATAGGATACAATAGGCAGGCTTGTATTTTTTTTATGACATATTTTAATTTGCATCTTCTTTGTGTTAGGTTGAAAGGTCTGATGGATTTTATGAGAAGACTTGTTTGTCCTGGTGCCCGGTGTTTTTGCTGGCAAAACCATATTAATGATTTACGCTGATGTGTATTCTGATTCAGCACAAGTGAGGAAGGCTTTGCAATTGAAAGAAGGGCGTGTACGAAGCTGCGTAACGGTTATGCGTCATTAGTGAGTAATGGGGAACCTGTGAAACTGAAGTTGCGGCAAGATTGAATTTGTTATTGATCGCCTTTCCTGGCGCTGATTTTTTATTTATATTCATATTGATGAAAAAACTGACTGCGAAATTTTATGACAGGCCTGATGTACTGGTAATAGCGCGTGAATTATTGGGTAAGGTGATTGTGACCAGGTTTGATGGGGTATTGACAACGGCGAGAATCGTGGAGACAGAGGCATATAGAGGTGTGGTGGATAAGGCCAGCCATGCGTATGGCGGGCGGCGTACGAACCGCACAGAGGTGATGTTTGGCACGGCGGGAAATGCGTATGTGTACCTGTGTTATGGCATTCACTACCTGTTTAATATAGTGACGAATAAGGCGGATATTCCGGAGGCGGTGTTGATCAGGGCAGCGGAGCCGCTGGAGGGGATTTCAACGATGTTGAAAAGGACGGGGAAAGCGAAGGCGGATTTTACATTAACGCGTGGCCCGGGCAATGTGAGTAAGGCTTTGGGGATTGACAAGGTGCATACGGGCTATAGTTTGTATTCGAAGGAGTTTTACCTGGCGGATGATGGGTATGTGGTAGAAAAGGTGGTAGCAACGCCCCGCATAGGGGTAGATTATGCCGGGGCGGATGCGTTGTTGGATTACCGGTTTTATGTGGAGGGGAGTAAGTATGTGAGTGGGAAGCGTTAGTATCCCTGGTTGTTTAATAGTTTTTCTATGAACCCGTTATACTCTTCTCTCATGGGTAGCTGATCATTTACAATCAATGTTCTTCGCTGCACTGTCATGGTTTTGCCGGTAACAGGGTTCATCCCTTCTTTTTCAGTCTTTCCCCAATAGATACCTATTCCTCTTTTTTGCCAGTCGGGCAGCTCATTGAAGTTAATGCCATGTGTGAAAAGCAATTCATTCTTTTCGGCGGTAGATAAATGATTGATCACCTTTGTTGCTTCGTTGGCGGTTTTCCCGGTTTTTCTCAGTATCCAGTAGCAGTGGGCACTGAGTGCATTGCGATGGGCGTCTTCATTCCTCCAGCGAAAATAATCCTGCACCAGTTGGGCATTGGGTAATTCACAGATCCGGCAGTCAAAAGCGGCTACCTGGCCCAGTTGTAAAGAAAACTTAGCACTGGCCTCGCCGGCAAGAATAGAGGTGTATTTCCTGATCTTGCGGCCGAAGGCGTTTTCATGGAGGTCGAATAGCAGGGAAATCTCATCGCTTTCAGTGTAAGCATAGAGGATGTTGAAACCGCATTGCATGAGGTGTTTGACAGTTTCGATCATAATGTCGCGGAAGCGCATGTCGAAGGGTTTTTCGAAATCATTGAGCTCTTTAGTGAGGCGGGTAAAGCCACGCCCGTCAATGCGTGCGACCATGAAGATGTTGGGGAGAACGATGGTGTCATGAGCGGTTTCGTATACCCGCATTTTGCTGTCTAGTTCGTCGAATTTCATGAGAATGAATTAAATTTCGTGTGAGTAGTTTTGAATAGAGTAGCTATTATTTTCCAGTCTTACATAATAAATAGCATCGAAGCCTTCGATTAGTTCAGGGGTTTCGAACCTGCGCAGGGTGGCTTTGATACCAAATTCCGGGATGAGCGCTTTGCCATGCCGGGTGTTATTACGTGAAAGGGCGTCCTGTAGTCCTGTTTGGAAATAATAGCATTTAACGGTATAGTGTCTGTGTTTGGCAAGGGCAATATATTTCTGTCGTTCGTTACGGGTAGGGTTGGTATTGTCTACCACGAAGGGCATTTGGGTATTGAGGCAGGCGTGCAGGAAAATATCTTCACGATTCCTGGTATTCAGCAGGTCAAGGGATATCCTGGCATGTGAATTGAAAAAGTGTTCTTTGTAAAAGGTGGATTTGCCGCTGGCCTGGATGCCGCAAAAGATGATTGCTTCCATGGGCGGCAAAGATATGGATTAAGAAAGATTGTTTATATTGGGATCTTTGAGGAAATAGAAAATAGCCAACCCTGCCTTTTACTTATTGAGAACTTTTATACCAAAATCTATAATCTGGTGCCCATATGCATTTTACCTTTACGGTCTACATTGGAATTCTATTAGTCATACTTTTTTTAGTCATGCTCGCGGGGCGGTTAAAGATCTCATATCCGATCGTATTAGTGATCGGTGGTTTAGCGCTCAGCTTCATCCCCGGATTACCCCAGATCAGCATTGACCCGGAATTGATCTTTTTGATTTTCCTGCCTCCATTATTATATGAAGCCGCCTGGCAAACCAGTTGGAAGGACCTGTGGCGCTGGCGGCGGATTGTGAGTTCATTTGCCTTCCTGATTGTGATCCTGACCTCCGGGGTGATTGCGATCGTATCCAGTAGCCTGATTCCGGGCTTTACGCTGGCGCTGGGCTTTTTATTGGGAGGGATTATTTCTCCACCGGATGCGGTAGCGGCTACGACTGTTTTAAAAGGGGTAAAGGTGCCAAAATCGCTGGTGAATATATTGGAAGGGGAGAGTTTGTTGAATGATGCATCGAGTTTGATCGTATTCCGGTTTGCACTGATTGCGGTGACGACTGGGAAATTTGTATTTCATGAAGCGGTGACGAGTTTTTGCCTGGTGATTTCGATGGGGATCCTTGTGGGGCTGGCAGTAGGGATGGTCTTTTATGCCATTCATCGTTGGCTGCCTACGAATGCAAGTATGGACACGGTGTTGACATTTGTGGCGCCTTATGTAATGTATATAACCGCGGAGAGTATGCATTTTTCGGGGGTATTGGCGGTGGTGACGGGGGGATTGTTTATGTCGAATAAGAGTCATCATTTTTTATCGCACCTGAGCAGGATCAGGGGGGTAAATGTATGGTCTACGATAGGGTTTGTATTGAATGGGATTATCTTTTTGCTGATAGGGCTGGAGCTGCCGGTGATTGTGCAGCAGTTGGGAGAGGTGTCTTTGTGGAGTGCGATTAAGTATAGCCTGGTCATAACGTTTGTGGTGATTGTGATGCGGATGATGTGTACGATGGGTGCTTCTTTGTTTACGAGGGTGGTGAGCAGGTATATCAGGACGGCGGATAATAACCCTGGCTGGCGCCTGCCGGTGGTGTTTGGATGGGCGGGAATGAGAGGGGTGGTGTCTTTGGCTTCGGCATTGTCGATACCCTTGATGTTGGATAAGCAGCATGTGTTTCCGATGCGGGATTTAATTTTGTTTATCACTTTTATGGTGATCCTGATTACGTTGGTGTTCCAGGGACTGACTTTGCCATTGGTGGTGAAGTGGGTGAATCTGGGGGAGGATCGGTTTTTTATGCCGGAGCATGAGCAGGAGGCGATTATGCGAAAAAAGATGGCCTCGTATGGCCTGGCTTTGTTGAATAATAAGTATGGGGAGGAGATCGCGGGAAATGATTTGCTGAAGTCGTTGAAGGCGAGATTGGAGGGGGGTGTGACATTTGCGGAGAATTATATTGCTTCGGAGGAGGGGAATGAGCAGGTGACGCATAAGATAGCGCGGTATAAGGTGGTGTTGACGGATTTGATCAATGAGCAGCGTGGGATATTGAGGAAGATGAATAAGAAGGATAGTATTGACGAGGAGATTATCAGGAAGCATTTGGCACAGTTGGATTTGGAGGAGGAGTATTTGGTGCAAAGGTTTTGATGGGGGGATTTTGACTGAGGTGATGTGTTTGATTGGGTTGTTGTGTTTATATTAGAGCTCATTTTATGAATAGGTATTTTAAATTGATAACTACAAAATGAGTTCTGGTTTTGTGAAATTAGGAATAGCGTCAGGATTTTAATTTTAAAACCATACAGCCTGAGATTTTAATTTCTCAGGCTGTATGGGGAATAGGTTCTTTAAGATAATCGTCATCATGCCAATTACGTTTAATGTAGATGTTGTCAATAGTGTGATCAGTACAGGATCTGATAGATTCAATTTTAAAAAGCAACTATTAAAATATAGTACACTTAACACACCGGATAACCAAAGCGTGATATTGAAAATAAAGGAATAAGTAATATGCTTCCTGAGATCAGTATCGGTGATATATCTATCCAGCCTTGCAGAATTATATTCTGGATCATCTATTTCATCCTTGTCATTATTATTTAATAATGTATAGGTGTCATTAAAAGGCATTGATGATTCCGGGTTCAAACTATGGATGATGTCTGTATTCATATTTAATTTGGATTATGCGGCATTGGTGCCTGACATGATTAACATGTTTTTAAAATAAGCGTATACCAGGTGCATTGGTATGATTAAACGTCCTGTTACTACGGTTTGTTTCCAGGGCGTGTCTCCATTATAAAAGGCGATGCCGCGAAGGCGTGGAAGATGTCCGTATGTATTCCATACCCGGTCCAGCAGGCGCACATCTTCCTTTGAAATACTTTGATTCCCCTGTGGATTGGGCAATTTTTTATAGTAATAATTCACCCAGGAATCTACCATATTCTCAAATAATGAACCGAATGTAGCTTCATTTCTTTTGCATATTAATGGTTCTTTGATTAAGGTTGATTTACCTTCTGAGAATGCAAGGTACCACCCGTATGAGAAATAAGTCAAACAGACCAGTTTATCAATACTAAGAGGTGCATGAATCGTTCCATACGTAGTAATAAAATAATTGGCAATTGTAGTTGGATTATAGGCCATCGTCTTTTAATGTTTTAGTCTTTTAATTGTTGTACCTCTTAAAATTTATATCTTTTGGCCACCAAATTTAGCTCCTCCTTTTCTGTTCATTTTGTTCATTCTTCCATTTTCCAGCCTTCCCTCCATCCATTCTCTGAACAAAATATTTTTACCTAAATTCACCTTCGCAAAATCTAAGCTTTATGAATCGTTTCACCCTTGTCGCTACCGGCGCCCTGTTTTCATTAGCAGCCTGCCAGTCATCCGACAATAATAAAAACAAGCTCACCCAGGAACAGGCGCAAACCTACCTGGACGGCTACAACAAAACCTACCAGGACCTCGTCTACAAAGACAACCTGGCCCAATGGACACTCAATACCCGTATCGTAAAAGGCGACACCCTCAGCCAGCAACTTGCTGATGCCGCTGATAAAGTATTAGCGGAATATACCGGTAGTAAGGCCAATATCGATTCTGCACAGAAATACCTGCAACTGAAAGATCAACTCACGCCCTTACAGCTCAGGCAGTTCGAAGTGATCCTCTTCAATGCCGGGAATAACCCCGCTACCGCAGGTGATATTGTTACCCGCCGTATCAGCGCTACCAATAAACAGTTATCCGCTTTGTACGGATTCAAGTTCACCCTCGATGGGAAATCTGTCACCACTGGCCGCATCGATGAAATCCTTGAATCCTCCAATAACCTCCAGGAAAGGAGAAAAGCATGGATCGCCAGTAAGGAAGTAGGTAAGACCCTCAAAGCCGGTCTTGATTCTTTACAATACCTCCGCAATGCTTCTGTAACACCACTGGGTTACAAGGACTTTTTTGATTATAACGCCCGTGAATATGGGATGAGTGAGGACGAGGTGATCAAACTGACCCGTCAGTTCATAACTGAAATATGGCCATTATACAGAGAGTTGCATACCTGGGCGCGTTACACCCTGGCTGATAAATATAAACAACCCGTTCCTGATTACATCCCCGCTGACTGGTTACCTAATCGCTGGGGCCAGGACTGGTCTTCCTTAGTAGACGTGAAAGGCCTGAGCATTGATTCTATCCTGAAAGTACATGGTGCTGAATGGATGGCTCACCAGAGTGAAGAATTCTATAAGAGTCTCGGCTTCGATCCGCTGCCACCGGTGTTCTGGGAAAAGAGTAGTTTGTACCCGGTGCCTGCCGATAGTCCGTTTACCAAAAATAACCATGCCTCTGCATGGCACATGGATATCGCAAATGATGTGCGTTCCTTAGAAAGTATTACACCTACGACCGATTACTGGAGTACGGTTTTGCATGAATTCGGACATATCTATTATTACATGTCCTATAGTCGTCCGGAAATTCCGGTGATCCTGCGCAGCGGCGCTAACAGGGGATTTCATGAGGCCTTTGGTACCATGATGGGCCTGGCTTCTTTACAGAAACCTTTCCTTGAAAACCTGAACCTGATTCCTAAGAACACAACAACGAACGATACACTGAAATTATTAAAAGAAGCACTGAGCTATGTGGTCAGCTTACCATGGAGCAGTGGCGTAATGACAGCGTTTGAATATAACCTGTATGCGAAGAGACTGCCGAAGGAACAGTATAACCAGGCTTGGTGGAAACTGGTAAAACAATTCCAGGGTATCGTACCTCCATCAGAAAGAGGAGAGGAATATTGTGATGCTGCGACCAAGACACATATCAATGATGATCCTGCACAGTATTATGATTACTCAATTGCAAGTGTGTTAGTCTTCCAGTTCCATGCTCATATTGCGGATAGTATCCTGCACCAGGATCCGCATGCTACTAATTACTGGGGCAACAAAGCCGTAGGCGATTTCCTGAAAAAAGTGATGAGCCCCGGGGCGAGTATTGACTGGAGACAACAGTTGAAAGATGATTTGCATACAGATATGAGTGCGAAACCAATGGTGGCATATTTTAGTGTGCTGATGGATTACCTGAAGAAGGTGAATGCCGGTAAGAAATACACATTACCGGAACAACCGGTTTTTGAATAAACAGGATTTGATCGGGCTGTCTCAAAACTTCGGGACAGCCCGTTTTATTCGGGCCCTGATTGGGAGAAACTTTTTTAAGCGACTTCCGGGGGCTTCATTTTACCTGTGATTCATCCACATCATACCAGCGTGATGATAGACCATAATGCTGCGCTGGCAATAAGGATCCATAAAAATATACCCTGTACAAATGGCCTGATACCCACAGCCCTGAGTACCTTCACATTTAACCCACACCCAATCAGAAACAACGTTAGTGTTAAGCCTGCCCTGGAAACATCTACCACATAATGACCATATTCCTGTACAATCGGTACATAACTATTCAACACCATCGCTACTATAAAGAATCCAATAAACAGGGGAATTTTAACTTTCTTTTTATCAAAAGAACTCAGCAAAGAAAGCGGGATGATCCACAAGGCTCTCGCCAGTTTCACAGTAGTTGCTACCTGCAGGGCTTCTGCGCCATACTTACTGGCAGCCCCTATTACTGAACTCGTATCATGGATGGCGATAGCGCTCCATAATCCGAACTGGGTTTGGGTCAGGTTTAACAAATGTCCAACAGCCGGGAATATAAAGAGAGCCAGGGAATTGAGGATAAAGATCGTTCCCAGGGCTACAGAGATCTGTTTTTCCTCCGCCTTGATAACTGGAGAGATGGCAGCGATTGCACTTCCTCCACATATAGCCGTGCCGGCAGAAATTAAGTAAGAAGTTTTCTTCTCAATTTTCAAAAGCTTTCCGAAAAGAAAGCCGAAGAATAATGTACCTACAATTGAGGCTATGGTAAATAATAATCCCTGGCTACCGGCGTGAATAGCACTCGTTACATTCATGCCGAATCCCAAACCTACTACTGAGATCTGTAAGAGTAAATGTGTAGCCTTGTCGTTGAGGTGTAAATAAGGATGCCCAACAAACTGGGCAATCACTAAGCCCATTAATAAGGCTATAGGTGGCGTGATCAGCGGTGTAAGACAAAATACGAATGCAAGCAAAAAGATGACTTCCCTTGTAGTGAGTCTTACTGTCCGGTCTAAAAAAGGTTTGTTCACTATTTCCATAATGCCCGCAAAGGTCTAATGTCGCGGTCGCATATGGAAATTGTAAATGGTAATGGGTAATAACTTTTAGTTATACTGATACAAACAAAAAGGGTGATAAAAAGAACCTTTTATCACCCTTCATCATTTTTTAAAACACACTATTTCACTACGTCTTCTAATTCTACATCTTCATTGTTATCACTGTCCTGCTGCATCAGTACATCCTGGATATTTGTCTTATCCTGGTGCCTGTTGCCATCCTCTTTTCTACCCCTGATCTTTACGATCTGGGCTTGCAGAACATCCACACATTCATTGACAGCAGGTTCAAAATGAGGACTTACTTTCTTTGCAAAGTGATCCTGGCCTGGAACTTCCAGCCTGATTTCACAATAATTATTTTCAGGGGTACTATCCGGCCCTTTATATAATGTAACGTTTGCACGTACGATCTTGTCTGTTTTTAACGTGTTCAGCTTTTCACGGATATACGACTCAAGAGCATTACTGGCTTTAAATCCGAGGGATTGAATAATAATATCCATAGTTCTATATTTTTAATATAAGTAGTACAGGAATTGTGCCAGACGAAATCAGGGGCGTCGCTGATGACGATTAGTCATATTATGCAGTTCGTCAATTATTTCATGTCGTTCACATAAGGGGGGCAGGAAATACCCTGCCTTTTGCGTAACTTCAAAGTAATGCCGAAGTGGTTCTATACATACAAGCTCTATCATATTCCATTCTGGATGTTCTACCAGTTTGTCTGGTGGACAGTGGCTGTAGGCAACCCTATAAAGGCAGCGGATATCATCTTTACCACCACGATGTTTCCCAAGTACTTCACGTATGTATTTTGGGAAATGCTGGCTGTTTGTTTTAATCTTTATTTTTTGTTGCCCCGCTACTTCGAAAAGGGGAAATATACGACTTATGTACTGCTATTGGTGGCCACTACGCTGATCACTGCCGCTTGTATTGTACCCGGTTATTATCTTACTGCATACCTGGCAGGAACGACCGTAAAAGCGCTTTTTCATACCGACAGTTTCCTGAATATTGTGCTGGCCAATTCTCTCCCCAGTGCGATAGCTGCCATGACCCTGGCCATGAGCATTAAACTGGGCAGGAGCTGGCTGCAGACAAAGAGAAGAGAGCAGCTATTGGAAACGGAAAAACTGGAGACTGAACTGAATTACCTCAAGTACCAGTTTAATCCTCATTTCCTGTTTAATACTATTAATTCCATCTTTTTTTTGATTCATAAGAATCCGGATATGGCTTCTGCTTCCCTGGCCAAGTTTTCTGATTTGCTCAGGCATCAGTTGTACGAATGCAATGACAAACAGATTCTGCTGAATAAAGAAATTGCCTACCTTGAAAATGGGATTGAACTGGAACGGCTCAGGCAGAATGCCAGTGTAGAGGTCGATATCCAGCTGCCTGCCATCTATGATGCCCGGTTGGGTATTGCTCCTTTTATACTGATGACCTTCGTGGAAAATGCATTTAAACATGTATCCAAACAAGCCGACCAGGCAAACTGGGTACAGATAGAGTTGCAGGTAAACGGGCAGGAGTTGTGCTTGCTGGTGGCTAATAGCGTATCCGGAACTGAGGAGGAAGAAGAGGTAGTGCGGTATGGAGGAATTGGATTGAAGAATGTAAGGCGGAGATTGGAGCTGATGTATCCCGGGCAGTATGAACTGTCGGTAAATAGTAACAGTGCTTCATTTTCTGTAAGGTTGACATTAGAGCTGTCAGTATTGCAGGGATTGCCTGTCATGCATAAAATCGCATAAAATTTATTAAACGGATGTTAAACTGCGTAATCATAGATGATGAACCGCTGGCCCGCGAAGGAATGGCCGACTATGTGAAGGAAATTGATTTTCTCCACCTGGTCGATACCTGCGAAAACCCGGTTGCGCTCATGAAACTCATGGACCAGCATCCCATCGACCTTATCTTCCTCGATATTCAAATGCCTAAAATGAACGGCATCGATTTCCTGAAGATTATTCAGCGGCCTCCTATGGTGATCATCACCACTGCTTATCCCAGTTATGCGCTTGAAGGTTTTCAGTTAAACGTTTTGGACTACCTGCTGAAACCTATCACCTTTGACCGCTTTTTCAAAGCTGTGAGTAAGGCCCGGGAATACCACCAGCTGGTGAACAGGGCAAACGTACAGAAAACTGAAGCCACTACCGACTATTTCTTTATTAAATGTGGCAGTAAATATGAGAAGATTCACTTTGAAGATATCCTCTATGTAGAAGGTATGCAAAACTATATCACCATCTACACCGTAAAAGGGAAATACGTGACCCTACTCTACCTGAAAAACCTGGAACAAAATCTGGATAGTCAGGCCTTCATCAGGGTACACAAATCTTACATTGTAGCGATTGATAAAATTGAAGCTATAGAAGGCAATGAGATTTTTATCCAGCACCATCGCATCCCTATCAGCAGAAATTATCGGGAACAGGTGATTGAGCAGGTGGTGTCCAATAAACTGTGGGATAAGATCCGGTTTTCATGAACGGGCAGCTGGCCTGTTAGAAATTGAAGAGGACATGATAGTTAAAGAGGTCGTGTGTTTCACCCGTTACACCCACCAGTAGGGCGGTGCCTAGTTCCAGGTTTCTTCTCCTGTAAGATCTGCCGATCGCAAACCTGATACCCGCATTAATGGCAACATTGGTACTGAATTCGGAGCTGTTTTTAATAATATGGACACTATTGTAAGTATCAATATAAACTTCGTCATATGTACGGTATTGGGCAGCAATCCCCGCCCCACCAAAAAATCCAATCCTGCCACGTGCTTTCTGGGAAGATCCCGCACCATAGTTAAAGTTAAACATCAATGGCACCTGGAAGAGATAGCTTTTCCAGTCGTCAGATACTGTAACACTACCATAGGTCTGCGTGTAATAATATTGGGCATACCCGATCCTGACTGGGGCATTGATGGAAAAAGAGTATTTACTGTTTTCTTTAAAAGTAAACCCGGGAGTATAGGCAAGGGCTATATAAGGATTGTCTTTTGAATATTTTGTTTCGTCATGGATCAGGGCAATCCCTAATCCATTGGTAAAATGCTGGGCCTGGGAGGTGAAAAAAGCGCTTAGGCAGAGCAAAGCGATTAATAGACTCTTTTTCATAGGTTTTATTGACTTACAAATGTATAAAATAAATATTTATTGATTTTGTCCAATTCAGGAAAAGCCATTTGTCATAAGGGCAAAATCACAAATCATGAAAACAAGACTGAATTATTTTCAACATGCCAACAATGCAATGCAAGCTTTAAGCGGTTTCGCTCCTTACCTGGCAAAATCCCCACTTGACAAATCCTTATTAGAATTGATTTATTTTCGGGTATCGCAGATCAATGGCTGTGCTTTTTGCCTGGATATGCATACCAAGGAACTGCGTGCGATGGGGGAGGAAGAGCATCGCCTGTTCGTGATGAATGCCTGGAGGGAAGCGCCTTTTTATTCAGACAGGGAGCGGGCGGCACTGGCTTTTGCAGAAGCGCTGACTACTGTAAACCTGGGCCATGTATCTGACGAAGTTTACGATGCTGCGGCTGCGCAGTTTTCAGAAGGAGAGTTGATAGACCTGGTGATTGCTATCGTAGCTATTAACAGTTATAACCGTTTGAACATTGTCTTTGGTTCTCCAATGCCGGTGGGTAGTTATAAAGTGGGTATGTTTGCGGCTAAGCATTAATACATTTTGCTGTTTAGTTACCTGAATAACCCGTTCAATTTTCCCGAAAAAATCTAACAATATGAATGAGTTCTTATTGATCTTCAGAAGAGACAATTCCAAAGAAGCACAACCTTCTCCTGCTGCCTTGCAGGACAGTATCCAGCCCTGGCAGGAATGGCTGGGAAAGCTGGAGGCTGAGGGTAGCCTGGTTAGTCATGGCAACCGTCTCCGACCAGAGGGCACTGTTATCAAGGCGGGTAAGGTAGTGACTGATGGCCCTTACCCGGATATCAAAGAATCTATAGGAGGTTTCGTCATTGTGAAGGCGGCAGACCTGGCAGCAGCTACTGAGATCGGTAAAAACTGCCCAGTCTTAAATGCACCATGGAATGGTTCTGTAGAAGTTCGTATGCTAATGAAAGAAGCTTAATGGAAGATCAGGAACTGCTCCCATATTTATTCAGGACAGAGTACAGGAAGATGATTGCTGTACTCTGTCAGCTTTTTGGTATTGCGCACATCGAAACTGCGGAAGACATTGTGAGTGATACCTTTCTTTCTGCCACTGAATTGTGGAGTCAGCAGGGTATTCCCCCCAATCCCACTGCATGGTTATATACTGTAGCAAAGCGCAGGACCCTGAACCTAATAAAAAGGGATCAGTTATTTGCGAAGAAGATAAGTCCGGAGATCAAAAAAAACAGCAGTGATATGACAGAAATGGATATCGATCTCTCTGATCAGCGTATTCATGATAGTCAGCTGGCAATGATCTTTACGGTGTGTAATCCTGGTATTCCCGAGGAAGCGCAGGTAGCGCTGGCATTGAACCTGCTTTGCGGATTTGGTGCGCAGGAAATAGCGGATGCGTTCCTGACGAATAAGGATGTCATTTACAAGCGCCTGCAAAGGGCAAAGGACAAGCTGAAAGCAGATCAGATACCGATAATCCCTCCTTCCGCCGGAGCTGTCAATAGCCGTTTGGATACGGTATTGACTACTTTATACCTGTTATTCAGCGAGGGGTATTATTCTACATCACAGGATACAACCCTGCGAAAAGACCTTTGCCTGGAGGCGATGCGCCTGTGTTATTTATTAGTCTCACATCCGCCTACGGCTTTGCCTGCCGTCCATGCCTTGTTGTCACTCATGTGTTTTCATGCATCGCGGTTTGAGGCGAGGGCCGATCAGCAGGGGGGAATGATCTTATATGAGGATCAGGATACGAAGCTGTGGGATCAGGACCTGATAGCGAAGGGAACCTATTATCTGAATGAGGGTGCGCAGGGAGGTGTGTTGACCAAGTATCACCTGGAAGCGGGTATTGCTTACTGGCATACGCATAAGGAGGATAGCAGGGAGAAGTGGGAGCAGATCTTACATTTATACGATCAGCTGGTGGTATTGGAGTCTTCTCCGATGGCAGCGCTGAACAGGATTTTGGCATTGTCGAAAGTAATGGGCAATGCAGCAGCGATTGAAGCTGCTGCATTGTTGTCATTAAAAGATAATCATTTTTATTATGCCTTGTTAGGGCATTTGTATACTCCGCTGGATCGCACCCAGGCCATGGTACATTTCCGGAAAGCCTTGTCACTGGCGGTGACTGTGGCCGATAAGGATACTATCAGAAAGAAGATGCTGTAGTTGTGTGATCCTGGCCGGTGTATGCAGCGACTTTCTCAGATCTGCTAATGTGAGTGTACCGGACCTGCTTTTGTACAGGAATGTTTTGAACGGAAACTCATGCAGGTGGTCCTTGTGGGTAATAGCAAAGAGGTCCAGTTGCGCTTTCATTTGCGTAAGCGAAAGATCCAGGAGTGCCAGGTAAGATTTCTTTTCATGCAGAAATTCCTGTACAGCTGGAGATGCTTTGTAAGCACGGCCTGCTATTTCTTTGTGAATAGCGCTGATCTCCATGTTATCCCAATCCTTACTTTTCAATACGGGCAACTGCCATTCAGCAATTTGTGCTTTCCAGTGATCCTGTGTTACTTTTACCTGGTGGATAATGAAACCTGGCAGTTCGATGGCGGTCAGGTAGCCTCCATGGCAGGCACCGGTATCGATGCCGTAGGTGTTGTTTACAATACGGGGAAGATCGCCGCTAACGGAATGGCCGTAGATGACAGGTTTCTTGCCTGTATAGTGGTCAGTCCAGTGTGCTTTGACCGGGTTTTCCAGTTCCGTATGCTGATTTGAATATTTCTTTTCCAGGTGTCTTTCGCCTGAAGTTGTTCCACTCAGTATATCCTGTCTCTGTTCATGCAATGGCAGATCATGTTCCATCGCTGCATGTACAATGATGGCTTCATCTGTTTCATAATAATAAGGCAGTGTCATAGCCCAGGCCAGGAATTGGGGATATTCGTTTCCCATCTGTACTTTCACTATTTCCTGTGCGTAATTCAGTACGCCCTGCAGGTGTTTTCGTTCATGGTTACCCATGAGTGTAATTGTATTGGGCCGATCCATGAAGTATTTCCATACTTCTCTTGATTTATTGCCACGGTCTACGAGGTCACCCACTGAGATCAGGAGGTCTTCATCCCGGAGACCGGTTTTTTCCAGTAGGGTCAACAGCTCATGGTAGCAGCCGTGGATATCCCCCACAACTATTGTTCGTTTCATAACACAATATTATTTATGAATAGCGAAGTCTTTCTGCGCATTTGTTATTTTGCAGGATAACTTTTTATGTTAATGAGATTTTTATTTTTTCTATTGTTGGTGTGCACCGGTGGAGCGAAGGCCCAAATCATTGTATCTCACGCATTTGGAGATAGTACTAAGCCGGCAGTGATATTTATGCATGGTGGCCCTGGCAGTAATGCCATTAATTTTGAATCGACTACTGCTGCAAGACTGGCTGTTCAGGGATTTTACGTGATCACTTATGACAGGAGGGGGGAAGGCCGTTCTGTAGATCCGACGGCGAAATATACGTTCCAGCAATCTTACGATGACCTGAACAATATTTATAAGCAATATCAAATTAAAAGCGCCACCCTGATCGGGTTTAGTTTCGGGGGAATTGTAGCCACGGGTTATGCCGATAAATATCCGGAACAGGTAGATGCGTTGGTTCTTGTAAGTGCTCTTGTAAATCTGCAGGAGACCTATCGCACGATTATCGCTTCCTGTAGAAAAATATATGCAGCGAAAAATGATGCGGCCGGTTTAAAAGACCTGGACAATTTAGAAAAACTGGATCGCGCTTCTATTGAATTCAGGAGAGGATGTTTTAAACAGGCTTCAAAAAACGGCTTCTTTGCTACTCCTAACAGGAGCCCGGATGCACAGGCGATTTATCAAAAACTGGATGCAGATACCCTTTACCAGTATTATGCAAATCTGAACAATGATATGCCCAGCAATGAATTCTGGAAACATGAGAAGTATTCTACTATCAATAACCTGCCTGTCATAGAAAAGATTGTAAAAGGGGGAATTCCTGTGTATGCAATGTATGGAAAGGACGATGGATTGTATTCTCCGGAGCAGGTCAACAGCTTAAAGGCTGTGATCGGAACTAATCATATCCTGTATATGAGAGATGCAGCGCATTATTTATACAATGACCAGCAAGTGCATTTCCTTTCAGGTATGCGGGCATTTTTATACTATTAATTACCTTTGCGGATATGGAGATGTCGCAGCGTCAACGGATTTTGTTATGTTACATTGCTGCATGTCTCATTCAGTCATTATCAGATATAAAAAAGCCATCAGAAAAATAAGAAAATGAAAATAGCTACTTATAATGTGAATGGCGTAAATGGCCATCTGGCAGTATTGCTCCGCTGGTTAAAAGAAACCGCCCCTGATGTGGCATGCCTGCAGGAACTGAAAGCCCCACAGGAAAAGTTCCCCGAAGAGGCGATTCTCGAAGCCGGGTACACTGCTATCTGGCATGGGCAAAAGAGTTGGAACGGAGTGGCTATCCTGTCACGCATCGGCAAACCGGAAGAAGTGAGAAGGGCACTACCCGGCGATCCTGAAGATCTGCATAGCCGGTATATAGAAGCTGTGATCAATGGCATCACCATTGCCTGTTTATATTTGCCAAACGGTAACCCGGCTCCGGGTCCAAAGTATGAATATAAATTAGCCTGGTTTAAACGCCTGCATGCACATGCACAGGAATTGATGGCCAGTGGCAAACCTGTCATTATCCTGGGTGATTACAATGTAATCCCTACTGAAAAAGATGTGTACAAACCTGCCAGTTGGGTGAATGATGCGCTTTTTCTGCCGCAGACCCGTGAAGCATTTGAGGAACTGAAGGCACAGGGCTGGACGGACGCTATGCGAAAAATGTATCCTGATGAAACGATCTATACTTTTTATGACTATTTCCGCAATGCCTATGGCAGAAATGCGGGATTAAGGATAGATCATTTTCTGGTAAGTCCGGATATAGAGAAACGATTGATTGCCGGAGGGGTAGATAAGGAAGTGAGAGGATGGGAGAAGACGAGTGATCACTGCCCGGTATGGATTACGATAAAAGACTAGTATTTTTGGCTTATGAATTTGAAATCCTTATTACCTTTTGAGCGTTATACCCTGGTGACTACACTGAAAGAGGAGGAGGTGATGCGGAGACTGGAAGCAAATGTATCGCCTAAAAAAAGTATTTCTCTACTGGTGGTATCCCGTTATGGACCGAAAAAGGATCCGGCTGATAAACCTTATACGGGTGCTATAACTGGACCCTGTTTTGAAATAATGCGGGTGATCAATTATAGGAACTCCTTTCTGCCAATTGTAAAAGGAGAGGTTATTCATTTCCTGGGGAAGACAGAGATAAAAGTAAAGAGCAGTCCGCATATAGCGGTGCTGGTATTTTCGGCCTTCTGGATGTCTGTGGTGTTGCTTATATGTGTGGCCATGTTGCTGGCAGCTATCGGTGATCATTCAGCGAAATTTGATCCGGCAGGATTAACACCATTTGGCATGCTGGTATTCGGCAGTTTATTGTTCACAATTCCTTACAAAATAGAGGCGAAGAAGACAAAGCAATTCCTGTTGGATTTGCTGGATAGTGAAGAAGTAAAAGAAGCATAAAACAAAAATAACATGATAGCCCTTACACCAGCACCTCCTTACTACGCAGTAATTTTTACATCTTTAAGAACTGATGTAGAGGATGGTTACAAAGATACCGCTACCCTGATGGTAGAACTGGCAAAGACGCAACCGGGATACCTGGGCGTAGAATCAGCAAGAGATGGGGTGGGAATTACCGTTTCTTATTGGAAAAGCCTGGAAGCAATCCGTAACTGGAAGCAACAGGCAGATCATATCATTGCGCAGCAACTGGGAAGGGAAAAGTGGTATGCACAGTATAAAACCCGGATTTGCCTGGTAGAAAGAGATTATGGTTTTGAAAAAGAATAATGAATTATTATGAATATTAAATCCGAGTATACGCTAAGTACCCGATTACCTTTTGAAGAAATAATAGAGCGGCTGTCAGATATCAGTGATCCATCTATCCCCGCCAGCAAGGCATTCTGGGGTGTGAAGAACCTGAATGGTAAACCTTTTGGCGGTCGGATAAATGAAGAAGGTTTTGATATCTTCAAAACTTACTACCGGATGAATTTACATTCATCGGTAATGAAGGGGAAATTTGATCGTTACCCGGGCCGGACAGAAATTCACATCACCTCGGAGCTGCCTAAAATGACAATGATTGCATTTGGCCTGGCCGTTGGTATCGTGTTAATTCCGGGTTTGTTCATTCCCTATATGGCAAGCCCTTTCCTCTTTAAGGTTGTAGGATTATTATGGCTGCTATGGGCATTCAATGCTGTAACACGTAAATTTCGTATGGAGAGTATGGCAGTTGAGGAGCTGCTTAAGCACATGCTGGAAGCACAAAGATTAGATGACTAGCCATATAACTATATGAGTGGTGAGGAAGCCTTGATATTAGTACTTAATTTGGTTGTATAAACTATAACTATACTATGAAGGTCTTATTGCTGCTTTCCTACCTGACAGGCTTTTCTTTGTTTTGTACCGCGCAGGCGCCTTTGCCTGCAAAAAACCTGAGTATTTTTGGAAGGGGTATGTATCCCGGAGATGATACCACCTATGCATTGCTGCAGGATGCGGGATTCAATACCGTAATGTTATCCAGCTTTTATATTCATGCAGATGGCGATCTGTATTCCGGCGATGATAGCAAACATCCAATTATTCATGATGGTAAATGGGTAGGGGATACTGCCTATCTGCGCCGTGTAGCCGGCCTGAAAAAAACAGCGAGGATTGAAATCCTGCTGGAAGGCAGGTGGTATAATCAACCACCCAACACTTTCGACTTTATGAGAGATTGGGTAGATGCTACAAAGCAGGTACCGGGTGTGGTGACCGGCACCGGTGAGGAGGGTACCTTGTTTAAGATCTGCAAAGTATTGAAAGAAGTAGTAGGTGCAGATGCATTTTGTATCGATGATGAATCTGTATATGATACTCATTCTGTGATTGAGATGAGCAAAATTGCGGCGCGCTTAAAAATGCACATGACCCTGTGTCCTTTCAGGATAAATGATTTCTGGAAAACGGTGCTGCAAAATACAGATCCGAAAGTGGTAGATGCTATCTACCTGCAATGCTATGACGGAGGAACGAGAGCGAATCCAGGCATCTGGAAAGCGGCCATGGGTGCGGTACAACCGGTATACCCGATCTTTATGTGCAGGGGCTCATTTAGTACCTGCGAAAGTTCACATAATAGTAAGACGGTAGACGAGATAAAGAATGAAATGAGGCGCTTCAAGGTAGATTATCCGCAGATGAGCGGGGCGAGTATCTGGCAGATGGCGGATGTGAAGAATTTTGTGAAGATGAACTGCGCCGTGACAGATCCTGCTTCGGGTTCAGCAAAGACGGTGAAAGAGTTTTTAGCACAGATAAAAGAAAGCCTTTCAACAGGTCTTTAAATTGGCCGGTGACGGCAGGGGAAAATATAGAAGCGGCCGGTTGCGTAAAACAACCGGCCGCTTTAGTTTAGTTCAGGGGGATTCCAAACCAAGTCCATTTCTTCTCATAGAACATCCCTTTCCGCTTTGACTTGCTCTTACCGAAGTAAGTTGTCAGCCATTCCTGCTCCTGCTTCAATCTTGGCATTACCTCATTCACTCCCTTTTGTAACTGCCCAATGCTTGCAGTCATATCCGGATTAGGGTTTTGTATCTGTGAGATCTTCTCCTTTGCTTTATTAAAACGGGTCTCGACACCATCCAGCATCGCCTGAATCTCAGGATCCGTTTTCATTGGTGTAAACTGCTGGTTCCTGTAATTAATATATGCGTTCAGGTCATTAACACCAATGTTATAATCATTCGCCGCACTATTATACAGGTTGACCATCTTATTCAGGCGCTCATTTTCTTTCTCTCTTCTATCATTTTCGAGGTCCACTTTGATGTGTTGAAGCCTGTCGAACGACATTGAATTTTTCACGCCATTCACTTCAATTCTTCTGGCAGCAGCCATTAACTGATCTGTTTTACTCAGCCGCTCATAGGCGATGATGCTATCTTTATAACTGAAGTATGGCTTTGATTTATTCACCTGTACTTTGCCATCATAGAATTCCTGGCTGCTAACAGGATACTCCAGGAACTGCCACATAAAGTCAAATGGCATATGGGATTTAATCAGGTTAGCCGGTATTGTTTTAAAATAGAAGTTATTGATCTTTTTGTAAAACTTACCACCGTTCACATAGCCGGAACCCCAGGTAGGATCGAACATATACCAGGTGCTGTCTACCCGTGTAGCACACCATGCATGGGGAATATAATCGGTAAACCCATTTTGTTTGGTAAAGCCTTCTACTACATAAGATTTAATACCAGCTTTCAGGCAGATGTCATTAAAGAGGTTGGCGTAGTTCTCGCAAATCCCTTTTCTGGTCAATAATGGTTTGTTGATCTTATCAGCGGAGCTTTCATAAAAGTTAATGGCGAACATATTCGGCAGGTCGTAAGCAATATTTGTTGCCACCCAGATAAAAATCCCTCTTACCCTGTCTTTTTCTGCCGGGAAAGTGCTGGTCATATACCGGGCAATTCCATCCGTAGTTTTTGTCATTGAGTCAGGGATGAGGAGTGCCTTTTTATCAATAGTTGCAAATTCGTTCACGGCAGGGGAGGCTTTTTGTGCCTGGGTTCCCAACACTGCCAGCAAGAGCATAAGGATGATAGCGTGTCTCATAATTACAGAAATAGTCGTCAAAGTTATGTTCAATGAGATGAATAAACATATATAATTATCCATTTTATAAACAGGGGGGCCTTCCATAAAACAGATAAATTTCCGGAAAATGGAAAGGAATGGACCGTGTTGGTTTTGTATTTAATTGATTTGCAATAAGTTGGTATCTAGTCTTGGCATTGGCATCCAATTGGCAATATACTATACAGAGAATGAGAGATAATCAAACCTTTTCCAATTGGAACAAACCGGGGTTCTTCCGGACCCTGGGAAATTGTTCCACCAGATGACAAACGACGAAGCTAAAGCCTTACATAATTCATGCTGACTTTTTGGGGGAATGCAAAGAGGAGGGAGCGAGAGCTTCCTCCATCTTTTTTTAATCACCTTTTAAGGCAAGAAAATTTTGCAAAAAGTAAAAACCCTATTATACTTGCGATTAAGAAATAAGTAAATAACAATTAGCTATAATTTTTTATTTATTAATCTCGAATTGGCAATGTCAGCTACTACAACTCAGCATCAGCGCCGCATGACGCGCAGTCCGTATTTATTCGTTCTGTTATTCGTTTTCTTATTCAGCAACCAGCTCCGGGCACAATCTTCTCCGCCATTTACTGCCAGATTGATGAACATTGAGGCCGCAGCCAACACCACATTTAGCTACAACACTAAACTAAAGAATGCTGCTCCCGTATCCCGTGTGTTCCAGCTATTTGCAGGCTTACCGGCCGGATGGAATGCAAGCTTTAAAGTGGATGGTATGTCAGTGACCTCTGTGAATATTGATTCCGGTAAAACCGCTGATATCAATATCGAATTCACGCCTACACTGGATACCAAACCTGGCAAATACAATATCCCGGTAACCGCACTGGTGGGCAGCGATTCCCTGAAACTGCACCTGGAAGCAGTAATTAAAGGCACTTATGGGGTGACCTTATCCACTCCCAGTGGCAAACTGAGTGAAGAGGTGACCGAAGGTAGTACCAGGGAACTACAGCTTGTGATTAAAAACACGGGCACCATTCCTCTGGACAACCTGGAACTGAATGCACAAAATCCTGCGCAATGGCAACTTACTTTTGCTCCTACCAAGATCCTTCACCTGGAAGCAGGTGCAGATACCACGATCATGGCTACTCTGCAGGTGCCGGACAAAACACTGGCCGGCGATTACATGACCAATGTGACTGTAAGGAATAACAACACCAATGCGAAAGCAGATTTTCGCATCACCGTCAGGACTTCTGTATTGACAGGCTGGCTGGGATTGGTCATTATCCTAATCGCCCTGGGCGCTGTTTATTTCCTTATTCGTAAATATGGCAGGCGATAGTACATTATGGAACAAGCAATCATAGAGATACATGGGTTATCCAAAACCTATGGGTCTTTGAAAGCCGTTGATAACCTGAACCTGCGTATTCAGCAGGGAGAGATCTTCGGTCTACTTGGACCTAATGGCGCCGGAAAATCTACGACCATACTAATGCTGCTGGGGCTCACAGAACCCACTGCCGGCACCGCCCGGATCTGCGGATTGGATGCTTCGCGCAATCCCATCCCTGTAAAAAGGAAGGTGGGATATATGCCCGACAACGTTGGTTTTTACAACGAGCTGTCGGCACTGGAAAACCTGAAATACATCGGCCGGCTGAATGGCATTCCGGAACATGAAGTGGAAACTGCGGCAAAGGATATGCTCATTTCTGTAGGGCTGGAAGCAGCCATGCACAAGAAAGCCGGCACTTATTCCCGTGGTATGAAACAAAGACTGGGCCTGGCAGATGTACTACTCAAACGCCCCGAAGTGATCATTCTCGATGAACCTACTTTGGGCATTGATCCTGCAGGGGTACGCGATTTCCTGGAACTGATCCGGCAACTCAACCAGGAGCAGGGTATTACCATTCTCTTATCTTCTCATCACCTGCACCAGGTACAGCAGGTATGTAGCCGTGTAGGCATATTCGTGGGCGGGCAACTGCTCGCCGAAGGAAGTGTGGAAACACTGGCTGCTGACCTCTTCAAAGCAGATCCGCATGTAGTGCAGGTAACGCTGCAAAAAGCTGCTACAGTTTCTGAAAACGAACTGCTGCAATTACCCGGTGTGACGAAAGTCAATGTCGCAGATACAGCTATAGAGATCTCCGGTCATGCAGACATTACGCCCGACATTGTACGCTACTTTGTTCACAAAGGCTGCGATGTAACCGGGGTGCAAAAGCGGACCTATGGTCTGGATGAGATCTATCAACGTTATTTTGAAAATAATATAAAGGAAAACGAGGTTCATAATGAAAAGTCTACTGGCTTATTCCAAAGATCATTCTTTGGCAGGTTCAAAAAGCGTTAGTCCTTTTTGGGTCATGGTAAAGAAGGAGGTGGCAGACCAGATCCATAGCTGGCGCTTCATTATATTGGCCCTCCTGATCCTGCTGACCTGGTTAGGATCGATGTATGTATCGATGTCAAATATCAGGACAGCCATGGAAAATGTACAGGATCACAATACCCTGTATTTTTACCTGAAATTATTAACCATCACAGATCGGTCACTACCTCCGTTTCATGTGTTCATCGGTTTCCTGGGGCCGTTGTTAGGCATCGCTTTAGGCTTTGATGCTATTAACTCTGAGCAGAGCAATGGTACCCTGATCCGGCTGATGGCACAACCGGTGTACAGAGATTCATTGTTGAATGCAAAGTTTACAGGCTCATTGATTGTGATCAGTATCCTGTTCTTTTCTCTGAATATGCTGATGGTAGGAGGTGGAATGCTGCTGACAGGGGTACATATAGAATTCGCTGAGTTTGCAAGGATCCTGTGCTTTGTGGGCCTGAGCATTATTTATGTAGCGTTCTGGCTGAACCTTGCTATTTTACTGTCGGTGAAATTCAGGCAATCAGCTACTTCGGCCTTAACTGCTATTGCCATCTGGTTATTCCTGACCGTGTTTTATCCTATCCTGGTGCAGATTGTCCTAAAAGGGATCTTACCAGATCCGGGCGATTTGAATCCTGATCAATTGGTCATCTATAACCAGATCAGGCATAATTTCCTGGTGGTAATGCCCAGCCAGATGTATACTGATGGTACAACAACATTGCTGATGCCGGTAGTGAGAAGTATGGGGCCCCTGACAATGGAACAGATGGCGATGGCGGTACCAGCACCTTTGCCATTGAGAGAGAGCCTGCTAATTACCTGGCCACAGGTGAGCGGACTCATAGCAGCTACAGTAGCTTGCTTTGCAATATCCTACTGGCTGTTTATGCGCAGGGAAATCCGAACTTAATGATTGGTATTATACAATAAAATAAATGCTTCTGTCCATAGGATGGAAGCATTTATTTTATTGTATATTCACTACTATTCATTTATACCTCTCAAAATTAACCGGCATGAAAAAAAACTTTCTGCTACTTGGCTTGCCCGTGCTCGCACTCCTGCACGGCTGCACAAAGCCGGAATCTGAGCAAAAACTATCAGGTTCATCCACGTTACAAGCTGTCACCGCCGCCAGCACCTCGGTTATCTTCACCAATCCCTTGCCATCGCTCGACAACGGTAGTTACTACGATCCATGGGTGATCAACATCGGCGGGTATTTTTATTATTGTGGCTCCGACGGCGGGCGTTTATGGATCACGAAGTCGGCTACACTGGAAAATCTTTTACAGCAGACAAAGACCTACATTTTCACGCCACCATCAGGCACGATGTACAGCGGCAACCTCTGGGCGCCCGAGCTGCATTACCTGAATGGCCGGTGGTATGTATACTTTGCTGCAGATGACGGTACTAACGCGAACCACCGTATGCACGTACTGGAAGGTGGTACAGATGCAGGCAATCCCCTGAACGGTTCTTACAGCTACAAGACCAGGCTGAGTGCAACTACGGACCGCTGGGCAATAGACGGCCATCCATTTGCTTACAACAGCCAGCTCTATTTTGTATGGTCAGGATGGGAAGGCACATCGAATGTATCCCAGTATCTCTACATCGCGAAGATGAGTAACCCATATACCATCGACGGGGAAAGGGTGGAGATCTCCAGACCTGATTACGACTGGGAAAAGGTGGGTACCCCTACCGTGAACGAAGGGCCAACTTCCCTGATCAGCGGCAACACCGTGAATATTGTTTATTCAGCAAGTGGAAGCTGGACGAATGATTATTGCCTGGGAAGGATCACCTGTACAAACGGCGACCTGCTGTCCAAAGCCTCCTGGACAAAGAATTCAACAGCTGTCTTTTCCAAATTCGGCAATGTATATGGTCCAGGGCATGCTTCTTTTGTAAAGTCACCAGATAACCTGCAGAACTGGATCGTGTACCATGCTGCCAACAGTGATGGTAGTGGATGGGATAGGAGAGTGATGGCTCAGCAGTTTAGCTGGATAGGAGATGTACCTTTCTTTGGCTACCCGATTGAAAAAGGTATTCCTGTACCTGCACCTTCTATTGGCTCCAGCTATGCCATGCCAATTGCAAATGGCACCTACAGGATTAAGTCTAAGGTGACCTCACAATGTGTGGATGTACCGAATGCCGCATCTACAGCAGGTTTACAGATCCAGGAGTATACTGACAATGGTACGAATGCGCAAAAGTGGGTGTTCACCTCACTGGGTAATGGATATTATACCATTACAAGCGTGGCATCTGGTCTGAACCTGGATGATGCAGGCGGTTCTACAGCGGCCGGCAATATCCTGATCCAGTGGACGGATAATGGCAATGTGGCGCAGCACTGGAGAGTGCAGGACATGGGAGGCGGATATTATAAGCTGATCAATCAGCGGAGTTTGCTGGCCCTGAATGTGCCATACAGTAACCAGACACCGGGTACGAAACTGGAGCAGTGGTATGAGAATCAGTATGATGCAGAGTTGTGGCAGATCATTCCGTAAAGTAAATTATGAGGGAAAGCCTGCCGTTTTTGGCAGGTTTTCCTATCTTCGGCCGATGGAAACTAAAGAAAGAGAACGTATAAAGCAAAATATTGAGAAGCACGGTTGCCATTTGATCATGGTCATGGAGGATGATTACCTGCCTGCGTTCGTACATACGATTGGACTGTTTGAGAAGTATGGACATCCTGAACTGATCTGTTTTGGATTGAAGAAAGAGGTGGCAAGTGAAATATTGAATGATGCTGCTGAAATGATTGCTGAGGGTCAGTCTTTTACTCCTGACCAATCGTATGATGACTTTCTGAAAGAGCATCCTATGCGGTTTTTGCCAGCAGACAAAAGCTACTATGAATTTTATTTCGGCTATGCCAGCAGGTACTATGGTCATGATGATTATCCTGTATTACAAATGGTATGGCCTGACAAAGCAAGTTTATTCCCCTGGCAGGCAGGTTTTGTGCCCGATTTGAAGTTCAAGCAACCTTTGCTGGACCGCAATACCGATTTCATGTTTTACGAAGAAAGGAATGTAATGGCCTATACCACCAAACAGGTGCTGGAAGGAGCCCCTATATTATATGTAAATCATGATGATGAAGATGGCGCCTGGCAGTTTCACCACAGTAACAACCCGGATTTAAAAGACGCAAAAGCGGTCGCATTAGAATCAATAACAAAGCTCGATCCCTCTGTCAATAAATTACATTTCCTCCCTTATGGCGGTAAAGCATGGCGGAAAACGCCTCAGGATAGATGGGAGTTTTAATGTCTTTTTGTTTGAATAATAATTACTTATAAGGTCCGTAGTCGTTTTGTAGTCGCTCTTGTAGTCCTCCGGTGACGAGGGTTTTTTGGAAAGATATGTTTGCACACTGACATTTGTGCCTACAAATTCTTTATATGAAATACCGATTACTAGCTGGCTGTTTGCTCCTTCTCTCCGGAAGCATTTCCGCACAGCAGAAGTTTGAACAAGGCTCCCGTTATGTGCAGGGATTTGCAAGAGTCGTAAACCACGGACAATCATTTTATATCGATAGCACAGGTAAGATCGCTTTTGATACCATTTATAATAACAGAAGCCTTGACGACAGTTGGGAAGAAAGCGAAGCCGGCTACCTGCCGCAAGACATCCTGCAGGTAGGCCTGAATGGCAAGCAGGGCGTCATGACAGTACAGGGAAAATGGGTACTCCGCCCGGAATATGATACCATTGATACCCAATCCCCCCAACAGTGGGTTGTAAAAAAAGATAATAAAGTAAGCTTATATACCTCCAAAGGCTTTATTCTCCCATTCCGCTTTGAAGACAGTAATCAGCTGGACTCCCTCACCTTTGCTGTAAAAGACAAGGGGAAATGGGGCGTGTATAATAAGGAAAAGGATGAGCTGATCATACCCAATACGTATGAAGACATTGATTATTGTTATGGATGTAATGCCAAGGGCGATTATATCCTGGCACAGAAAAATGGTAAATGGGGTGTGGTCAGTTTTAAGAACGAAGTATTAATTCCCTTTGAATATGACCATGAGCATATGAATATGCGGAGCGATGAGTGGGTGGAATCCTTTTACAAGGACGACCAGAAGCTAAGCATTAACCTCAAAACAAAGAAAGTAGAGGTAGATACCTGTCAATGCCTGCCAGGTGACGAGCAGTCAGGTCTGGATACAGAAATGGGGTCTTTCACTGGTCAGCGTGAAAATGGTAAATGGGGCCTCGTCAATAAAGACGGCAAGTTAATCCTGGATCATGTTTATGACGATATTACCTATCACGCCAACAGCGCGCTGATAGGCATTGTCCGGAATGAGAAATATGGAATGGCAGATACCACAGGTAAGATCGTTATTCCCATGGTTTTTGATTACTGGGTTGAACCTCTTTGTGGAGGCGCCCTGTTTACATCAGAAAAAAACGGGAAGGAGTTGATCTATGACAAAACCGGTAAGCAGATCCTGGTACAATATAGCCACTTCCAGGAGATGGCGATGGAAGACGGTACAAAGATGCTCGCCATAATTCAGGGCAAGTTATACGGCTTCTATAACCCCGCCACAGGCAAAATTGTAATTCCCCAATATACCTCTCTCAGCTATTATGGTGATCCCAACTACCTGAATATCGGTGTAGGTGACAAGTATGGATATATTGATAAAGAAGGTAATACCGTTGTACCGCCAATCTATGATTATGTAGACCTGCATGCCATTCCAAAGAATGATCAGCTGGCGAAAATAAACCTGAAAGGCAAAACAGGTTTGTTCGATGTAAAACAGCAGAAAGTATTACTCCCCGTTATCTACGATTACATTTCTACCTACGACGACAGCACCGTGCTGTTGGTAACAAAGAACGGTTTAAGCGGTATCTGTGATTTTTCAGGTAAGATGCTGGCTCCTGTAAAATACAGAGATGTTGTGCCTTTTGATAGCATGTATTCTTTATTGAAAGCTAAGGATTCCAGCAATGCAGAGATACTGAATAAACGTACGCACGAAATATATAAACTGCCTTTTGATACTGCCTTTGTAGCCGCTGAAGGCCGCCTGATAATGGTTTGGCAGCATGGCAAATGTTTCCTGTACGACATAGATAAAAAGCAGAAAGTAGAAGGTGCGTATTCAAAAGACGGGTTCCCGGAATATATGGGTTACTTTTCCAATCATCGTGCAATAGTGGTCAGGAACCAGAAATTCGGTTACATAGATGAAAAGGGAAATTATGTTGTACAACCTAAGTATGATTATATCTCTAATTTCCACAAAGGGGTGGCTGCGGTATATGAATGCATTGATACGGCTGCCCGCATTTATCGTTATGGTTATATCGATTCCACCGGGAAAGAAATTGTGCCGGTTATTTATGATGTACCACAGGATATCATAACAAAATTTACAGAAGAAGCTTTCTTTGGAGAGGATGATTCAGAAGTGCTGGTACTCATGAAAAATGACGGCAAGAAAGGGCTGGCAGGGCTGAATGGGAGGATCATAGTGCCGCTGAACTTCGATCATATTTCTCCTGAAAAACATGGAAGAGGTTACCTGGTAACGGTGGGAGACAAATTCGGTATCCTGGATATGAATGGTCGTGAAATAGTGAAGCCGATCTATGAAAGAATGATGCTGGATGAATTAGAAGGATATGATGGCAAGGTATCCTTTGACTTCCCGGTGATGATGAAAGCCCAGGATGACAACTGGACTTATATAGATGAACGTGGAGAACCTATAGGTGTAAATGTCGTGGATTATGTAGACTTCAGTACACTGGATTGGGGAGAGCCGCCTGTTGTAGATCCTCCTGCAGCGCCGGCTCCACCCGCTGATGAAAAATAGATAAGATATTAAACGGGGACATAAGCAGGGAAGTGGCTTTAATCAGCTATTATCCCTGCTTTTTCGTTTACTTTTGAAGATACTCCTTTCCTGCTACTTACTCATCAGCATGGCAAGCCATGCACAATATATACGTCAGCAAAACTGATGAATCTCATGCCTTTCCCGGGTTCAAATCATTTGATTTTAATGACCATCACTAAATTGTTTTTCTTAATTATTTTGGACCGATTATCCTATTAATACGCCGTTTATTACAAGCCATACTCCCTTATGAGTTTCATCTTTGCATTGTTAAAAAACACAATTGAAGATGAAACGAGCCTTCTTGTGTATCCTCGCATTATTACCACTATTCTCCTATGCGCAGGATACCATTAAAAAACGGCCTACACCGAAATTCTTACCACTGAATTATGAAGAAGATTACCATTATCTTTCAGATAAACAGCTAAGAACTGGCTTATGGGCAAAACTGAAATACATTCCAATCTGGAAAGGCGGATACATTACTATCGGTGGCGAAATCCGGCCCAGAGGCGAATTCAGGGAACATTTCAAATATGGTAAAGGCAATGAAGACCAGGGCTTCGACTGGCAACAACGTTCCCGCTTATGGGCTGATATCCATATCTTACCAAACCTGCGTGTATTTGGTGAAGTACAATCAGGTACTACTTACGAACTGGATTATGCACCTTCTTTGACAGATTATAATCCCGGCGAACTCCACCAGGCATTTGCTGAATACACACTGAACTTAGGTAAGAGCAGCAAAATGTATTTCAGGGCTGGCCGACAGGAAATTCTCTTTAATAAAGCAAGACTCTTTGATGTAAGACAACCGCCAAACAACCGTCGTTCCTACGATGCAGGCCGTATCAATGTAAAAGCAGGTGCCTGGAATTTTGGTGTGATCGGTGGTGAGGAAGTACAGGATAAAGCTGGTTACTTCAATGACCCTTCCAATAAAAACCTGAAATTCGGGTCCGCATACGTATCCCGTAAATTAGGTAAAGCATTACCCAATTCTACCGTTGAATTGCTGTATATCTATGTTGACAAAAAGAGTGCGTCCAACAATTTATTCAATGGCACAAAGAATACGCTTTCCGCACGTATCGGTGGTGTAGAAGGTGGCTGGAACTACGATGTAGAGCTGGTGGGCCAGAGCGGCAAAAATGTAGCCGGTCAGAATATACATGCATGGTATGTTGCAACTGAAAGCTGGTATACATTTAAACCAAAATGGAAACCATTCGTAGGTACCCGTATTGATATCGCTTCAGGTGATAAAGACTCAACAGACAACAAGAGTAATAGCTATGACTATCTCTGGTCAAAAGCTATGAGCTGGGTGCCTGATTTTGGATATACCAACATTGCAGCTGTAGGCCCGATCTTTGGTTGTAAGCCAACAACAAAATTGAGTATTGACTTCACCGTACAGGAACTGTGGCGCACATCTAAGGAAGATGGTATCTATGGTATGTCAGGTGCATTACTCAGAAGTGCAAGTGCCGGCACCTCCAGTGTGATTGGTACACGTTGTGTAGCGAAAGCAGAATATCAGCTGAATCCGTTCCTGATGTGTGGTTGTTATGTGAACGAAACTTTCAAAGGAAAATACTTAGAGCAGGCGGGTAATGCCCAAAACATGGTCTATGCCCATCTCTACAGCGTTTTCAGATTCTAATTTAACCTTTCAATGATCCGGAGCGCCTTGCTTCGGATCATTCTTGTATTTTAGCCAGGGGAATTTGTTTGCGATACTCATTAGGAGTTAGCCCGGTATGTTTCTTAAAGAGCCTGGTAAAATAAGAAGGATCATCAAAACCCAGCTCATAAGCAATCTCAGAAATATTGGAATTGAAGTGATACAAATGTGCTTTTGCTTTTAGAATCAGTTCTACCTGCACGACCTGTAATGCTGACATTTGTTTAAGTGAGCGGCAGATCCGGTTCAGGTGTTTTGCTGTGATGTGCAGGTGATCTGCATAGACCTGTAAACTGGTGAACGGACTCTTGGAGATTTTAATGAGGTGCTGGAATTTTTTGAAATAATACAGGTTGTTATTGTGGCCGGATTTTACCGCAGGCTGCTCATTGGAATAGCGGTAGAATTGTAATACCAGTAAGTAAAGCATATGCTCCAGCATAATTTCTTTTCCTACTTTCGCCTCATTGAATTCAGCATGAATGGCATTGAATGAATCCCGGAATGAATGCAGGATATCTCCTTTCAGTACAAAGACCGTGTCCAGTGCATGCAGGATATTAGGGTACCGCTCATGCAATGTCTCTGTATAGAAATCAGAGAAAGTGAGAATCCTGCCATCTATATGTGCACCGAAATGAAAACCATGAATGCTGAGTGGAGGAATGAAACACATAAAAGGTGCTTCTAAACAGATCTGTTCATCAGCAGTATAAAAAGTAGCATACCCACTTTCAACAAAAAAGATCTGGTACAATGAACTGTGAAAATGTGCGTCTACTTCCCAGTTGAATTCTTTACTTCTGCTTTCTATTGTCTCGCAATAGATATAATTTTCTTTGTGCGTGTTCTTTTCTCTATATAGCCCGGAGTAATTGATGAACTCATGGTGCTGAATGCTGTTCGCGTGCATAGCATACGTTTAAAATTCAAAATTAAGCGGCCATATTGCCTTCCGTTCTGACCGCAGACAGTCAATGGACTGATTTTAATCCGGTTCGAATTGTCCTATTTAATAAGTCAATAATGCTGGCCCGGGGAATTGTGATGCCTGACCTTTGTTCCATAAAACAATAAAACAATGAGTCAGCAAAACAAACCAATAGCAATCGACGACCTGCGGAGTGCGTTGGAATTATTGAAGACAATTCCACAACAATATCATGAAACAAATGTTGAGATTGATCCAAATGCCGATCTGGCCGGAGTATACAAACAAATAGGTGCGGGTGGTACTGTGCAGCGTCCTACACGCCTGGGGCCTGCTATGATGTTCAATAATATAAAAGGTTACCCGGGTGCAAAAGTACTGGTAGGCCTGCTGGCAGACAGAGAAAGAGTGGCAGCAATGCTGGGTGCACCAAGCGTGGAACTGGGTAAATATATGGGTCAGGCAGTAAAGAACTGCATTGCGCCAATTGTAGTGGCCAATGCTGGTGCTCCATGCCAGGAAGTAGTGTACAAAGCCAGCGACAAGGATTTTGACCTGAGAAAGATCCTGCCTGCACCAACGAATACACCTGAAGATGCGGGTCCATATTTTTGTGAAGGACTGGTATTAGGCTCTGATCCTGAAACTGGCCACAGCGATGTAACTATTCACCGCCTCTGCGTACAGGGCAAAGATTCCATCTCTATTTATTTTGCTCCTGGCAGGCACATTGATGCCTTCCGTGAGAAAGCAGAAAAAGCTGGAAAACCTCTTCCTGTAACCATCAACATGAGCCTTGATCCTGCTATCATGATCGGCTCCTGCTTTGAAGCGCCTACCACCCCATTTGGTTTTGATGAACTGTCAATAGCCGGTGGTCTGCGTAAGAAACCAGTAGAACTCGTAAAAGCCCTTACCGTCAACCAACATTCTATCGCTAAGGCCGAAATCGTGATCGAAGGTGAGATCCTGCCAAACGTAAGAGTGGTAGAAGATCAGAACACTAACACAGGCCATGCTATGCCTGAATTCCCAGGCTACAATGGCCCTGCTAACCAATCGCTGCCACTGATCAGGGTAACCGCAATTACTACCCGCAAGAACCCTATTATGCAAACGCTGATTGGCCCTGGTGAAGAGCATACCAACCTGGCAGGTATTCCTACAGAAGCAAGCATTTACAATGCTGTAGAAGCCGCCCTGCCTGGCCTGCTGAAGAACGTGTATGCACATACTGCCGGTGGTGGAAAATTCATGAGCATTCTGCAGATCCAGAAAACCAAACCTACAGATCAGGGTCGTGAAAGACAGGCTGCACTGGTTGCCTTTGCCGCTTATTATGAACTGAAACAGGTGATCCTGGTGGATGAAGATGTAGACATCTTTGACAGCAATGATGTATTCTGGGCAATGACTACCCGTTACCAGGGCGATATCAGCACTATCTTCATTCCTGGTGTTCGGTGCCATCCCCTGGATCCTTCACAGGACCCTTCATTCGATCCTAAGATTTTAGGAAAAGGTATTTCTACCAAAACTATCTTTGATTGTACTGTACCATGGAATCTGAAAGCAAAATTCAAACGTGCGCAGTTTAAAGAAGTTGATGCAACGCCTTATTTACCTGAGTGGTTTAAATAAACGGATGAAAAAACCGGGCTGGCTGAAGGTTCTCCTTTGGCCAGCTCACTAAAAAAAATCATATGCTAACCGGACCAATTATAAATTCCGTCGCTACACTTACAGGCTCCATTATCGGGGCTACTATGGGAAACAAGATTCCGGAACGTCTCCGTCTTGCACTCCCGCTTACATTTGGTGCTGCTTCCATGGCACTGGGTATTAACTCAGTGGTTAAAGTAAGTATGTTGCCACCAGTTATCCTGGCACTGCTGGTAGGTAGTGCAATTGGTGAACTGCTGAAAATAGAAAAAGGGATTGAGTGGGCGGCGATCCGTATTAACGGCCCGATTCAGAAAATTTTCCCAAACGGAAAAGCTGATGAAGATCCGCAGGCTTTCCTGCAGCACTTCGTAGCAGTACTGGTACTCTTCAGTGCGAGTGGTACAGGCATCTTTGGGGCATTGAATGAAGGTATTACACACGATCCCACCATCCTGATATCCAAGGCGATGCTGGACTTCTTTACATCCGCTATCTTCGCTACTTCCCTGGGCTTTATCGTAGCTACTACAGTCATTCCGCAATTCATTATTCTCTGCGGACTATACCTGCTGGCAGGTGTGATCCTGCCTATGACCACACCACAACTGATTGCTGACTTCTCTGCCTGCGGTGGCATTATCATGTTCGTAACAGGTTTCAGGATCACAGGTATTAAGAAATTCCCTATCGCTAATATGTTGCCTGCCCTATTGCTGGTAATGATATTCTCACATTATTGGAGGTTACTCTTCCATTAGTTTTATTTATTCCCGCCCCCGGTCAACAAAAAGGGGCGGGAATATAAAAGCATGATTCATGAAAAAGAGAATTATAATAGGTATCAGTGGGGCTACCGGTCTGCAATACGGTATCCGTGCACTGGAACTGCTGAAAGAACAGGATGTGGAAACACACCTGGTGGTGAGCAAGGCGTCGGAACTGGTAAGGACCTACGAAACTGATATAAAGCATGAAGAGCTGATGTCTATGGCAGATGTCATTTATCCTACTGCAGATGTAGGTGCTGCTATTGCCAGCGGATCGTTTAAAACCCTGGGTATGCTCATTGCTCCATGCTCCGTAAAAACGATGTCTGAAATTGCCAGCGGTATTACCAGTTCTCTCTTATCCAGGGCGGCAGATGTAGTGCTGAAAGAAAGAAGAAGACTGGTATTATTATTCAGGGAAACACCTTTACACCTGGGCCACCTGCGGAGTATGACACAGGTAACAGAAATGGGAGGGATCATTATGCCCCCGGTGCCGGCTTTTTATCTGCGGCCACAAACGGTCGATGAAATTGTAACCCATACAGTGGCCAGAGCGCTGGATCTTTTTGGATTTGATATTGATGTGCCAAGATGGAATCACGATCATAAAGCACAACTTCCTTAAATTTGCTGCATCAATAAATGCAGAACATATGTCGAAATTGAATTTTCTCGTGCTGGGAATTTTCTTAGCCGCGTGCAATAGTGGACAAACCAATAAAAATACCACTGATACCATTGCAACATCTACTGCCGTACCACAGCTGGAAGAAGTATTCGGAGATACCGCTTACCAGCTTACAGGAGTGGCGGTAGCCAAAGATGGCCGCTTATTTACCAACTATCCTTACTGGGCAGATAAACACGGTTATTCCGTGGTGGAAGTAGTGAAAGGCAAACCGGTTCCCTACCCAGACACTGCCTGGAATAGCTTTCAGAAAGGTGATGATGGACAAAATAAGTTTGTATGTGTGCAGTCCGTCGTAGCAGATGACCAGGGTTTTTTGTGGGTAGTAGATGCTGCCGGCATTAGTTTAGGCCCTGTATACCAGGCAGCCAATAAGGTGCTTAAAATAAACCTCGCTACGAACCAGGTAGACAGGATCTATCATTTTCCCGAAACTGTGGCCGGTAAAGATAGCTACCTGAACGACATCAGGATTGACAATGTGAATGGTTTTGCCTATATGACCTCATCTACCAACGGTGGCATTGTGGTGCTGAACATTAAGACAGGAGAATCCCGGCTGGTATTGCATGATCATTATTCCGTGAAATCAGATCCGCAGTATCATTTTGAGCTGAACGGCAGAACGATGAAGGTGAATGCCGATGGTATTGCCCTCACAGCAGATCAGCAATGGTTGTACTACAAGCCGCTCACCGATAATAAACTATACCGTATAAATGCGGCGCTACTGCGGAACTTTAAGACATCTATGCGCACCCTGCAGGATAGTGTAAAAGACCTGGGCAGGTTTGTGACTACTGATGGAATGATCTGTGACAAAGCAGGTAACCTGTATATGGGTGACCTGGAGAAGAATGCGATCGTGAAGATCACGCCTGATCTGCAGATGCATTATATCGCACAGGACAAAACGAAATTGTTGTGGCCGGATAGTTATAGTATTTCTGCGGATGGCTATTTATATATATCCTGTTCCCAGATCACTTATCCACCGGTATTACCATATAAGATATTCAGGTTGAAATTATAGCAAAGTATTTTCCCACTCTCAGCTTGATGGAGCTTGTATCAATAGTAAAATTACCTGCTAATGACTATTGGTGCCGGCTCCTCTTTTATTGAAGGAAAACAAATTATGGGCATAATCGTCATACAGATCGAAAACTTCCTGCTTAATATCTTCTTTTTTGATGTTATTGCTCATATGGATGAAGGTTTATCTTTTAAATGTGTATATGCTATAGATGTGTTATATCCGTTCTATAACACGACAAGTGCGCTTCTCTAAGCTAAAGTAGTTTAGTGGTTTTTCAAATTTCGTTCTATTCTCCTGTCAGGAATGAACCAGATGAGGGCTACCAGCACATACATCAATACACTTACAGCAGGGTAGTAGAAGGATAAGGCAATGCCGGATACATATCCTACCACGGACAGGTATTGTTTATAATCGCTTTTATACACCTGCCGTAGCCGGGAATCAGTTCCTTCATGTTTCATGATAATAAGCGTCAGTATTTTCCAGGCCAGTCCACACATCGCGAGGATAAAACCATAGAATGCTACCGGGAGTGAAGCAAAGTGGTTTTCATCTATCCAGCCAGTTGCAAAGGGGAGGAGGGAGATCCAGAATAACAGGTGGAGATTACCCCAAAGAATTGCACCGTTTACCCCTTTTACTACCTGGAAAAGGTGGTGGTGATTGTTCCAGTAAATGCCTACGTAAATAAAACTAAAGAGATAGGAGAATGCAACAGGGATCAGTGGTTTGATGGCGGCAAGATCAGTGCCGTGAGGAATTTTGATTTCCAGTACCATGATGGTGATAATGATGGCCAAAACCCCATCACTGAAAGCTTCGAGTCTGTTTTTGTTCATTGTGCGCAGGAATATATTCCCCTAATTTACATCATAATGCGCTTACAATAGAATTATGAAATGGATGCTGCGCTATGATAGATGCACCCAGGTTAAACCATGCCACACACTCATTCAATACGAATGCATCCGCACACCTTTCTATATGCTGCCCGAATCAGTGCATTAGAAGCAAATGAATAAAAAGAAAGCAGCAATAATTATCAGAAGTGATTGATGCAGATCAATGACAGATCCGCTTTAATGGTGACTGGCAGGATGGTTTGACCTTTAAAGGAGATCCTGCAGTTGTTATCGAAAGTAACGCCCGCGCAGCAGATGCACAGGAATGATTTCAATAAGCGTTTTACAGAGAATATACCGATAGCGATGCCTGAATTAATGTACCTGGCCTGATAGATAAGCCGCAGTACGGGATAAAAGAGCTGGAATTTGTCAATTGGCAATACAGGTTATTGTTCCTTGCCCTAATTTTGCAGGAATGGAAGCACTCATTACCTACCTGCTGCAATTCGGGTACCTGACAGAACAACAGATCGCCCTTATCAAAAGCAAGGCGCATTGGAAGAAGCTCCCCAAAGGAGCCAGCTTCTCCGAAGCCGGAAAGGTATCTGAAGAAATAGGATATCTTACCGAAGGCGTCTGTCGTATCTGTTATTACAACAAGGCAGGGGAGGGCTTCACCCGTTATTTCGTATATGAAGACCGCTTCGCGGCAGACTTCAGCAGCTTCCGAGATGCGCTTCCTGCCTCTGAATATATCGAGGCGGTGACAGATTGTACGCTGCTGGTGTTTTCAAAAGAAGATTTCAGCTACCTTGACAAGGCCGTTCCCGGCTGGAAAGATATCTTTGCCCGTATCACTGCATCTGTGCTGGAAAGTAAGATGAAAGCCGCCGGTAATATGCTGGTGCAGGATGCGCAGTCACGTTACTTACACTTTATAGAATACTACCCGGGATTGGCTAACAGGGTGCCACAAACCATGCTGGCCTCCTACCTTGGCATCACACCCTCCTCATTAAGCCGTATCCGAAAATCTCTCCTTTAGTCATAATTGCCAGTAGTAGTTTCAGATGGATGAACGCAGTTAGGAATCCTGCATTTTCCGATAGGGGATTAGCCCTGCTTTTTATAACAACAGGATACACTGCTCATAATACCCCAAGCCCTACACCTTGCCCATGATCTGTTTCCGATGGGTATTGCCCCAGTGAGATAATTCCTTAATGACAGGACCCACAGTGAGCCCATAATCCGTGATGGCATAATTGACAGACACTGGTTTACTGGCTATTACATCCCGGCGGATCAGCCCATTCAGCTCCAGTAGCTGGAGCTCTTTAGACAGCATTTTTGTGCCTATTCCTTCAATGATCAATTGAAGATCAGTAAATCGCTTAGGTCCAAAAGTTAGGGCTGCCATGATCCTTATTTTCCACTTCCCGTTGAACATTTCAAGTGCATCCTGGATGCCTTTCATATGTTGCATACAATCTGAATACACAGGTGTGCATGATTCCATTTGTATTGATTATTAGTTAGTTAATACTTCCCTTTGGGAAAGTGCTGTATTTTGTAAAGATACAGCATCTACTTTTGTCTGCACAAAAAGCAGTACAAATGGAACAAACACTAAAAGGAAAAGTAGCCCTGGTAACAGGTGCTTCTAAAGGAATTGGGGCCGCCATCGCGAAGGAATTAGCAGCAGCCGGGGCGGCAGTAGTCGTTAATTATGCTACCAGTACAACAGACGCCGAAAGGGTCGTACATGCTATCACCACCCAGGGAGGAAAGGCCATTGCCCTGCAGGCGAATGTAAGTGATGCTGAAGCCGTGAAAAGGATGTTTACAGCGGCGAAAGATGCTTTTGGACAGATCGATATCCTGGTCAACAATGCGGGGATCTACAAGTTTGCGCCCATTGAAGCTGTGACTACAGACTTTTACAGGGAACAATTTGATATCAATGTATTAGGCCCGGTGCTCACCATCCAGGAGGCCCTGAAATACTTCCCTGCCACCGGTGGTAATATTGTCAATATCAGTTCTTCGGCCAGTGAGAATCCAATGCCGTCCACCAGCATTTACGCCGCTTCAAAAGCTGCATTGGATGCATTGTCTGTAGCGCTGGCAAGAGAACTGGGTGCCCGTAATATCAGGGTAAATACTATCGCTGCCGGGCCTACGATTACAGAAGGTGTTAAATCGCAGGGAATGTTAGGCACTGAGGCCGAACAATTTATGATTCGTGCTACTCCCTTGGGTAGACTGGGGCAGCCGGAAGATATCGCTGCTATTGTCAGCTTTCTGGTGTCTGATGCCGCTAAATGGATTACAGCCGATAGGATAAAAGCATCCGGTGGTTTACAATAGCAATAATAATGCAATCCTGTTTCGCAGCGACTCGCGTGTAGGAACAACAGGCGCTTAACCTGGTTAAGCCATTTCGTTATGTCTGCATAAATGGTATCATTTCCCCTGCTGACAGTAGCCGGTATACATGCATCAAAGAAAGCGCCGCATTTTATGCTCATTTCCTCAAACAAAAAGGAAAAGCATATCAGGCCATTCCTGTAATGTTCCACAAACCGGTAGGTGGCAGGTTGAACGATCATTCGCGTGGCTGAATTTTTTCAGAAGGTTAGATAAGGATCATGAAAGGCTACCTGAATCATCTGTTGCATTCATTCAGGTAGCTTTCATTAATATACTTCTAAAATAAGTCGTTCGGAATTTTAAACATGTTCTTAGCTGAATTGCCTGTTTATAAATTATTCAGTAATTCCCTCGCCTGGTTCAGTTCGAAATCAAGTTCCTCTGCCTCATCATCTGTAAGTATCGCTTCAATCGCCCGCTCCAGGTGTCTGCCCGCGGCATCCCCATCGCCTATATTGAAGAAATATTCTCCCAGTACCACACTGGCTCTTACCACATGTACCTGGTCATTATTCTGAATACTGGTCAGCAATACCTTCTCCAGCAGTAAAAGGGCCTCTTCTTCCCGCCCCGCATCCAGCAAACGAATGGCTTGGTTGTATTCTAAATTCAGTTCCATTTTGCAATGGTAATTAATTTTTATGAATTCAGTTTTACACCCACCCCTTACCAGCCCGGGAAAGCGGTGCAGGCCTGACTATAGAACAGAACTTCCTCCGGGTTGGATTTACGACCGCTGAATGCTATCGTTACTTACAGTTATCGAACAGTAGTAGCAGCATCAAACACACGGCAGAAATTCCCTCCACCGATCTTCGCTATCTCATCTTCATGAAAGCCTGTTTTCAGCATAGCATCCACTACCGCATAGTAAAATCCAACATGCTGATCAGCCCATGCTTCATTTGTCCGCTCGCCTACACGGGGCTTTGAAGGACCGCCACCTTTATGATAAGAAGGTGTCATCTTCGTATCCGTTCCAATGCACACATGATCTACCCCCACTACATCCACCAGTGCCCGGATATTCTGCGCATATTCCAGCGGTGTATCTGCCAGGTGGGTCCATACACCAATCACCCCGCCGGCATCTGCCACTACCCTGGCATTCTCTTTACTAATGAGTCTTTTGTACATCATCTTTGCGAAGTTGGCATTACTCCCCAGCTGCGTATTCAAACCGGTATGAGAAATAAACACCGGTTGTGTAGCCACTTTCAGCGCCATTTCCACCGTATTGCCATCACAATGTGCGAGATCTACGAGAATGCCTGAATGGTTACATGCCCTGATTACATCCGCACCAAATTTAGTCAGTCCGCCAAACACCGGTTCATTCGTATATACATCCCCCAAAGGAGTGGACGCATCACTATCATGTAATAGCGTAAGATGACGCAGGCCTCGTTTGTAAGCGACCTCCACCCGGTCCACCTGCCCTTCCAGCCAGTGTCCGCCTTCTACAGACTGAATCACAATGGGTTGCTTTTTCTTTTTGGCCTTGCGCAGATCTTCCATATTCAGTGCACGTTTCATTTTGTTCTTCTGCAGGTCTGCATCCATAGCAGAAAGGCCATTCAGGAAGCGATCATAGGCATCACCGGGGTTCACTAACTTTTGGTAGTCCACCGCAAAGGTCATGCAGATAGCCGTTAAGCCGGAGCGTTTTAGTTCGCCTGCCAGGTCTATCTCCGGGCCGGGAATATCGTCTTTGGTTAAAGGTACATCTACGTGATTGTGGGTGTCTATACCGTAGCTTGCTGCAACGATTGCCGCTACACGAGGGTCTATTTCACTGATAGCCCAGGATGATAATGGATGCAGCATCATGGCTGCTCCTGTTCCGCTAAGGGCGCCCAGAAACTGCCGCCGTGACCATGCTGATAGAGATTTCATGATCCTAAGATATAGAAAAGAGAAAGGGTCAGTGTGTTAAAACAGAAGACCGGTAAATGCATTATTTCACCGGTCTTCCATAATAATTATATGAGCGAAACGCGGATACTTTTCAAACGTTTCTGTGTAATTTTTAATCATTCATTCCTTTCCCTGCCAGGATCCGGGGAATATACTTTTCTATCCTCGCCATTCTCGTCTTCGCCTGCCTGGCCCCTGAAAAGAAAAATACATAAGCTTTTTGCCGCCCCGGTGTCAGGCCCTCAAATGCTTTTTTCAGTTTTGGCTGTTGTTCGAAGTATACCTCTAATTCTTCCGGGATAAGCACAGGGGTCTTTTTAGTATCCACCTTCAGTCCTGCTTTCTCTACTGCAATCGCTTCAAATATGCAGGCTTTCAAACTTGTGGCTACCTGCGTAATCTCTTTCACACTGTTAAACCTCGCCTGCCTGCCTACCTGCGTATTCTCACCGGTTTTAACGAGGATCGCATCCGGATCTGCCAGTAATGCCCCTTTGAAAAACAATAAGGCACAATAATCCTTAAATCCCTGTATGATCACAATGTTCCTGCCTTCGTAATCAAAACAAGGTTTCCCCCACTTCGTCTCCTCATTCAGTCCGCAATCCAGTACGATCTTTCTTAGTTTTTCAGTCTCCTTCTCCCACATCGTTATTTATTTTATTAAGGATCTCAACAAAATTTTCAGGTGGATATATGCCCACTTCCTCATCATTTCCTTCAAAAGGAATATTTGTAAAAACATCATTGTAATGCCAGTAAATACAAGGACTGATAGACCCCGGTCCCTGGAGATTCATATGTGGTACTATGCGGGTAAACATATTGACGATCTCTATGACTTCCATACTTTCAATAGGGTATAGTAATACCAGGTGCCGGTTGGGTACAGCCAGGATAGTGCCATATGTACCTATGATCTCCGGGTAATTATCCATGTCCAGTAACACATTGGGAGAATATAAATGCTCGTTGTGGATAGACCAGCGTTTCTTATCCCCCAGTTCCTGCTGTTGTGGCACCAGTTCATATTTATTTTTAATGTTCGCTATCCCTGTCGTAAACAGTTCGTCAATCGTTTTATTCCATATTTCAGGATATTCCCCGTCTACACTCATCACTGCATTTGGAAGGTCAAATACGAGCATTGCCATTATATCTTCTGTAACCTGTTTGGTAAGCGTCGTATTTTCTTCTACGTTATCCAGGAAACTATTATGATATAAGCGTACACCCAGCAGATCTTTTATCTTATCGTATTCATGAGCTCTGGCAGAAAATTCCTGCATATAGTTATGAGACTGCTCCAGCTGTTCAAAATGAAGCTGAATATGCTCCCGCCATTCATCAGCGGGCATTTGTTTACAAGCCTGTACAAGGTTGATGATCCCAAGCCGGGAAGAACCATAGCGATCAGTAGACACTGTGAGTATGTGGTCATCAACAGTATATACTATTTCCTGCGCACCCAGGTACTCATCCAGCAATGTCATAAACTGACTATACTCTTCCGGGGTAAAATAATCGTTGTCAGAAAAAGAAGACATTTTTAGTTATTATAAAGTAAATATTGTAATTAACTTCTCAAGGAGTGCGGAACTATAAAATGGAACAGTACCCGCGTTGACGAGTTGTAAAGTTGATGGCGCCAGGTAAGTCAGCTTTAAACCGATGTCAGCGTTTTTATGACGGTATTCTATTTTGTATGGATAAAATCCTTTTTGCAGGGGAACGATATAGGTATAAGTGCCTTCGTTGTGAGTACCATTGCAAAGGATCAGTTCCTGCTTATTCAGGAATAATTTTGAACCCGGATCTGCATTGAACACGAATATATGATAACCTGCTTCTTTTGCTTCCATCCAGCCATCTACTACTAAGGTATAATTATTCTTAAGGGGCAATGTGAGCTTCTCTTTTACAATGCCTTCCTGTTTAGGCTTTAACGCATCCTCTTCATAATACGCATAGTGTGTGTCTGGTTTCCCTTTGGCAGCTGCTTTCAGAGGTGTTCCAATTTTGAACACACCTGACTTTGATTTATTATACCGCGGGCGGTTGGTAAACTGCGTAACGGTCAGCGTAGCTGCATCTTCCAGCTGTACCTGGTTACCCAGGGAAGGAGAGGAGGGAGTAGGTGGAGTACCGTCTAATGTATAATGGAGATTTGTTGTATCACCAAAGGACCATACCTGGAATGGCTGCCCTTTTACAATCAAGCCATTGCCCGGATGAAAATCAATATTGCTTTTATTCCATCCAAAAGAGAACCGCAAACCATCGTAGGTGCTCTTCAGCCTGATAGAGCTGTGTGTTTCATCCGGGTAGAGGATCACCTTCCATTTTAGTCCGGCAGGCGCCAGTTTTGTGAGCTGTGATTCGAAACCGGGAATCTTCATCCCTTCGGCTTCCCTACCGGTTCTGCCACTGATAAATAAAGTGGTATTAGAGCCGGCTAATGCAGGAATTTTCTCAGGCGCTATTGAAGAGATGTAGCCATGATCCCACCAAAGACTGGGATCTACCGCGACATATGATTTGAAGGTGCCAGGTTCCTGTAATAATGCATTGATAACAAACAAGCCACCCAGGGAATGCCCCCATAAGGTGTTATCCCCGTTGGAAGGATAGTTTTTGTTAATGTGTGGGATCAGTTCATCTCTTAGGAAATGCAGGAACTTGGTACCGCCGCCAGAAGTAGGCCAGTCATCCTGGTGAGTCGGCGTAAGGTCTTTGTTGCGATCAATGCCCAGTACACTTACCACGATAGTGGGGGGTACATTGCCTTCGTTCTCCTGGTAGCGCTGTATATTGTTGATTAAACCAGTATTCCAGTTGCCTCCATCCAGTACATATAGTACATCGTATTTTTTATCGCTGCCCGGCTTGTAATCCTGCGGTGTAAATACCTGGATGACCCGCTCCTGTTGTAGAATGCCGGAATATATGGAGTCAATTTTATTGCCATTGTAGACGCTTCTCACGGTGTCCTGCCCCAGGACGCGCATGGAGGTAATAAAAATAACAAAGAGAAGAATGCTGGATTTCATGATGGTTTAGGTTAATCTTCCCTAAGATAGGTACATTTGTAAAGATGGAGAAATACCTGGCCTCATTTAATTGTTGCCGGCAGTGGATATTCATTAACTCGCAGCCGAAGGACCATAATTTTGTCAACAAAGGTCTGTGGGAACAAATACCCTGAATAATTACAGTCAGCTTACCCGGCTATAATTGAGCAGGATAAGAAAATCAGGGATGAATCAGACTGCCGTCCTTTTATTATTGTTTACCTGACACCATTTTTGTAGTATGAAAGTATTAATCATCAACGGGCACCCTGACCCGCATAGTTATAACCAGGCACTATTCAATGCTTATAAAGAAGGAGCTGCCACCACAAATGCAGCCATTTCAGAGATCAGCATTGGCACTTTACAATTTAATCCTAACCTCAGGTACGGCTTCAGACAGCGGACTGAATTAGAACCCGATCTGCTGGAAGCAATTGAAAAGATCAGGGCCGCAGATCACATTGTATGGGTATTCCCTATGTGGTGGTATGGGTACCCGGCTATTATGAAAGGGTTTATAGACAGAACATTTCTGCCTGGTATTACCTTTCAGCCGGTACCGGGAAAACCATTTCCACAGAAATTACTAAAAGGCAAAACCGGGCGGATCATTATTACGGCAGATACACCCAGCTGGTATGACCGCTTCATCATGCATCGTCCGGCGATTAACCAGTTTAAAAAAGGTACCCTGCAGTTTTGTGGTATCAACCCTGTAAAAGTTTATTACATCGCTCCTGTAAAGGATGCAAAACCAGCTTTTCTGAAAAAGCATATAGATAAAGTGTATCAACTGGGAGTGCTGTTACAGTAAATAATGAAAGAGGGTTGTATCTTATCTATCCCAAAAATTCCATAAATTACGTTTCTCATCCAGGACACAACATGAAATTACGCGCGCGCATACTGATTGTTTGCATACTATTGCCATTTATCGCCTATCCGCAAAAGCCCTTGCTCGATAGCCTGCTGGCCGATAAACACATTGCAGGTTTTGAAGCCGTCATCATTGATAAAGGGAAAATAGCCTGGACCGGCTACTACGGTTATCAAAACCTGGAGAAGAAAATCCCTGTTGGCCCCAATACTATTTTTGAGGCTGCCAGTACCTCCAAAACCGTAACAGCAGCTGCTATTATGCAACTCTATGCTGCCGGCAAATTCAAGCTGGATGACGATGTCAATAAATACCTGGATTTCCACCTGGCCAATCCCGCATTTCCGGATAAGCCCATTACTTTCCGCCAGCTACTCCGGCATCGTGCTGCCATTGACGATAATGTAGATTACCTGCATATCTTCTGGGATTCAAATCATGGAGATCCGACCATTCCACTACCGGTATTTATCAAAGGTTATTTTACACCACAGGGCAAACATTACGATAAGGAAAAGAACTTCTACAACTACCCGCCGGGCGCAAAAGCGAATTATTCAAATATGGGGATCGCACTCCTGGGCTATCTCGTAGAACGCCTCTCCGGGCAGGATTTCAACACTTATTGTAAAACGCATTTATTCCGCCCCCTGGATATGCAAAATACGGGCTGGTTCCTGCATGACATCGACAGTAACCAGGTCGCTATGCCTTACCGGTATTCCGATTCCCTGAATACATATACCCCATTGGGTTATGGCGGATTTCCTGACTACCCCGCTGGTGGTCTGCATACTAATGTCAGCCAGTTCGCCCACTTCCTCATCGCCTGGACCAATCAGGGCATCTATCAAAACAAACCAGTAATCGACAGCAATGCCATCCAGGCATTAACCCCCGATGATTTTAACCTGGGCTTTCATACCTGGTTCCAGTTTGCAACAAATAAAGGTGGGATCTTATATTGCCATACAGGATCTGCTATCGGGGTATCCTCCTTCATCTCGTATAGTCCGGCCAGTAAAAAGGGAATGATTTTCCTTTGCAATGGAGAGCTGGAAAATGCACAGGCCTGGAAAGATATCATCAATACGCTCTATGCGCAGCCGCTTAAATAATGGCTTGCTGAGTAACGAAGGGGCTTCTGTTTATGAAATGAGTGCTGATTAATCACTCCCGGATCCAGTTTTGCATTCTGCCCGGCTTTAATGAGCCAATTGCCCTGGCGTTTATGCAGCACAACTTTTTCATGGGGTTGCAAATTTATGGATGATTATGATTTCGCTCTCAGTGCCTGCGCCATATGCCTTTGTTCATGGGCAATCACAAACCGGAATGTATCACCCAGTGAGAATTTCAGCCAGTTGCCCAAAGTAGTCGGGATCTTAATACTTTCCAGGTTAATTATTTTAGCCTGTTCCAGCGTCAGCTTCATTCTTTCCTGCCACTCTATAAACTCATTCACCACTGCTTTCGCATCCAGCCTGGCTAATGGCCTGTACCCCTTAGGAGCCTGCATTTTCATGCCCGGATGACCATCTGCTTTGGGCAGCATCATTTTTGTAAAATAGTTGCCCAGCCAGCCACTCCTGAATACCGGTGATGGCATGGAGGGAAGACTACCCGTTAGTTTCGCTGTAATGGCCTTTTCGATCGCCGGAATATAAAACCGTGTATATCCATTTAAATGGTCCAGGCATTGCGCTGCACTCCATTTTTCCGGAGCAGGCTGGCGTAATAGGATCTCCTCTTGCGCTGTTAGTAATTGTTCCTTTGCTGTGCTTAACAGTACATCCACTTGCAGGATAAGCTCGTTTAGTAGGACTGGGGTCTCGAATTTGCGCGACATAATAGTGATAGCTTTATATGCTGCCAAATATAGGTATTTGCCGGTAATAGGTCACCAGGTCTATGGACGAAAGATCTGTAAACCGGCTTGGCGTAACAATGTTACCAATTGCCTCCTGTGATAAGTAAAGTGATTAAAACTCATTTCATAATTACCATTTAAGTGTTGATTATCAATCATAAAGGCCTATTTATGAAATGGGTTCTAGTAATAATGCTGCACCAGTATGATCTGAGCCCTGGGTGCAGGTATGCTGGTATGGTAACCTCGTTCCTTCCCAAACTTTTTGTCCATGGCTGTGATAACTCCTGACATAGGGTTGTCACCCCGGCACCTTTATTTTGCAGCAGTAACAAAATCAAAAACACAATGATCCTTTCCTCAATCCGCATTATTACTGCCGACATCCAGCGCCTCGTGAAGTTTTATGAATCGGCCACCGGCTTGCCTTTTACCTGGTTTACGGAAGACTTCGCAGAAGTAAAGACCGCCGCTGCCGCACTGGCTATAGGCAGTACCCGCACACTCGCTCTCTTTGGCGGTGATGTAGCCGAAGCTGCCAGCAACCGATCTGTGATTATTGAATTCAGGGTGGAGGATGTAGATGCTGCCTATACCCGGATCCCTGCGGCTATTGTTGTACAGCAACCTACCACCATGCCATGGGGTAATCGTTCCCTCCTGTTCAGGGACCCTGATGGCAACCTGGTCAACTTCTTCACACCGGTAACCGAAGATGCAAAAAAGCGATTTGGCGTAGCCGCCCAATAACCTTGAAAACCAAAGGGATATAGAAATAGGTAGAAGTCATTTCATAAATAGACATTTTCAATTGATAATCAATACATAAAATGGTAATTATGAAATGAGTTCTAATTATTTTACAATATTCTCACCAGCTAATCGTCTACCAGGTAAATACGTTTTTTATTTTTATGGCAAGATTTCCATTAATGCTCTTGCTCTTCCTGGTGGGCGATTTGTATTTTTACCAGGCGGTTTCGACACTTAGCCAGCATCCTGCATTGCACTTTGGGTATTGGCTGTTCGATATTTTACTGATCGCTGCGATCATCTCCATCATCTTTCTCCGCAGAGCCGGCTTCAATTCCGAACGCTTTATCGCGGTTGTGATCGGTGCCATGATGCTCAATTTTATTCCCAAAGTCTTTTCTTCTCCTGTACTCCTGGCAGAAGACGTCGTGCGTTTATTCCGGGGCTTCCCGGAGAGAAGTGTAGTCGTGAGCGAAGTCGCTATGGCAGTTGCCGGGTTCATTTTCCTGGCCATCATTTTTGGTCTTACAAAAGGTAAACACTTTTATAAGGTAAGAAAAGAGACCATCTTCTTTCCCGACCTGCCCGAAGCATTCGATGGGTTTACCATCACACAGTTATCAGATATACATTCAGGTAGTTTCAGCGATGCCGGCGGCGTTCAAAAGGGGCTCAACCTCGTGGATGCCCAGCAAAGCGACCTCCTGCTCTTCACCGGAGACCTTGTAAATAACATGGCCTCTGAGATGGATCCCTGGATAGGCGGATTTAATAAATTAAAGGCCCCTTACGGCAAGTATTCTGTATTGGGCAACCATGACTACGGCGATTACATCCGGTGGGAAAGTAAGGACGCGCAGGCCGCAAATCTGAACCGCCTGAAAGAAGTGCATGGAGAAATGGGCTTTAACCTGTTACTGAACGAAGCAGTGACCATCCAAAAACAAGGCCAGCACATCTCCCTGATCGGCGTTGAAAACTGGGGGAAAGGTGGCTTTCATAAATATGGTGATTTGAAGAGGGCGACCGCCGATGTGCCGGATCATTCCTTCAAGGTCCTGATGTCGCACGACCCTTCACACTGGGATGAAGTGACTGTGGAGCATCACCAGCATGTACACCTGACACTGGCAGGTCATACGCATGGTATGCAGTTTGGAATTGAACTGTTTGGTTTTAAGTGGAGCCCGATAAAGTATGTTTATAAACAATGGGCAGGCCTGTACGAACAGCAGGGGAAATACCTGTATGTAAACAGGGGCTTTGGATTCCTGGGCCTAAAAGGCAGGATCGGCATGTGGCCTGAAATCGCTGTGTTGACATTAAAGAAAGGCTGATAGGGGTTTCCTTATCAGCTTGTCTTTCCTGTCCATGGCCAATGGTTGCTCAAATTGATGAACAGGATAAGAGGGAACAATTATATCCGGAAGAGAAGCAAATTGAAATTACTTAGTTCTATTTTTCCGCACCCGGCTTAGCGTTTCCGGTGTGATGCCGAGATAGGAAGCAATCATCCCCTGCGGTACTCTCAATGCCAGCTGTGGGTACTTCTCTATAAACCGCTGGTATTTTTCTTCCGCACCTAAACTCAGGAACGTCTGTATCCGCCCCTGCGAAGCAACAAAACTTTTTTGCAGGATGGCATTGATCATATCATTAAAGGCAGGAATTTCTTTGCAAAGCTGGTCGAAATTATCTTTAGTAATGAGGATAATTTCAGCATCTTCCAGCGCTTCAATATTATAAATAGAGGGCAGGCCTGATTGCAGGCTTTCCCGGTCACCCGTCCACCAGTTTTCAATGGCGAAGTTTAAGATATGTTCATTGCCTTTGTCATCCACATGGAACGTGCGCAAACATCCCTTTACAATAAACGCATTGTATTTCCATACATCTCCTTCCTGCAGGAGATATTGTTTCTTCCTTAATTTCTTATACTGGCACACCGCCTCTATTTTCAAAAGGTCTGATTCGGAGATAGTACTTCTTTCGAGGATGTATTGCTTAAAGGACTCAAACATATAGCCATAAAGCTATAAAAAATATGAGTTCCCGGGGGGATTAATTATTGAGGGTCTATGAAGATCAGTAATTTAGCAATCTTCCCGTTTTCAAGGATCAATACATCCTGACCGGTGACCTGCTCCTGCTCTTCGTCTGGCCCAAAAGCCCAGAACAACCTGGCAATATGATGGTGTCCTTCTATTGGTTGGCGTAACCTGAACCGCCGTTCGGGAAATTTTGCCTGCAGCCCCGTGATGAGTGCCTCCGCTTCCTGGTGCCCGTGTGCAATAGCATGAGGATCTGTAATTTCAATGTCTATCGCATATACTTCCTGTATCAGGGATAGCTTTTTATCACGCCAGATCGAAAAGTGTTTTTCAATAATATCGAAGTCCATAAGGATTGATTTTATAGGTACAAAGTTGTGGTTTGTGCCCTGAAACGCCATTGATCTATATCAAAAACTCCACTTGACATTTGTCAATACCATTTTTTATTAAATGTCAATGGCGGGGGAATCTCCCTGGCGCAATTTTGTATCGTAAAAATTACAAATTATGTCACAGGTAATATTCATCACAGGAACAAGCACAGGCTTTGGTAAATTGACAGCACAAACACTCGCAAAGGCAGGGTATACAGTAGTAGCAGGCATGCGTGGTGTAAACGGCAGGAACGCTGCAGTAGCGGGCGAAATGGCAAAGCTCCCTAACATTACAGTTGTAGAAATAGATATCACAGACGATCATTCAGTCAAAGCCGCTTTTGCGGAAGTGACCAGTAAATTTGGCCGTATCGATGTATTGGTAAACAATGCGGCAGTGAGTGGCTTCGGTTTGCTGGAGGCGTATACCATCGATCAGATCCGTCGTATGTTTGAAGTAAACGTATATGGCGTGTTCCGTACATACCAGGCCGTGCTGCCTGTAATGCGCAGCCAGAAAGCTGGTTTGATCATTAACATCACTTCTGGCGCCAGCGGGCATACCCTGCCGTTTATGGTGCCTTATCTGGCCTCTAAATTTGTAGTAGAGAGCATTACCGAAGGTGCACAGGATGAACTGGCGGATTACGGTATCGAGAACGTAAGTATACAGCCGGGAGTATATCCCACAGAAATGACCAATGGCGCAAAAGCTGGTTTGAATGCAGACAGGGCTGAGATCATCGAGGCATACGGCACCGCTGCCGAAGAAAAATTCAATGGCTTGGGTACTGCACTCTTTGGCAAGATGGCGCAGTTTAACATGAACCCGCAGACGATTGCCGATGGGATTCTTGCATTAGTGCAAATGAAGGCCGGTACCCGCCCGCTTCGTTTCCCGCTGGATGCGATCGCGCAGGGTACAGACAAGGAATTTATCAAAGCCCGTGCTGATATTAAAGCAAAATGGGTGGCTGCCTATAATGGCTAAAAATGTAAGAGGGTATCTCAGCTCCTGGATGAGATGCTCTCTTTTTTTTATTCCAGTTGGATTTCTTTTTTCGTCTCATTGCCCGGTAGATCTACGGCAATGACTGTTATCGTTGCGCCGCCTGGCAAATTCGCTGCCCGGTAATACCAGTCTACACCATTCCGGCTTAACACGGCCTTCCCTTTTTCAAGCAGGATACCTGCTGCATCAGTAATTTTCACATCTACTGCTGCAATGGCAAATTTATCTCTGACAGTAACAACTACAGTGCTGTCTTTGGCCTGGATATTTTGTACTTCGGGCGACTTAAGCGCATCGCTGATCGCCATGTTCCAGGCATTCTGTCCGGGGCCTGCTTTGGATTGATAATAGGCCTTCATTTCAGGATCTTTCAGGATGGCCCTGGCATAGCCGACCGCTTCCGCCATTTTCTGCCTGGCAAGTACCTGGTTTTTAGTGGGTTTTTTCCTTGACCGGCCGCGTTTTTTTGCTACGATCGTCTGGCCATTGCGCTTGTAAATCGAGATCTGATCGCCGATACTTCCTTCCACGTACTGGAATAAGGCGTTGTCTTTTAATAAAGCCATAAAAGCTGTTTTGGGGTGATGCATACAAGGTTAATGAATATTGCCGGTTTATAGTCCATCTATTGTGCTAAATGAGTATTGATACATCACTTTTTCGTCACTTGAACGTCGCTTTAATATCGATTTGATATTAAAGCGACGTTCAAGTGACGTTTTAGTATAGTTATAATGTAATAGTGGCTCAATAGACGGCCTATGGTCTTCTGCTACAAAAGCATTCATGAGGGCATTTACCAGGGAGTATGGAACCCATTTGCAGGAAAAAAAAGAGGGCGTCTTTAAAAAGACACCCTCTTCCTGAGTAATACATTGTCTAAAAAATAACCATTAAAATAGGTCGCCGTTATCGTTGGCTTTTACTTTGATCCGTTTTGTACCATTTTCCAGGACAAGTCTGTATTTAGACTCATTGTCTCTGTCTTTGATGTACGTAATCAGGTATACATCTTTGCAAATGGTCCAACCCGGGTATTTTTTTGCTACTGCAGCTGTTAGAGATGTAGGTAATAATTCGAGTTCATATCTTTCCGCTGTACGGATCAGTTTTCCGCTTTTATCGTAAGCAGCCAGTGTCTGACCTTCAGGTATTGCAAAGGAAACAAAGTATGAATCATATTCATCTTCGTAGTAGTTGACAGCAGTCTTTAGGTCATATGCGGCAGAAGTGATTGTCAGTGGCTGTACTGGCTGTGCTTCTTCTTTTCCGTTCACTGTTTTGATAAACTTATAACTGGTTGCCTGTAAGTTGACAGATGGTCCGCCAGGAGCAGCAGTAGTTTGTGCGGATGATGAAAGGAAATTGGTCAGCATCAGAGCGATGGCTACAAGCATGAATTTTATGTATTTCATAGCTTAAGGTTTAAGTTTTAATCTTACTTCAAAATTCCTTCATCTTACAGGCAAAACTATTGACATGCATCATGGTGCATTGTAAATAGCATCATCGTTCGCCATGACTAAGGTCAGGCGCGGAAAAATAACTTGATAATCAAGTGGATTTAGAAGCCTTCTTCAATAGCAAAACTTACTTTTTCACGTGTGGCAGGATGTACAAATTCAATTTCTGCAGCATGCAGGTACATTCTTTCGGAAGGGGTTCCATACAGGTCATCTCCCACAATGGGGGCATTCAGCCCGGATGCATGAGCTGAGTGCATACGGAGTTGATGCGTTCTGCCTGTAAGCGGCCAGAAATTGACTTTGGTTGTATCAGCGTAGCGTTTCACAACTTCCCATTTAGTAACGCTCTTTTTCCCTGTTTCAAAGCAAACCAGTTGCCGGGGGCGGTTGAACAGATCTGGACCCAGGGGCAGATCAATCATGCCGCCTGACTGGTGAATAACTTTCGATAGCAGTGCTGTATAGCGTTTTCGTACTGTTCTCTGTAAGAATTGTCGTTGGATATGCTTATGGGCTGACGGGGTTTTGGCAACGACGAGGAGTCCTGAAGTATCCATATCTAATCTATGAATTATCAGGGGTTCAGTAGCTAGTAGACCCTGTTTTAACCTGCTATATACAGAATCATCGATGTTCACACCGGGTACAGAACGTAAACCGGAAGGTTTGTTGACCACGACAAAACTATCGTCCTCAAAGATGATTTCGAGCGGATGACGGTCTTCTTTAATATCGAGCAGGGGATTGGCGTCTATTTCAATACCTTCGAGCATATGGGCCAGAATTGGCTTGCATTTTCCGGTACAGGCGGGATAGAATTGCTGGTGCTTCCGGATGTCGGATTTTGGAGAAGCACCCCACCAGAACTCCGCCATAGCAATAGGCTGCAGACCATTCTTAAATGCGAATTGCAATAACTTGGGGAGGGCGCATTCACCACTGCCAGCCGGTGGCTTGCCAAAAGGTGTTTCTTTGAAGATTTCCTGGAGGCTCTTTCTTTTTAGGTCCTTATTTAGAAAACTATATTGTTCAAAGATCTGTTGCTGCAGATCGGCCGATCGTTCTTTGCGCTCGTTCTTTAAAGGTTCGATCTGTGCATCGAAAGCCACTACCTGCGCCTGCAACTCCCTGATCGTTTGCATCCACTCATCACTGAGGTATTTCAACTGGCGTTTATCGGCCAGGCTCTGGTTGATTATATCTGCCTCTGCAATAGCATAATCAGCCTCATTCAGGCGTTCTTTCAGTGTTGCCCTGAGTAGTTTGCGGTTTTCTTTATTCAGCCTTAATTGGGCCTTTAAAGCGTTAATATCGGTATTTGATGTTTGAAGGGCTTCTTTTAATTCAAGTTGCAGCCGAAGATAATTTTCATCATTGCTGAGCTGGTCGATGCGTGTATTGATGCCTGTAATGATTTCCAGCCCCTGCAGAAAAAAACTGTTTTCGGTAAGCATATCAAAGACAGGAGGTACAAATTTGGGATGGTCATTAGAGTTAGCGAGCTTACCGCTGAAGCCGGAGAGGTACCCGAGCCTGCCCTGCTGATCTTTTATGACGAGCACGCCAAACATTTTGCCGATGGGAGCACCATCCGTATCATTTTCCAGTCCAAAATTATGATCCAGCCCGGTATGCGTTTCCAGGTAGTATTGAAGATCGGCAGCGGCTAGCCTGGATAGTGGATGTGGTTCGTAGAAAAACGGAAAGGTAAACCGTTCTGGTAAGGCTATATCTTTAATTGATTCCCCCGAAAAGTAAGCGATCTTATCTCCCAACGCTGGTTTTATTTTGGGCGCAAAATTACGCTTTCTTCGCTAGTTCAGCAGGCCTGAGACCAAACAATTTTTTGAAAGCCGGCGAAAAGTGGGATAAATCTGAAGAAAAAGCCCGGCCAACTCCGGTTGAACCTGTAGTTTGAGTGGTCCAGGCAAAAATAAAGCCTCCAGATCCCTGCGGACCTGGAGGCTTTTAAAATCTTATGATCTTTCTTAATTGAAAATCCCATTCATTTCTGTCAGAATCAATGGCTGTCCATCCGTTACAACAATCGTGTGTTCATGCTGCGCCATATATCCACCTCTTTCACCGATCATCGTCCAGCCATCGTTCAATGTGGCAGACTCCGTAGCATAAGACGAATTTGTAGATATAAACGTCTCAATCGCTACCACTGAGTTCTTCTTAAATCTTCTCTTATCAGCCTTTACACGATAGTTCAGTAGTTCTCCCGGTTCTTCGTGCAGGCCCCTGCCAATTCCGTGTCCGCCCAGGTTTTTAATCACCTTAAAACCTCTTTTCCTGGCTTCTGTCTCCATCAAAAATCCAACATCTGCTATCTTCACACCGCCCCTGATCGTATTCAGTGCTTTCTGCAGAATTTCTTTGGAGGCATCCACCAGTTTCTGGTGTTGATGAATATCATTTCCCAATACAAAAGATCCGCCGTTATCTGCCCAGTAACCATCCAATTCTGCAGATACATCGATATTGACCAGGTCACCATCTTTCAGGATCCTTTTTTCAGAAGGAATGCCGTGGCAAAACTCATTGTCAACACTGATACAGGTCCAGCCCGGAAATTGGTAAGTAAGGTAAGGTGCAGATTTTGCACCAAAACCAGCCAGGATCTTAGCGCCAAATTCATCCAGCTCTTTCGTACTCATACCCACCTGCGCATAGTTGGTCATTTCTCTCAGGGTATAGGCAACGGCTTCGCTGGCTTTCTGCATACCTATCAGTTCTGCTTCTTTTGTAATTGACATGTTCGTATTTTTATTTTGTGGCGATGAAGATGGCTACTTCGGAATTTGCTCCCTGTTGAGATTTCGCGCCATACACCTCGTAGTCGTAAGTATATTTTCTATTCAGTTCTTTATCTTTCTGCCAGATCTCCATCCAGGTATTTCCTACAGCAGCCGGCATTTCTCCCTTTGCGGTGAATTTCTGGAATTGTTCCGGGCCAAACTCCCGTCCTGTAAGGCCTTCGGGTACCTCGTTCAGCGTTGTTACCGGCACGCCAATGATGGTGGTATATTCTTCTGTATAATCACTTTTGTAATCAGTATAGATAGCATATATTTCTCCGGATGCCTTATTGGGAATTTTCTCCATCACATTTTCTGCAAAAAACTGCCCCCATAACTTCCCTAAATCCTGCATAGCCTGTGCATCCTTATTTGTTGTCCTTACTGATAGTCCGATTACTTTAAATCCGTTTGTCATATTCTGTTTTAGATTGATGAGATTAACCGGCCGTAAAGATAAGTAAAACCCTTGCTTTTTTGTACTCTTTTCCTGGTCGGGTATATGGGGATTGCCAATATGGGTATTTCCGTATGCAGGATAAATATACAGGCGCCATGTGTTTAAGAAAATGACTACCTTCCTGCTATGAATAAGATCTTGTTTTCCCTGCTGTTAGCTGTAACAGTATTTACCTGTAGCTGTACTGTACAAAAACAGTCTAAATTTACCACGGACCGCATAAAGCCAGGCATGAGTAAAGAAGCAGTCATCGCGTTATACGGCAAACCTTATAAGGAAAGTACGTTTACTGACAGTAATCAGGTCGTGCATGAAAACCTGTATTACAAGGAACACATCTGGAGTCGTAACTGGTATGAAATAAATAACATTCTTCACTTCGAAAACTCGGTGCTGAAATCCCTGGAACAGGGAGACGAACGCCTTGTAGACAAGGAAAGGGAGGTAGTGGTTAAGTAAAAATACTTTACCGGATATTCCTTCTTATCCTACTCAGCGATGATTGGGTGATTCCCAGGTAAGAGGCCAGGTAGGACAAGGGAATTCTATTGGCCAATGCCGGGAAATTTCTCAAAAACATCAGGTAACGTTCAGTGGCATCTTCCGCCATCATGGGGCTGATCCTGTTCACTTTCTCTGCCAGGCTTTTAGCAGTGATCTTTGCAATGATCGGATCCCAGGTAATGATGGTCATAGACAATTCGTCCATCACCTCCCTGGATAATACGATATATTCACAGTCTGTAACAGCCTGTATATATTCTGTAGAGGGAATATGTTGATTATAACTATGAATATCCACGATGAAATTATTTTCATCAATGAAGTACTTCGTAATTTCATCACCTTTATTATTGTAATAGCAAACCCGCATGATCCCTGCTGTTAAAAAGATCACCTCCCGCGGTATTCTTCCCGCCTCATGATAATACGTATCTTTTCGGCTTGTCTTCACCATGCTCCTGCTCTTAATCAAGTCAATCTGCTGCTGGTTCAGCTGTCCAAAATGTAAAAGGTAATTAATTAGTTGCTCCATAGTCTGCTATTTCATCTGGCTCATCAGCATTTTGTCAAACATCTTATCAGATAGCATCTTCCGCATCAACAACATCGGCTTCGCCATTGCACCACCAATATACCTTGTTTTCGGATGTTTCGCCTCAATTCCTTTTTTAATCAATGCTGCGATCACCACTGGTTCTACTGCATGCTTCTCCATATCACCATATGTTTTTTCCAGGCTGGCTGCCAGTCCTTTGTAGACCGTATTCCCCGAAACCCGCATCATGTCTTTTGCGCCGATAGCTGTCATCTCAGATTTTGTACCACCCGGCTCTATCACGATGACATCAATTCCAAACTGCCTGACTTCGTTACGCAGCGAATCACTCAATCCTTCCAGGGCAAACTTACTGGCATGGTACCAAACACCCATGGGCAGCCCCACCTTACCACCAACAGATGAAATATTCACGATCTTACCATATCTTTTTTCACGCATCTGCGGCAATACTAATTGTATTAAGCGGGCTACGCCAAACAGGTTTATTTCCATTTGATTCCTGGCTTCAGATAAAGGTACATCTTCCAGTGCGCCGTAGGAACCTAAGCCTGCACTGTTTACCAGGATGTCTATGCGCCCGGTTTGCGCTATGCAGGCCAGGATGCTCTCCTCTTTCGTCACATCCAGCGCAATGGGTTGTACGCCATATTCCTTCAGCGATTGCAGCATGTCCATACGGCGTGCGGCACCATATACCTGGTAACCATGTTGTGCCAGGTAAATAGCGGTGGCTTTACCAATTCCGGAAGAAGCACCTGTAACCAAAACTGTCTTCGACATTGTTTTATTTTTTGATGATGTAACGAAGGTAGTCTGGCTACAGGTGGAAGTATTTGCCATTTGGCAAATAATGAACTGCTTAAACGGTTAAAACGATTTTACCCTGTATATGTCCATGAGCTGCCCGTTCGTGTGCTTTTGATGCGGCAGCGAGCGGAAAAGTGCTATCAATGGCAACCCTGAGGATACCGGCAGCCATTAGCTCCCCTAATTTTTCCAGCTGGGGGCCATTGCTCCGCACCTGTGTCATTGAGACATGAATACCCCGTTTTACTGCTTCTTCCCCGTCAGCAAATCCCAGAAATACGGGGAACAGGGCGCCGCCACTTTTAAGGACTTTCAGGAAACGCCCTGTAGTCGGACCGCCTAATGTATCCAGCACCAGGTCCACATCGCGTACTACATCTTCAGGGGCCTGTTGGGTGTAATCAATAAATTCATCAGCGCCCAGCTCCTGTAAGAATGCTGCATGTTTGCCGGAAGCCACGGCTATCACATACGCTCCTTTCCATTTGGCGAGTTGCAGCGCCAGGTGACCTACACCTCCCGCGGCGCCATTGATCAATACCCTTTTGCCCCCGAGCGGAACAGGCTGATGTTTTGCTGCCTGCAGGGGATTCTGAACATCATGGCCAAGTTCAATTAAAAATTGCCAGGCTGTCAAACCAGCCATGGGGGCTGCTGCGGCTTGTATATGATCAATGCCCGCTGGTTTGTGTGCAAAGTGTGAAGCAGGGCCTGATACATATTCTGCATAGGCTGCACTCTCGCCCATACTGGGAAACTGCAGCATGCTAAATACTTCATCACCTACGGCAAAGCCCTGCACATCAGGGGCAATGGCTGCAATGACCCCGGATAGATCTGTTCCCGGAATAATAGGGAAGGGGATGTTCGGTCGCCACTCAGGGGGCAGCATTTTATACCCATCCCGTAAATACCAGTCTGGTGGATTGATACCGATGGAGTGCACTTTTACCAGTATTTCACCTTGTTGTAAAGTGGGAACAGGCGCGTTTTCATATAGCAATACCGCTGGCCCTCCGAACTCGTGGAGCCGGACAGCTTTCATTTCATTTTGTTTCATGTTGAATGTATTATGGACATAGCAATCCCTTGTAGGTACCAGCCCTATTGGAGTTCACCTGCCCTTGCTGATTAATTGAATGATTTTCTGAAGATGGTCGGGGAAAGATGTGTATGACGCTTAAACAATTTATTAAATGACTGAGGATGTTCAAACCCTAACTGGTAGGCAATTTCAGCCACCGTGAGCCGTGTGGTGCTTAATACTATTTTTGCCCTTTCTATTAACCGGTCATGGATATGCTGCTGTACGTTTTGCCCTGTTAGTGACCGGAGCATATCAGACAAATACCGGGATGATACCTGCAGGTGATCTGCCACTTCCTGCACGCTTGGGATGCCTCCCTGCTGGTCTGCAAATCTTGCTTCCAGGTAATTATTCATCCGGGTAATCACATCGTGATGAATTGCTTTTCGGGTAATAAACTGCCGGTTATAAAAGCGATTACTATAATTAAGGAGGAGTTCTATCTGGGAAACCAGCACATCCTGGCTAAAGATATCTGTGTTGTTATCCAGCTCGTCCGCAATATTTTCAAACAATCCTGCAATCACCTTTTTCTCTTTATCAGATAAAAACAAAGCCTCTGTTACCGCATAGGAGAAAAACCCATATTCCTGAATATGCTGTCCTAAAGCATAATTCCGGATCAGATCGGCATGGAAGAAAAGCGTATAACCGTCGAGGCAACTTTCTTCGGCAGACATTGTCACTACCTGGTTTGGAGCCAGGAAGGCCATGCCTCCTTCTTCGAAATCATAATACCCCTGCCCGTATTTAATCTGCCCGCTAAAATCTTTCTTAAAAGAGATCTTATAAAAATCGATCATGAACTTTACTCCAACCAGGTTCCGGCTTCCTTTTTCATGGTCATAGTTCACCAATGCTACCAGGGGATGCAGGGGTTTGGGCATATCCAGGTCCCGCATGAACTCGGAGATACTTTTGTATATGATAGGAGGTGTTGCTTTCATGATGTAAAGGTCAGGAAAGTGGATGAATAAAAATTAGCCTAAAAGGTAAAAAGTGTAGCCTGGAGGTGAAGGTTGGTGATTGCAGTCTTAGGACCTATGTGGAGGTATTTTGAAGATGAAATGGATGAGAGGATTTACGGAATTGTAAACAGCGGGTGTGTTTGAAGGGGAATAGGGGTAAAGTAGTTTTTCATTGAGGATAATAATGGCGGGGGAGGGGAAGGAACCTCATATATTAGTGGTAGCAAGCAGCTGTGAACTGGTGATCCGGAAAGGGAAATAGAGGCTGACTGTAATAGTTGGTCAGCCTCTATTCTTTCGGGCCTGACTAAAAAGGGTACCCCCTCTCGGGTGGGTGATGGAGACGAAATGGCTTTTACGCAATTCTCAGTGTCTTCATTTTCCTTTTGTCAGCCCCGCTTGTATCTAGAAATTGACACGCCCGTCTTTTCCAATCAGGGCATTTTTTTCTTCTTTACCCAATACAATTTTCACCGCTTTGTAAGTATTCTTTCCGGCATACGCGCCGCTTACTTTCCAGCTCAGTGTTTTAGCTGCATCATCCCATACAAATGTTGTAGTTCTGGTAGTGCCTTTAGTATAATTGTAAGAAGTACCATCATCTTCCACCATATTGAAACGACCATTCTTTCCGGGATAAATATGTATTTCCAGCGGCGCCGTGCTGGCCTGCTCTGAATACTGCACAACAGGGCTCAACGGCAATATTGTACCTGCACGAACATACACAGGGATCTCATCCAGTTGCTTATCAACCGCGATTGTTTTTGGCCCATGTACTTCTTCACCACTAAAATAATCATACCAGGTATCTGCCGGCAGGTAAACAGTACGTTTACCGCCTGCATTTAACAATGGCGCAGCTAATACCCCTTTACCCAGTAACCATTCATCCGTCATATTTGCAACTGCAGGATCTGCCGGGTATTCCATCACCAGTGGTCGCATGATGGGCGCACCTGTATTGTAGGCTTCATGGCCCAGGCTGTAAGTATATGGTAACAGGCGGTACCTCAGCTCCAGTGCTTTGCGCATAGCTGCTTCGCCATCTTCACCCCAGAGGTAGGGAAAACGCGCTGTCGTACCAAGGTCGGAATGAGAACGCATGATCGGGAAGAAAACCCCTGCCTGGAACCAGCGAACCAGTGTTTCTTTTTCCGGGGTACCATGGAAGCCGCCAATATCACAGGCGCCATAATACATACCTGCCAGGCTGAAATTCAGCAGGTCTTTAGGTACATCTGCCAGGGAAGCCCAGGAAGACTGGATATCACCATCCCAGGTGCAATAACCAAACCGCTGATTGCCGGGGCTAAATGCCCTGTTAATCGTGAAGTGACGGTAATTGGGCCGCACTTGATTCAAGAGGTGATATTGGGCTGTATTCCACCAATAATAGCAGGTATAATAAGATTCTCCTTCATCATCCCACCAGGCATCCACACCTTTCTGCAGCATTGGTTTGGTCCGTTCTTCAAACCATTTCCGCGCCTGTGCGTTACTAAAGTTCAGGTCACGGCTATCGGACTCAGGATGACTTAACCAGCCATTTTTCCTGGCAGTATCCAGCAGCAGGTTATTGCCTAATCTCGGTTTGCGGATACCAATAAATTTAACACCCTCCGCTTTGAGATCTGCGATTTGTTTAGCAGGATGGGGGAATAGTTTAGGATTGAAATTAAAGTCGCTATACCCTTCCTTGCCTTCTTTGGCTACGGTATAATCGGGCGTGGTAGTATACCATTCAAAGTCAAAGATAAATGCATCTACAGGCAATTTATGAGAACGGAACTTATTGAGCACATTGGCAATGTAAGTGCTGTCTTCCCAGCCCCACTGACTTTGGAGGTATCCAAATGCCCATCTCGGTGGAAGTTTAGGTTTCCCGGTTAATTGCACATATCCTTTGGCACCATCGTAGATAGTGCTGGCAGGCCAGAGGTAAAGGTTCGCGGCCTTTGCCCTGTATTTCCAGGTCAGCTGTTGGCCGGCGTTATTCCAGGTAGCAGGTGCATTGTCATCGACAGAAACACCAAAAGCACTGTAACCGGTATTATTCCAGAGATAGGGAATACCTGCCAGGCCATTGTTTACCGCAGAGCCAGACTTGTCCTTTGTCAGGTCTTTGGATGTGATATTTCCTGACCCGTAGCAGGTACCGGCAGCCGGGTAAATAATAGCTGTAGCAGAATCGCTGAACTGATAGCTACCATCCTGGATCAGGGCTTTATTGGCCGGATCATACAGTGACCAGGTACCGGTGCCTGTATTGATCAGTAATTTACCAAATGCCGTCTTAATCCCGTACAAGGGTGGCGTCGAAATCACCGTGTAGGGCGAGGAAGTTTGATTGTCTATAAAAATACTTTTGATGGGGAGTGGTGCAGCCGAATCATTCAGGCTTAGACAAAAAGTAGCATTCGTGGCAAAGAGGCCGACCTGATGGCCTTTCACAGTGACAATAATCCCGTTGGGAGCCTTCGTGACCTGTGCATACGTGGCTGCTGACTGTAAGGCTGTCAGCAGGAGTAAAACCAGTTTTTTCATAAATTAAGTGGTATAAGAGGGAGGAAAGATATAAAAGAATTTGCTAAATCGGTTTAACAATTTCTATATTTAGGTTAATTTTTTTCTGAGCTATTGTTCTAAGCTGTATTTCTTCGGTTTTTTACCGATGTATTTTTCGAATGTCCTGGAGAAATGGCTGAGATTTTCAAACCCTACCTGGTAACCCACTTCTGATACTGAAAGCTTTTCTTCGCGAAGAAGGCGTGCAGCTTCCTGCATTCTGAAATGCTGATAATAATCATAGATGCCCATGCCAAAAATCTGGGTAAAGATCTTCCGCATTTTCAACTCATTCATTCCTGCTATCTGTTTTAACTCATCAATGCTGCCTGGCTGGCTGAGGGAGGATAATATTTTATCGCGCACCTTGTAAATAGATTGGATGTCTTTGTGACTTAATTTCTGGTGAACTGGTTGCTCCCGTTTGCTCAGGCTTTTAAATAAATAGAAGATCAGTTCCATCGCTTTTAGTTTGTAGTGGAATGCTGACAGGTTCCCAGCTTCCTCTTTCTTTACAATATCATTGATAGTACGGAGAATATCATCAGTCATGATTTCTTCAATGATGAAATCATAACGGGTATCAAACAGGTATTGAAATTTTGAAGCATCCTCTTTTAGAAATCCTTTCAGGTATTCAGCGCTGATGATGACAGCGACTACCTGTACACGACGGGGATCTTTTCTGAAAGTACTGGTGTAGGAATAGGTGGCGGGAAATGCGCGGATAGCGGGGCTTTCGGTTCGTTTGGACCGGGGGGTGTCATCAAATACATTTTTAAAGAAAAAGCAGATACTGTCTTTAATATGCGTAGGTGCAACCGTTTTACGACGGAAAGTTTTATTAACAGTATAAGCAGCAAAGAACATCACCAGTTCAGGGAAGAAGTCAAAACTTTTATGGTAATGTAAGTTGACATGATGGATCATACCCTCCCCGATATTATACCCGATCTTATCAAAGAAATGCAGGAAGTTCAATTCGTCGTTTTGATATTCCATATGTTTTACGACTATTTTTAGTAGTTAATTGGCTATTTTATTTCTAAAGATAAGATCAATTTTGTAATGTAATCAATGAAAAAGAGAGGCGCTTGTGCGCCTGGGCAATAGAATGTTTTAAAAAAAATAGTGATGGCAAACCAGGATTATTCTACGCAGCGATTAAGTCAGCGTTATCGTTTTGCGGATCCCAATATGGATCTGTTTTTTCTCGCCGCATTAGGTTGGGGGCCGGCTGGCGGCTTATCTGCCGGAGAGGCATTTTACATAGCGTCTCAGATCAGGGATGGAGATGCAGATTCCTGGGCGGATGCATTCGAAAAACAGGGAGAGATCCTGCATGCGGAGGCAAGGGAGTGGCAGCAACGAGGTTTGGCAAGGGCTGTGGGGGAGGCCAGTTTGAAAGCATTTGCCTGTTATCGTTCTGCCTGGCAATTTGTAGCACCGGGAGAAAGGTTCATTGCTTTATTTACTAAAAGTCAGCTTCTTTTTGACCAGGCAATGACAGCATTAAACCTGACTGCAATCCGTTTTTCTGTTCCTTATGGTGGTGGTGAATTACCGGGTCATTTTTATCCGGCAAGTGATCCGGCTGCACCAACGGTGCTGGTGATTGGTGGTGCGGATACCTGCCATGAGGATCGTTTTTTATCACAGGGCAGATATTATGCAGAACGGGGTTATGCCGTGGCATTAGTCGATTTACCTGGCCAGGGAATTGTACAGCAGCAGGGATTGCATTGGGAAGTGGAGGTAGAAAAACCAATTGCAGCAATACTCGATGAATTAATAAAGAGATTTGCTGTTCGTAAGGTTGCTTTATTGGGGATGAGCCTGGGTGGTTATTTTGCATGTCGTGCAGCAGCTTATGAACCCCGGCTGGCAGCCGTGGTAGCAACGCCGGCGCTGACATGTCCGTATGAATTATTTTCCGGGGTGGCAAAGCAGATGGAAGAAAATTCCATACAATCAGCAGCTGCACTTAGAAATCACCAGGTATTGATGTGGAAAGCAGGTGTTAGTGACCTTGCATCTTTAGGTAGCCTTTGGGAAGGGGTAAGGGTAAATCCTGCACATGTGCATGTACCTTTTTTGTCAGTATTGGGTATGCAGGAAGGAAGTATCTGGAAGAAGCAAACAAACGAATGGCATGCGGCGATTCCATCTTCTAAAAAGAAACTGTTACAGTTGGATGCAGCGACAGGAGCAGATGCGCATTGCCAGGGGAGTAACCCGCTTCGTTTGGTGCAGGAAGTAGATGCGTGGCTAAAAGAGGTATTGTAGGAAGTCTATTTTTTTTATGCGATCTGACGACGGTCGGTAGTTGTTGAGGAACAAGCCAGGAAGAGGCTGCATACTACCAGCAGGGATGCTACAATTGGTTTTCTGTCATATTGGTTGGATAGAGGGTTTTAAAACAGCTGCGGAATTGGGTGAATATCGGGGATTGGCCTGATAAATTAGTTTTATATTTGTTGCAAAACCCGTAATTGTTTGACTATGCAATCTTTCGTACAGTTTAACCTACCCATCGCGTATTCATTTTCCAATGGTCTTAAGGTTTTGGAAACCACTATAGTGAATGATGACCTGCTTGTCGTGACATTTAAGGAAAGTCAGCAGATTGTTGCGCTGAATAATAAACTTGAATTGATATGGACGGGGGAGCCATCTATCAATGTAGGGAACTATGTATATCCGAGAGTGGCCATGCGGGAAGATGGAGAAATGTATGCAATAACGGACATCAGTAGTGTGAAGTTTTATGCTACGGATGGGCTTTTACTTGCTGAATTTCCGCATGAGCAGTGGTATTCATTTTTAGGTACGGGTTGTCATTTTTCTGGCAATAAAGCACTTTTTGTAACACCCTCGGGGGGAGGAGATAAGCTGCTGGTAGTAAGCATCCCTGATTTTCAAATTTTACATGAACATACACTGGATGGATACCAGGAATATGCCTATGGTTTTCATGCCACATCATCTCCTGGTATCGTCTTATTAGACCTGGCTGCGGGGCAGGATGATACCCGTTTATTCAGCATCCGGCTTTTGCCAGGTGCTATTGAAGTAACAGAATTGAGGGCATGCAATGACGAGATTTTTGGTGCTTTTGCGCCTTCAGGAAAGGAGTTTGTCACGGCACCACATTATGATGAGGGAATTAAAGTATTTTCATTTCCCGGGGTGGAGCAGATCGCAGAAATTACGCAGCCTGCTTTGTTTGAAGGAAGAGATGAATACCCGGCTGCGAATGAGGATAGCCTGGAATACAGGGTGATTTACCTGGATGATGAAGTACTGTTAACGACTACACGTTTTGGTAGATTATTACTGATCAGGAGAGCTACCATGACTTGTTTCGGAGAGTTGTTGCTGGAGGGGAACAGGCTGATACCTTATAACCAGAGAGGGGCGGTCGCGCAGGAAGGAGAGGAGATCGAAGATTACGAAGGGCAGATAGGCGATACGAAATTGCTGGCGGGAGCTGCCTTATTGGTAGCTCATCGTGATGCCGGATTAAGGGTGTATGAGCTGGGGAATAAATTATTATGATAGCTCCCGGAAAAACGCGATTTTTGTATCTGAATCACTGACCCTATATACGATGAGCTGTAGTATACGAAAGTTAATGTTGCCCATGTTCATGATTGTTGGCCTCCAGGGTTTTTCCCAGAGAATGGATACGGCTACAGTAAAGCCTACATCAATTGCACCTGCAAGGGAATTGAAATCCTATGTCTGGGATAAGTTTCCAAACCACTATCACATCCTGGCATTTAACTACGGTAATATATTTCCCATAAGTCCCGGGCAGGCCACGCAGGCATATATCAACTATACATCCGTTCCCGTAAGTACGGGCTCCCAGAAAAACGAGACATTTACAGGTACCGCCAGGAATGGTTTTGCCAATCGTATGTGGTCAATGGGTGGTGATTTTGAATCGATATGGAAGGAGAAAAATGACATTGTATTAGGTATTGGTGGATTTAGGAATGTAGGAGGAGATGGTGGGTTTTATTTTCACGGAGGGTATCGATATGTACTGAATATGGGTTCAATCTCACTGAAGCCGGGTTTGGATTATTATGCATTCAGGGGATCTAACCATGTAGGTGATATTGACAATAAGCAGCAGGTTCTTTATTTCGATGGATTTACATCGGGATCTGAATTTACCATTACGCGAACCCATACTTATATGGATGATAATGGTAATGAATACCAGGAAACGACTTATCACACATATAGTACAGACAGGGTGGAGGTGAAGTACAGGAGAAAGGCAAAGGCGTTGCAGCCATTGTTGGAAGCCAGTGGACACTGGCGTAGATTGTCCGTCAGTATGGAGCTGGGATATATGATTCAGATCCACCAGAAAAGTACGCTGGTCTTTGACCAGGTGAATGATTATTTCCGTGAGCGGGAAGAGTTGAATACGATCCGGATGAGAAGGAATGGTGTGTTGACAGGCCCGAGAGTTAGCTTGATGATTGGGTTTTTGTTGTAGGGGGGCTGGATAGCTTATGTACCTAATACCTCATCGATCCGTTTCTTTTGCCTGAAATGATGGCGCATATGCATTTCCATAAACTGCAGCCATTCCAGTGCGCTAAAATAGTGCAAGCCTGGGTGTAGGGTCTTCCCGGTAGCGAGCGCAGGATCGATAGTTTCCCAGGCTTCGTTCACTTCGTTTTTAATCTGCACCAAAGCCTGCAAAACGGCCTGCTTATTACCAGGTTGTGGTATCCTTTGATCGGTAGCAGGTCCTGCAATTATCATATCGGGAAAGCTGTTATTAGCAAACATAATTTTAGCATCAGGATGCATATCTTCTCCTGCATGCTCCTTCGTGAACAAAGCAGATTTCATTTGCGCTACCTGGTAACGGGTGTCATCAATAATATGGGTATATACTTGTCCTAAAGACCAGGAGCCTGGTCGCGGTGCCTGGTGCAGTTGTGCGATAGAATAATCATTCAGGCTGTTAATCCATGCAGTAATTGTACTATTGAAACGGTTTAAAACTATTTCAGCGGTGTTCTTCATCATGAATGTTTTATCAGTTAACAGGACAGCAAAATAGCTAAAATGAATTACCGGTGCAATTCGGTTGCGAACGCTTTGCCGGCGTTTTCGGAATTAACATTACAAAGCTTCCTGAAAGCAGCTATTCTAATGGTGGGAAAGGCTTGATGTGCATGATGATCGTATTATTCACCTGTTTTAATCCCATTCTTAAACCTGGTAATGGCCTCATGCATTTGTCCGCCCAGTTCCGTCATCGCCATTAAAACGGGCAAAACAGTCTTACCAATCTCGCTCAGCTCATATTCTACCCGCGGTGGCTTTTCATTATAGCTATGTCGCAAAATTAATCCGTCATCTTCCAGTTCCTTCAGCTGTTCAGTCAATATTTTGCGCGATATATCCGGTATCTGCACTGCCAGTTTTCCAAACCGGACAGCGCCATTTACGAGCCGCCCCAGGATAATCGGTTTCCACTTTCCGCCGATATATGTCATCGTGTGAACAATGGGGCAGGTGGATGTATGTTCTTTAAACTTCTTCATTAGTTACCTGGATGTTACCACTTTTGTCCTTTTAGTTACATAAACGTTACTGCCTATTTATGTTGAAAGAATGGATCGTAGCAACTGTTTGATTTACTTTATGCACTTGTATAATTCAAAGCTAACAATAAGGGAATTAAAAACAAACAACATGGACAATCAAACAACAATTGATGCGGCATTAGCAGGAAAGATAGCGCTCGTAACCGGTGGAACGAAAGGAATAGGTAAAGCGGTGGTAAAAAGGTTGGAGCAGGCAGGGGCAACAGTAATTGTCATCGCCCGCAATCAGCCGGAAGATCCTCAGTCAGCAAATACGTTTATTGCTGCAGACCTGGCGCGGGCAGAAGAAGTCAGCAAAGTGGCTGATATAATTAAAAAACAATTCGGGCGGATAGACATCATCATTAATAATATGGGTGCAAATACCTATCCGGGCGGTGGATTCAGCACATTGACAGATGAAGACTGGAACCAGGCGCTGCAGGTAAACCTGCTTTCTTCAGTTCGCCTGGACCGTGCTTTATTGCCGATGATGCTGGCGCAGCAAAGTGGGGTGATCATTCACGTATCTACAACCAGCAGCCAGTTCCCAATATGGGAGGCTACAATGGCATATAGTACCGCAAAATCTGCCCTGAATACGTATAGTAAAGCATTGGCTACTGAAGTAGCCAGTAAAGGGGTAAGAGTCGTAACGGTATCTCCTGGCTTAAATAAGACCGAAGCAATGACGGTCTTCCTGGAAGATTTAGCAAGACAAAGCAATAGTAGTGTAGAAGAAACGACCGCAAAATTGTTTGAAAGAGTAGGGGGCGTACCTATCGGAAGAATGGCAGCGCCGGAGGAAACGGCGGAGTTGATTTACTTCCTGGTAACGCCTGCGGCTTCTTATATTACGGGAGCGAACCTGGTTATTGACGGAGGGAATTTTCCGGTGGTGAAATAGTGGAATTGTTATTACTACATTTTACCCACCCGGAAATTGGGCTAATCTGATAAAGCTCGTATTTATGTGCCTGGTGGCGTATCATTATTGTTTTAAAAAATGAACAATACTGGCCCATACTGCGGGGAAATTGAATAGGAACACCGGATGGGGTGCATTGGATATAATGCTTAACTGACTATGGGGAAGCATCTGGTAAGCGAAGAGGTGCATTTATATCGCGCTCACCTGCCATTAGATGCTATTAAACAATTCCTTGCTTGCGGTCATGGTGTTGTAAAATGTAGCCAGCCTGGTCAAATCATAAGCAGACCCAAAAACGCCACCATGCAGCAGAGCAACTGGCTGTTCCTTTCCATACACCTCGTAATAGATTTTAGCATCGCCGGCCTGGATATAATGGCCGGCGATGTGATTATTTCCGTATGGAACTGAGTTCGGCAATACAGCGTTGCCCTGCCCAAAATACCGTAGATTCTTCTTTGATTGACTGTATGCACTTACATACAAAACACTCCATGCCAACGGCATTGTTAACTTCGATTCCATAACTGTCTATAAAGCGGCATTGCCGCTTGTGTTTGTTAAATTTTACCGGCTAATGCTGCTTTTGTAGCGGTTTTACCCAATGCACCAAACTCGTGGAGGTCGCCTGTAGAGCTAATGTTTTGCAGTAATCGCTCTTGTAGTCTTACAAAACTGTTTTCGATAAGAACCCGGAAAATGCGGTCGAACTTGGGCGCTTTTGTGTATAAGGATAATAGGTCTTCCCGGGTGATCTGTAACACCATTGTGTCTTCCAGTGCGTCAATGTTGAGGAGTGATGGTTTCATGCCGTGGAAACTGCTGATATCCATTAGCCAGTAATTCTCGGGAGCAAATTGTAAGATGTGTGTGGTTCCCTTCTCATCAACTTTATACATTCTCAGGCATCCTTTAACTATAAAGTAAAAATGAGTGGATACGTTGCCTTCCTGTAGGACATACTGTCTCTTTCTGAAAATCCTGGGGTGGAAACTGGCCAGGACTAGTTCTTTTTCCGTCTGATTCAGTGGAATGAGGCGATTGAAGTAATCCAATAATGGTGCTATAGGCTGTTCAGGTAATGCGTTTTTCATATTTACCTCACAAAGATAGTGTTTGATAAATAGAGATGGATGGGGGATAGTGTTGATGGAGCGAATAACATTGATTGTAACAGGGTGGATTTGCTTAAAATGGGGGATGAATTGCTAAGGTGGTGCCCCGATACCTTTTTTTGATTAGGTCGAAATTGGGGGATTGTCCATTATAAATTATCCTTTAAAAGATAAAGAAAATGAAATACATTCTATCGTTTCATAAATTTTCTGTAATCTCGGAATTGGTAGAATAAAGTCAAATCGAGAAGAAATGCGATTAATAAATACAATTGAGATAAGTCCCTATGACTTCTCAAGCAAAGAATATGAATGTCCTAATGGTAGTTCAATTGAATTTCCAGACGAGTGGAATCAATTTTGGAAAAACTGTATATCAGATAAAAATTTAGGAAGGTTAGAGTCAATTAGTAAAGGCTCTTATTTAGTTGACATTAGAACAATCAATGATGATGAACTTTCTGAAATTTTAAAGAGCGAGCTTACAGACGTAGAATTATTAGATTATGAAGAACAAGTTGCCGGAATAAGTGGCGGAATAGTTCTGGAAGAAAATAACACGATATACATAGCGCCAGGTTGCTGTGGGGATATTGGAGATATTAAGGAATGGGAAAATATTTTCTACAGTGAGTTCAATAAATGGAATCAACTATGGATAGGGCACCCATGGGTATATTATAAAAAAATGAACGGATTCATTGAATTTTCCAATTATACTGAATCAAGCCCTGAAGACTTAAAAGACATAGAAATTTTAGTTAGAGTTTCTGAATTGCAGTTACAAACTGAGTTGAAAAAAGTTAGAGAACATCAATACGAATTCGAATTTAGAATTCGAAAAACGCTTGAGAAGATGGGAATAGTAAATGCAGCACGAATATCAAAATTAATGACTGGCGATGCGTAGTGTAATGGCATCATTCCCCTTTCCGGTCCTCATTGCAAAATAATCGCATTCAATCTGGAGATCACCTCCACGCCTAACCGTTTTCTAATACTCATCATAAGAAACAAGGATAAGTGTGCAGGTTACTTCTCCTTGCTTTGCTAATCTAATCAAGACACAACGGTAACAAATATCTGGGGTAGAATCCTACACCCGTATAAGAATTGATCAGGATTGTATTATGAACTCATTTCATAAACAGGTATTTTAAATTGATAATCAATACCTAAATGGTAATTACGAAATGAGTTCATAATGTTATGGATTGATATGTTGGGTATTAAATATGTCGGAACAAATGGACAAATGTCTAACCAGTTTATACAGGATTTAAATGCTCTAGGCAGGTTTGCAAGCCAAATTTCGGGTCGGTAATGATCATCAAAAATAACCAAAGTAAGCGGTGATTGGTAGACAAAAACTGACAGTTAAGCTGTAGCGCAATACTAAAGTAAAAATATCACATAATACTACCTGGCCATAGCCTGGCCTTATGAACAAAGTATATTCGGACGTTTAAACAAAGCCAGCCCAAAACAGCTGCGCTATTTTTGTTCCATCAAAGACAATTAAAAATTTAAAAAATGGAACAAACAAATTACAACGGAGCATTACAGCATTCAACAGGATCAGGCTTCAACGCAACCTCAACAACAAGTGATGTGATCAAAGGCATTGACCTTACAGGAAAAATTGCCATTGTAACAGGGGGGAATACGGGCATTGGTTTAGAAACGACAAAAACGCTGGCTGCCGCAGGGGCAACGGTCATTGTGCCTGCAAGAGACACAGCAAAAGCAAAGAGAAATCTGGCATCTGTTGCCAATGTGGAAATTGAACCCATGGATCTGATGGATCCGACATCTATCGACACATTTGCCGAAAAGTTTTTGGCTTCGGACCGCCCCCTTCATTTACTTATCAATAATGCAGGTATTATGTGGGTGCCATTGCGTAAAGACAGTCGTGGGATTGAATCACAGTTAGCCACCAATTATTTAGCACAATTTCAATTAACCGCCCGGCTTTGGAATGCACTCAAAAAAGCCGGAGGCGCGAGAGTGATCAATGTATCTTCACACGGACATCAATTCGCCCCTTTCAATTTTGAGGACCCAAATTTTCTCAACCGGGAATACGAAACCCTGCAGGCGTATGGCCAATCAAAAACTGCCACCAATTTATTTGCGCTTGAATTAGACAATCTTGCCAAAGCCTATAATGTAAGAGCATATTCATTGCACCCGGGTTCTATTGGCGGAACTGAATTAGGAAGAGAAGCCCCGTTGGAGCTGTTTCAAAAAATGGGTTTTTGCGATGCGGAAGGCAATCTTTTACCAGATGTGGCCGCCTCGTTAAAAACGATCCCTCAGGGTGCAGCCACAACGGTTTGGTGTGCCACCAGTGCTTTGTTGAATAATATAGGAGGGGTGTACTGCGAAGATGGAGACGTTGCCGAATTGACTGCCGACACTTCCATGCCTACTGGTGTAAATCCTTATTCATTAGATAAAGCCAATGCCAAACGCTTATGGGCATTGAGCGAAGAAATGACCGGCATTACTTTCCGCATTATCTAATCAACTTATAAAAGATAGAATGAATAATTTAAAAAATAAAGTAGCGGTTATTACAGGTGGCAACAGTGGCATCGGGTATGCCACCGCAAAAGCGCTTATCGAAAAAGGCGCAATGGTCATCATCACCGGTAGAAGAAAAGAAGCGATTGAAAAGGCAGCCTCAACACTCCATGTAAGTGGGGTGGTGGCTGACCAATCCAACTTGTCTGACATTGATATGCTGGTATCGGAAGTGAAAGCGCAATTCGGCAAAGTAGATATTTTACTCATCAATGCGGGCATTACAAAATTGGCCCCAATTGAGTCGATGACTGAAAATGTGTTTGACGAAATAATGAATGTAAATTTCAAAGGGGCTTATTTTACATTAAGTAAATTTATTCCCGTTTTAAATGATAACTCCTCGGTGATATTTTTATCGTCAACATCCGCAACCATTTCCCCGCAAAACGCATCGGTATATGCGGCAAGTAAATCTGCTATCAATGCCGTTATGAAAATTGCAGCGCTTGAATTGGCTGACCGTAAAATTCGTGTGAATGCAGTTAGCCCCGGGCCTGTTGCTACGGAAATCATGAATAAAATTGGACTGGATGCTACTCTTGAGAAACAACTCATTGGTAGTATCCCATTATCAAGATTAGGGAAGGCCAATGAAGTAGCCGGTTTGATAACTTATTTATCGGGTGACGAATCTTCATTTATTACAGGGGCAAATTTCCTGATTGATGGCGGTCAATCCATATAAATGAATATCATGATTATTTCTATTTTTGTATTTATAATTACCAGTCTGAAGAAAGGACTATCAAAAAATAAGATATGGAATATCAGGCAAAATATATAACCGAGGATATTAAACTGTCTTGTTACGAAGACAAGTTTTTTAAATCGGATATTATGTTCGACCATCATATGCTCATTTGGTTTATTTCGGGCGAGACCAAGATCGTACAGGCAGATGCGACTTATATTTTTAAAAAAGGCGATATATTTTTGATACCCAGAAATCAACTGGCAACGATCATAAATTATCCCAAAGACGGGCAGCCACACAAAACCGTGGTGATGCACTTGTCAACCAAAAGGCTTAGCGAATTTTACGTCAACCTGCCTGTAAAACCTAAAGCCTCTGAATCGCAGAAAATATATACATTCAATCACCATCCCCTGCTTGAAAGTTGTTTGGCGTCCCTGATCCCGTACTTTGAAATGAAAGAACTTCCCGAAAATATCGCATCTTTGAAAATTACAGAAGCCATTAGCATTCTCAGGGCTATAGACAAGGGAATAGATAACGTGTTGTCGAACTTTGAAGAACCCGGGAAAATAGACCTGGCAGACTATATGGAAAAGAATTTTATGTTCAATCTGCCATTAGAAAAATTCGGTTATCTAACCGGTCGTAGCTTAACAACTTTCAAACGGGATTTTAGTAAAATATTTAACACTACCCCCCAGCGTTGGCTTACGCAAAAGCGATTGGAATTGGCACACTATCATTTTGTTGAAAAGAAAAAGAAACCAATTGACGTTTACTACGAAGTTGGTTTTGAAAACTTATCGCACTTTTCCTATGCTTTCAAAAAACATTTTGGGTACGCACCGACCGACCTGGCTGGATAATTACAATCTTAGCAAGAAAGCAGGGCCGCTTGGTTCAAAACATAGTGCATCAACTCGAATGACTTACCTCGAAGTATTAGTACAATAATGCTATTGTTTCTGATGGTTCAAAATGGATTCGAACTGCTTAAATGTAAAAACCCTTCAAATCCAATGATCTGAAGGGCTTCTTCTTTTCGTCGGGACAACAGGACAAATGTCTAACCTGTTACTACAGGATTTAATAGTATTAAGGGTGTTTATAAATGAAGTTTGATGAGAATAGGAAGTCGTTCATTTAAGTGGCAAAACAGCAAAATGTCAGGCACATCACCTTGTTGCTAGAAACGAGCCTGGTACATTTCTTCCAAAAATTCTATTTGTTTTTCTTACCCTTGTTGTCAGAGTCGCCTTTAAAATTGTAAGGATAATTTATTTCTATTAAGTCTTTTTCAAGTTGTTCCCAATCTTCAAGCTCGTCAACAATAGACAAAACCATTTCCTTCGTCAAAGTTTGTCCACTGTAAATTCTATCCACTGTGTCCAGTGGAATGCCACTTTCTTCAAAATAACTTGTTGCCCAGTCAATATAAGTCTGAGGTTGTCCGTCGAGAATATTTAGCATTTCTTCTGAATTGTCTTCAAAACTTTCGAGCTGTCCAACCTGCCAGTTTTTCAATTCTGTTGTCCATAAACAAAATGTTGTTCCAATTGACTTTACAGGCTCTCCGAAAATAAAATCATCAAAAATTGTCGGCAGGTTATATGTCAATTTAGTTTTGTCTTGTTGATCATACTCATGAGCAAAACCATTAATAGCACAACCGTCTTCACGAAATAAAATATGCATTTCTTCGCCTGAGCCGTTCCGCATTTGTAAACATCTTTCGTTGGTGTCCCATTTTGAGTTGTAGGAATAATAACGATACTCCCATTCCTGAGAAATAATTGCGTCCAAAACAGAAATAGCTTTACAAATAGTTTCGAGAGATTTTCTGTCTGGAAGTAAACTGTAATCTTTTGTTGAAATCATTTGTCTAGGTTATGTTTTTTGGGTGTCGCAATACGAAGGCGACGCGTATATATCTGCCGTTAACTATTCATATATAGAATCCTCAGCACATGCGCAAAATCTGTTCAATATAGAGAATTAAAAGCACAATCAGGTTTTTTAATACTGAATGAATTGAAAATTTTTCAAACTGATCAGAGAAGAACATACTTCCATTAAGCAATTAAACGCATTTGACGCATGAAAATAACCGCTATATTCTCCTTTTTACTACCTGTAGCATTCTGCTCCGCCCAGTCTTTCTCCCCCATGAAAGACAATGGCAAAATGAAAGTAAAGCCCGTTGTAAAATTACAGGCATATACGTTTCCGTTAGAAGATGTCAGCATTGCTGCCGGCCCTTTTAAACAGGCGATGGAAGCCGATGAACGTTTCCTGCTGCTCATAGAACCTGACAGGTTATTATCTGACTTCAGAACACATGCAGGGCTGAAAGCAAAAGGAGAAAGATACGGTGGCTGGGAAAATTCCGGACTGGCTGGGCATACCTTAGGACATTATCTCTCTGCCTGCGCCCTGGAATATGCGGCTACCGGCGACAAGCGTTTTCTCGACAAAGTAAATTATATCGTAAAAGAACTGGACGAATGTCAACAGGCCCGCAAAACCGGCTACCTGGGCGCTATTCCCGGAGAGGATTCCGTATGGGCACAGGTAGCTGCCGGCAAAATAAAAAGCCGTGGTTTTGACCTGAATGGTGGCTGGTCTCCCTGGTATACCGTGCATAAAATTATGGCCGGCTTACTGGATGCCTACCTCTATTGTAATAACAACACGGCACTGCTGGTAGAAAAGAAAATGGCTGACTGGACATCAACGGAGATCAATCACCTGCCTGATTCCCTGATCCAGAAAATGCTGCTCTGTGAATACGGCGGTATGAATGAGGTACTGGTGAATACCTATGCATTGACGAAGGAGAAAAAGTACCTGGACCTTTCTTACAAGTTCCATGATGTACGCATTCTCGATTCACTCGCTGCTAACCTGGATGTATTGCCCGGCAAGCATTCCAATACACAGATACCAAAGGTGATTGGCTGCATCCGCCGCTATGAAGTAACAGGGCAAAAGAAAGACAGTGTGATTGCAGGTTTCTTCTGGAACACGGTAACACAGCATCACAGCTATGCTCCCGGTGGTAACAGTAACTACGAATACCTGGGTCCTGCAGACAAACTGAATGATTACCTGACTGACAATACCATGGAGACCTGCAACAGCTACAATATGCTGAAGCTGACACGCCACCTCTTCTCCCTGCAACCGGATGCGCACTACATGGATTTTTATGAAAAAGCATTATATAATCATATCCTGGCTTCACAGAACCATGCAGATGGTATGATGTGTTATTTTGTGCCTTTGCGGATGGGTACCCGCAAGGAGTTCAGTGATACCTTCAACACTTTTACCTGTTGTGTAGGCAGTGGTATGGAAAACCATGTGAAGTATGCGGAGAGTATTTATTTTCAGGGAGCTGACGGTAGTCTGTATGTCAACCTCTTCATTCCATCACGCCTGCAATGGAAAGAGAAGAATGTTGTGATTGAACAGGAAACATCATTACCGGCGGATGATAAAGTAGCATTCACCATCAGTACCAAAGCTCCTTCTACCTTTGCCATACGCATCCGCAAACCACGCTGGGTACAGCCGGGCTGGAAGATCAATGTGAATGGTGAAACGGACAGAGGGGTTACAGTAGGAACAGATGGATATATTACACTGAAGCGTAACTGGAAAAACGGTGATAAAATCACTTTAGAATTGCCGATGAATGTATACAAAGAAAGTATGCCTGACAATCCTGACAGGATTGCCCTGTTCTACGGCCCTGTTGTTTTAGCAGGTGTACTGGGCAATACAGAACCTGATCCGGTAAGTGGTATCCCGGTACTCGTCACTGCCGATAAAGATCCGAATAACTGGGTAAAAGCCGATCAGCCTTTGGTGTTCCATACTACGCAGACAGGTCAGCCAAAGGATCTTACACTGGTGCCCTTCAATACTGTTGCCAAAGAATATTACAGCGTGTACTGGGATGCTTTCACACCGCAAACCTGGGCTGTACAACAGGAAAAATATGAAGGAGAAAAGAAACGCCAGCAGCAGATAGAAGCAAAGACGGTAGACATGCTGAGAATAGGAGAAATGCAACCGGAGCGGGATCACAATTTTGGGGGTGAAAAGACACTGAATGGCGAAGAACATGGCCGTAAATGGCGGGCGACAGAGGAAGATGGTTACCTGAGTTTTACCATGAAAACGGATCCGGCAGCAGCCAATAGTTTGCTGTGTAACTACTGGGGAATGGACAATCGTTATCGCAAATTTGATATCCTGATCGATGGCGTGAAAGTGGCGACGGAGGATCTGAACCAATACAAGGCAAGTAAGTTTTACGAGATAGTATATACAATTCCCCTGGAATTAACGAAGGGTAAAAAGCAGGTGACTGTTACAATGAAAGCAGGGCCACACAATAGCGTGGGGCCGGTATATGGCCCGGTAAGAATGATGCGGGATTAAGGTGACTTACATAATAAAAAGTTCATGAAAGGGAGATTTCTTCAACGGAAATGAAAACCCATTTTCAGGGAAAAAAAAGCGGGCCGGCACAATTGTGCCGGCCCGCAATATGTTAGGACGGGATGAACATTATTTAATGTTAATACCCATACCGAATGTAATCTGCTGAGAATGCCAGTGAACGTCAGTACGGTCAGCCGGATGTACATTCAGTACATCGTTGATACCGTATACATAACGGCCAAAGAAATGTACGGTAGATACTGCCACCTGTACACCTAACACAGCACCGATATCATTTTTCACTAATGCATCCCTGTTGCCTTTGAAGATGTTTTCATCAGCATTTACGAGATAGCTATACTGTCCGCCTGCCAGGATAGTAAAATTTTTGATCGGGCTGTAACGCAGTAACAATGGCACCGTGATATAGCTGAGCTGTAACTTGTCATTACCATAAGTGTTTCTGTCAGAAACGAAGTAAGTAGCAAAGTTGCTTGCTTTTTTAGCTGATGCCTGAGTAAAGAGCAGTTCTGGCTGGAAGCCCCATTTCCCATCTTTTGACAGATCCCAGAAGGCATACAAACCACCCTGGAAACCTGGCTTAACCCCGTTTGCCATGCCATCTCCCTGAATACTGGAAAACATCAGGCTGGCTTTTAAACCGTAATGAAATGTTTGCGCTTTGGAAGCCGTTCCAATAAACAGTGATAAAACACCTGCCAGTAACAATCCTTTTTTCATAGATTTTATTTGCTATTTGACAATTTTATTATTTTGAAGGGTGAAAAAAGGCTCCTCCCTTTAAAATATGACCTAAAATTTATTCGCGGGCAAACTTACGTAATTCATCATAATACATAATTATAATTAAATTAAAGTTTGTCAGGTTTTTAGATCACCTTTTGCGAATTGAGTTTAAAAAGTTCTGACTTAATAGGATGAATGGGGTTAAATTATCTATGAATAAACGGAATTAATCCTTGAATAACCAGAAGACGTCGCTCGGTTATTTTTCAGTATTATTGCACGAAATTCCTTTTTTCGCTTATATATGGAGATTATTATCATTGTTGTGCTTTCTTTAGCGATTATCGTGTGGCTGCTTTTTACCATACATCAACACAGGACCCGCATTGCTGTTATGGAGGCCCAGATGGGTTCCGGCAACCAGGCTGTGGACCTGATAAAACAGGAGGTACAGGAAAAAAAAGCATTGGCAGAAGAGCTGAATGCCCGTATGCAGATCTTACTGCAGGAAAATATCCGTCTTCATAGTGATGCAGAAGCCCGTGAAATTCGCTTGCGGGAACAGCAGAATTTTATTGAACAATCTAACCTGCAGCTCAGGGATGCTTTCAGTGCCTTATCTACAGAGGCTTTGAAACATAATAATAGTTCCTTTGTCACGCTGGCCAAAGCAGCACTCGAAACGCAGCTCACAGATGCCAAAGGAGACCTGGAAAAGCGGCAGCAGGCGATTGACAGCATGGTGAAACCACTGAGTGATAGTTTGCAACGCTTTGACGAAAATATGCGACAGCTGGAAAGTAGCCGTCAGCAACAGTATGGGCAGATTAACCAATTTATATTGGGCGTTCAGCAAAGTACAGAGAAGTTGCAGAAAGAAACGCATAGTTTGGTGAGTGCACTGAAGACGTCTCATATTCGGGGGCGTTATGGAGAGATTGCATTGCGGAGGGTCGTTGAGTTCGCTGGTATGACCGAGCACTGTGATTTTAGTGAGCAGGTATCTGTGAATAGTGATGATGGGCAGCTACGTCCGGATATGATTATCAGACTGCCGGAAGGGAAGACGATCATCGTGGATTCCAAGGTGCCGCTGAGTGCATATATGCGGGCGTTTGAAACGGAGAATGAGGAAGAGCGGAAAGTGTTGCTTGCGCAACATGCTTACGCGGTGAAAGATCACCTGAAGAAACTGAGTGCAAAAGCATATTGGAGCCAGTGGAAAGATTCACCGGATTATGTGATCCTGTATATGCAGATTGAATCTTCTTTTGGAGCGGCATTGCAGGCAGATCCAACATTGATAGAAGAAGGGATCAGGAGTAAGGTGGTGTTTGCAACACCGACAACGCTGATTACTTTATTGCGGACGGTGGGATTTGTATGGCAACAATTGCATGTGGCGGAGAATATTGATGAAATTAGAAATGCAGGTATCGAGCTGTATAACAGAACTGGTATGCTGGTCAAACATTTTGCAGCTATCGGGGGCAGTTTGACGACTGCTGTAGGGCATTATAATAGTGCGGTAGCCAGCCTGGAAAGCCGGTTTATGCCGCAGGCACGAAGGCTGCAGAACCTGGGGCCTGCTGTGAAAACGCAACTTTCGGATTTGAAACCCGTGGAGACAGCTGTCAGGCAATTGCCGGAACAACTGGGAGATGGTGAGAACGGGGAAATACCCAATGAAAATTAAAATATAAATTATTTATTTTGTGCCTGCAGGATGCTTAGCCGGCCGCAGGCAAAAAGCCGTTCGCGAACAGATCATTTTTTGCCAAAGGTAAAATTGGTCTCTTCGCCGGTAATTCGCTTGCAAAGGCAAAACAGCTGCGTATTTTTTATTTATTAAACCACCCACGTAAATGGTCTACTCAATTAAAGGTCTGAAAAGAACTATAGGCATCCTATGCCTATCAGCGAGCCTGCTCCCCGCGTCAACCCGGGCACAGGACAAGACAGCAACCATCAGCCGTAAAGGTTATACCCTTGTCTTCACTGACAAGAGCCCCGACCTCGACTCCACAGTCAGGGCACGACTGATCAGCACCTTCTTCACCGTTTATCCGGCCGAAGCGAAGAAGTACAATAAAAACACCATCAAAAAAGTAGCATTCGTGATCGATCCTGCTTATGACGGTGTAGCTGCTACCAGCGGTTCTGTCATTACGTACAACCCGGAATGGTTCCGCAAGCATCCGGGCGATATTGATGTTGTTACGCACGAAGCAATGCACGTGGTGCAGGCTTACCCGGAGTATAACCCAGGCTGGCTGACCGAAGGCATTGCCGATTATGTACGCGCTACAATGGGCGTAGACAATCCGGGTGCTAACTGGACCCTGCCGGAATACAATGAGAAGCAATCTTATAAGAATGCGTACCGCATTACGGCGCGCTTCCTGATCTGGCTGGAAAAGCACAAGAACAAAGACCTGGTGGTGAAACTGGATAAGGCTATGCGTACCAATACTTACACGGATGGGATCTGGAAGGAACTGACCGGGAAGACGGTAGATGAATTGTGGAGTGAGTATGGTGCGAACCCGGCACTGTAGAGTGGGATCAAAAAGCCCCGGCCCTGTTGAAAAAGGCAAATAGTCTACTGATTTAATATAGTATATTTGTAAGGCACCTTTTATCAACTAAAAAAAACATACATGCAAACCCGTAATATTACTTGTGTATTGTCTGTTTTCCTGAGTTATGCCACGCTAACGACTGCGCAGCAACAACCAATCACTGGTTACAGCAGCAGCGAAACCGCCGCACAGCTTCAGCTGGAGACCCGCTTCGACAAACTGCTTTCCGCAGCAGAAATAGGAGATCACATCAAAAATTATTCTGCTTACCCACATCATATCGGCTCTGCCCGTGGAAAGGCAGTGGCCGAAGACATTGCTGCCAAATTTAAAAGCTATGGCTGGGATGCCAGCATCGTTACTTACAAGGTGCTCTTCCCAACTCCTAAAACAAGAGTGCTGGAGCTAAGCGGCCCCACTCCCTATAAAGCTGTACTCAAAGAGCCTGCATTGAAAGAAGACGGCACTTCTGCACAGGACGGACAATTGCCGACTTACAATGCATGGAGCGCGGATGGTAATGTAAACGGGGAACTCGTATTTGTTAACTACGGGTTACCTGAAGATTATGAATGGCTGGAAAGACAGGGCATTGATGTAAAAGGCAGGATCGTTATCGCTAAATACGGGCATAGCTGGAGAGGGATCAAACCCAAGGTAGCACAGGAACACGGTGCGATTGGGTGTATCATCTATTCAGATCCGGCAGATGACGGTTATACCCAGGGGGATGTATATCCTAAAGGAGCCTATAAAAACGAATACGGGGTTCAGCGGGGATCAGTCATGGACATGGTAGTGTACCCCGGCGACCCGCTTACACCGGGTACCGGGGCTACGGAGTCTGCAAGCAGGCTGGATCGTACACAGGCGAAGAACCTGATCAAAATACCGGTATTACCGATCAGTTACCACGATGCACAACCATTGCTCAAAAGCCTGGAAGGCCCTGTAGCACCCGCAGGATGGAGAGGAACTTTACCCATCACTTATCACATTGGCCCCGGCGTAGGAAAGGTACACCTGGAACTGTCTTTTGACTGGAAACTGGTACCTGCCTATAATGTAATTGCCAAACTGAAAGGTGCCAAATACCCCGATCAATGGGTGATCAGGGGCAACCATCACGATGCCTGGGTAAATGGGGCTTCTGACCCGATCAGTGGAATGGCGGCTGAACTGGAAGAAGCAAAGGCCATTGGCCAGCTGGTAAAAGAAGGTTATCAGCCGGCACGTACACTGGTGTATTGTGCCTGGGATGGTGAGGAGCCTGGATTGCTGGGATCTACCGAGTGGGTAGAAGATCATGCGCAGGAACTGCAACAGAAAGTGGTGGCTTACATCAACAGTGATGGTAACGGTCGTGGCTTTTTGTATGCCGGTGGCTCGCATGCGCTGGAACCACTGATGGCAGGTATTGCACAGGCGGTGACAGATCCGCAGACAAAAGTGAGTATCTATGAACGTAAGAAGGCCGCTGATGCAACGAAGGCTGGTAATGCCAAAGCAAAGAAAGAATTGCTGCAGCAACAGCAACTGACAATGTCAGCACTGGGTGCTGGTTCTGACTATTCATCCTTTTTACAGCACCTGGGCATCCCTTCCCTGAATATAGGTTTTGGTGGTGAAGATGAAGGTGGCGATTACCACTCCATCTTTGATAGCTGGGATCACTATCGCCGTTTCGGAGATCCGGAATTTGCCTATGGGGTTGCATTGGCGCAGACTACGGGCAGGGCTGCATTACGCCTGGCAGATGCACCAGTCCTGCCTTTTAACTTCAGCAACCTGCAAAAAACGATTGCCGGATATGTAAAGGAACTGGATGCGCTGGTCACTACTATGCGTGAAAATACAACGATCGAAAATGAACTGATCCGCAGTCGCCAGTACGATCTGGCTGCAGATCCACAAGACAAAATCAAGGGGCCGGCACCGAAGGCAGAAGTTCCTTACCTGGATTTTTCTCCTTTGCAGAATGCATTGGTCATACTGGATTCTGCCGCACATCATGCGAACGTAAAGGCAGCAGGTGCAGGTGATAAGGCGGCCATTAACCAGGCACTTTATCAGGCGGAACAACAGTTGTTGGTAGCCGGTGGATTACCACGGAGAGACTGGTTTAAGCATACCATCTATGCGCCGGGTTTCTACACGGGTTATGGTGTGAAAACGATACCGGGTGTGAGAGAAGCAATAGAGCAGCGGAATTGGAAAGAGGCGCAGGAACAGATTGCGATCGTAGCGGGCGCTATTAATAAACTGGCGAATTACCTGGAAAAAATATAAGGTCATTTTCCGTTTTCAAAAAAAGAGCTTGTATCAGGTAAGATGCAAGCTCTTTTTTTTTACCTAACATATAATGTGGCACTATATTTACGACCTTATACACCGCACAACAACGAATGGATGAAAACTAGTTCTACTTTCAGGAGAAATCTTTTGATTGGTTTCGGCTTATCCTTATTCCTGCTGATCATCAGTTCAGTCGCATCATTTTTCAGTATTAAGAACCTGATGGATAGCGCGGCACTGGTAGATCACACTAACCAGGTGATCATGGGCCTTGAAAATACGATCTCCTATATGAAGGATGGGGAAACAGGACAACGTGGCTACCTGCTTACCGGCAATGAAGATTTTCTTGATCCTTACAAGGGAGCTTACGACAGTGCTATTGCAGGATTGCAACAGGTGAGGCTCCAAACTGTGGATAATCCTCCACAACAAACCTCAGTAGAACAGTTACGCCTCCTCATTATGAGGAGACAACAGCTCCTCCAAAGATCCGTTGAAGCAAAAAAAATGGGCAGGGGAATTAGCTATGATACGCTGCAAAGTGGGCGTTTAATCATGGACGATGCCCGCAATATTGTAAAGACGATGGAGGCGCGGGAGAGAAAGCTTTTGCAGGATCGTACGGACAGGTTGAACCGGGTGTCCGGCTATACGCCTATCCTCATTGTGATTGCAGCCATCCTGGCCCTGATGATCACTTCTGTGTTTTACGTCCGTGTAAAACGTGACTTCGATGTCCGCACCGGATTACAACATGCCTTAGAAGCAAAAGACCGGGAAATAACCCGTCGTATAGATATCATACGTAACATCGCTGAGAAAATCTCGGCAGGTGAATATGCTACACGTGTGAATGATGAGGAGAAAGACGGACTGGGTAATCTGTCTTTCTCCCTCAATAAAATGGCTGCTTCTCTCGAAACCTCATTCAACCTGCTGGGCGATAAGGAATGGCTCCAGACAGGTGTGGCAGGCTTGAACAATAAGATGGTAGGGGAAAAAACGGTAGAAACGTTAACTGCTCACATTATTGAATTCCTGGCAGAATATACCCATAGCCAGGTGGGTGCTTTGTATGTAAATGAATCCAATAAAAAATTGCGGCTATCCGGTAGTTATGCGTTTGTACCTGGTGCTGACAGGGAAGAAATCATTTTCGGTCATGGGCTGGTGGGCCAGTGTGCGGCCAGTGCCAGAACGATTTTAATCACTGATGTGACGCCTGAAAACATCAGCATCAGCTATGCTTCCGGCGAGATAAAACCAACCAGTATCATTACTGTTCCTATCAATTACGAAGGTAGGATCAAAAGTGTGATTGAACTGGCAAGTCTCACTCCTTACACGACAAACGATGTCATTTTCCTGGAAGAGGTGAGTCACAACATAGGTCTGGCCATTATCACGGCAGAGAATCGCCGTCGCCTGCAGGAACTGCTGGAAGAAACACAGGCACAGTCAGAAGAACTACAAACCCAACACTCCGAACTCGAAAATATCAATACAGAACTGGAAGCGCAGGCCCAGAAACTCCAGGCATCTGAAGAGGAACTCCGCGTACAGCAGGAGGAACTGCAACAGGCCAACCAGGAACTGGAAGAACGCTCCCGCATGCTGGAAGACAGGAACCAGGTAATTGTAGAACGTAACCTGGAGATCCAGAAGAAAGCAGAGGAACTGGAAGTGAGTACCAAGTACAAATCAGAGTTCCTGGCGAATATGTCGCACGAACTGCGTACCCCGCTGAACTCTATCCTGTTGCTAAGCCGGCTGATAGCGGAGAATAATGAAGGCAACCTGCTGGAAGACCAGGTAGAATCTGCCCGTGTGATCCAGAGCTCCGGCAAGGGTTTACTGAACCTGATCGATGAGATCCTGGATCTTTCAAAGATCGAAGCGGGTAAAATGGACCTGGAGTTTGCCAACGTACCGGTACACGAGATCTGTACGGACATGGAATCCCTGTTTGCACCAATCGCCAGGGAAAAGAACCTGAGTTTTAATGTCAACATCCTGGCAGATGCGCCGGCATTGATCGAAACAGATAAAATGCGACTGGAGCAGATCCTGAAAAACCTGTTGTCCAACGCACTGAAGTTTACGGCGAAGGGAGGGGTGACACTGCAGGTAGGGCTGATGCCTGATCAGGCAACTTATGTACGCTTCGCCGTGAGAGATACGGGTATCGGTATTCCGAAAGACAAACAGGCCGTCATCTTCGAAGCCTTCCAGCAGGCCGATGGCTCTACCCGCCGTAAGTACGGTGGTACAGGACTTGGTCTTTCCATCAGCCGTGAACTGACAAGGTTACTCCATGGGGAACTGAAACTGGATTCCGAACCTGAACATGGCAGTGAATTCATGGTGATCATCCCGGTACATCCGGAAGAGGAGGAGAAGGAGTCAACACAGGAAGCGACCCAGGAACAGGCGGAAAAAGTATGGCAGGAGGCACAGCAACCTGTAGATAAATATGCAGACTTTATAGCGAGTGCTATTCCGGATGAAATTCCTGATGACAGGAACGACATTACCGCCAACGATAAGATCATCCTGATCGTAGAAGATGATACCAGTTATGCCCGCATATTGCTTGATTTTACCCGTAAACGTGGGTATAAAGGCATTGTGGCCGTAAGAGGTGACCAGGGCCTGGAATGGGCCTTAAAATACAAGCCGGTAGCGATCCTGCTGGATATAGTACTTCCTGTACAGAGTGGCTGGCAGGTAATGGATGCATTGAAGTCGAATCCGGCTACCCGTCATATTCCGGTACATATTGTATCGAGTATGGATGCCAAACGTGAAAGTTTGCAGAAAGGAGCGGTAGACTTCATTAACAAGCCACTGGCGCTGGAGCAGATGCCACGCATCTTTCAGCAACTGGAGGAAGCCCTGAGCAAAGGGCCAAAGAAGGTGCTGATTGTAGAGGAAAATCCCAAGCATGCGCAGGCACTGGCTTACTTCCTGGAAAACTTCAGTGTAAGTACAGAGATCACGGGTAATATTTCGAGCAGTATTACAGCCCTGCAAAAGCAGGATGTGAACTGTGTGATCCTGGATATGGGAGTACCTGACCAGCATGCGTACGAAACACTGGAAACGGTGAAGAATAATCCGGGCCTGGAAAATCTGCCCATTATTATCTTTACGGGTAAGAACCTGTCTCGTGCAGAGGAAAACAGGATCCGTCAGTATGCAGATAGTATTGTGATCAAGACGGCACATTCTTATCAGCGTATGCTGGATGAGGTGGCGTTGTTCCTGCATCTGGTAGAGGAAAAGGGCGGGCAGAAGCCGGGCCGCAAGCAACTGGGGAGCCTGAAGGAAGTATTGAATGGAAAGACGGTGCTGATTGCAGACGATGATGTGCGGAATATATTCTCCCTGACGAAGGCGCTGGAGCAGCATAAGATGAAGATCGTATCGGCACTGGATGGTAAAGAGGCGATGCAGCAGCTGGAAAATAACGGGGAAATCGACATTGTACTGATGGATATGATGATGCCGGAGATGGATGGGTATGAAACGATCCGTAGGATCAGGCAGGTACCGAGATATAGGCATTTGCCAATACTTGCGGTAACGGCAAAGACGATGATTGGGGATAGGGAGAAATGTATCCGGGCAGGTGCTTCTGATTATATTTCCAAACCTGTGGATATAGACCAGCTGGTGTCTTTACTGCGGGTATGGTTGTATGATAATTCCCGTAATGCATAAGAAATCCCGAAACGCAAAAAAGACGAATGAAAAAAATTCTGATCATAGATGATGACGCGCGTAACATATACGCATTAAGGCTGGTATTGAAGGCAAGAGGATTTGAGGTATTAACGGCAGTGGATGCCCCGGCAGGATTACAGGTACTAAGAGATGAAAAGGATGTGCACGTGGTACTGATGGATATGATGATGCCGGAAATGGATGGATATGAAGCCTTGTCCATTATGCGGAATGACCCGGCACTGGAAGCGATCCCGGTGATAGCGGTAACGGCGCAGGCGATGGTGGGAGACCGGGAGAAATGCCTGGCGGCAGGGGCGAACGGGTATGTGAGCAAGCCGATAGATGTGGATGTGCTGTTAGAATTGCTGGGGCAACAATGAGTACAATAGGCGCAGTAACAAGGACCTGATTTTCATGGTCTCCTTTTTCGAAGGGTGCTTTTTTGTACCTGGATAATTTTAAAAAATCCCCCGAAAAAGTAAATCGTTAAAGCAATAAAGTAACCGTTCTTCAGTTAATAGATCGTAGGTTTACCGCGGTTTTACAGGGGAATTTTACAGAAATTTTTCTACCAGAATCAGCCATAGGCGGCCCCAAAAACGTAAAATATATGTGTTAACATGGTATTAACGTTGTGGCGATCAGGGAAATATGATATTTACGGTAATAACTGTTAACGTTTTTCCCAAAAACACGCTGTATGCAGTATATGGATGATTCGGCAATGCTGGCTGCCCTGAAAGGCGGAGATTTGAAAGCTTACCAATATTTCTTTATGAAATATTATAAGCCCTTATGCCTGAAGGCCAGGACGATGCTGACGGTAATGGAAGAGGCGGAGCAGCTGGTGCAGCACGTATTTGTGCAGGTGTGGGAGGAGCAGTTATATCTGGAAATAGACCACTCGATGGGTGGATATTTATATAAAATGGTTCACAACAGCTGTGTTAATCTGGTAAGAAAAAGTAATTCGAACGACCGCTTTTCAGCAGATCCCGGCTTACTGATGGTTCAACACGTTGAGTTCCCTTTGCCGGCACCCTATAACCAGGTAGAAATGAACGGAGCGCTGAGTCTTTCCCTGCCTGAGAAGGATGGAGGAGACCCATTCAGGAGAATGATGGAAAATGGTGTCCTATACGCTAAACAGTTATGCAGAGAAGTCCTCAGAACACTCAGGCTTCGCAAATAGTAATTATTAATGCCAACGAAAAACCTGTCGCCTGTAGTAGGTGGCAATTTTCTTTTTTAGCCCAATGATTCATAACGAAGAACATATCTTTCAACTGATACTTGAAAAGTTGAGCGGTGAAATCAGCCAGGAAAACCTCGACTACCTGAATAAGGCGGCCGCGGAAGATCCTAATGTGCAACGCTGTCTTGACGAAATGGAAGACGCATTGAAGGCGGCAGGTCCTGGCTTTATGAATGATTTGTACAATGAAATGGCCTGGGGAAAGGTAGTGTCTCTCCTGGAAGCAGATCCGGGGGAAGGAATGAAGATAGGAGAGCGTGGATTGGAGCTATCGGAAGAGCAACTGAAGTCGATGGAAGAGGAGAGGAGAACAGGAAAACAATCGGCGGAAAAACTTGTACAAACCCCTTCCGCATCTGCCATCCCTGAAGAACCCCTGGAAGCCTTCCCTGAGGATTTCCTCGAACAGGTAAATAACATCAAAAAATCCCCTGCAAAACGTTGGCTGGCGGCTGCCAGTTTCCTGCTAATAATTTCTATCGGTCTGTTTTTCCTGGTTTCAGGAAATAAGCGTGCTCCAAATGGGGGAATGGCCAATGCCGGTAGCGCTGGTATGGTCAAACTTCTTTTGGACAATGGCGATACCATTAGTCTGCCGGAAAACAATAGTGAAGACATTGCTGCTCAACAGGCAAAACTCCATCCGGTACCCGGTCAGCTTACCTTTACTTCCACCGGCAGTGCCAATGGCTGGAATACGCTGCTGGTACCCACCGGTCGTGATTACAGGGTGGTGCTGGCAGATGGCTCACAGGTACACCTCAACGCTTTCTCCCGCTTACGCTTTCCTTTTGCTTTCAATGGAAGCACGAGGGATGTATACCTGGAAGGAGAAGCTTATTTCAATATTGCGCCTGATGCCGGGCATCCTTTCATTGTTCACACGGGTGCAATCGATACCAGGGTACTGGGAACAGCATTTAATATAAATGCTTATTCGGATAGCATGGTAGTTACCTCCCTGGTTCAGGGTCGTGTAAGTACGGCCCGCAGTCATGAACCTGCTGTATTGCTGAAGCCTGGTATGGAAACGGTGTATTCAGCCGGACATTCGCAGGTCATGCGTGCATTTGATGAGAACATTACACTGGGATGGCGTAAGGGGGAGTATACTTATTATAACCAGTCACTCCGTTCACTTGATGCCGTGGTTCGCCATTGGTATGGTAAAACACTCGTTTTTGAAGATACTGCACTAACCCATAAAAAGCTCACAGGTGTGATAGAGAGAGACCATCCTGTCACCGAATTCCTCGATGGGCTGAAAAAAACTTCCGGAATATCATATCACATTACAGCAGAGAAGATTTATCTTAGCAGTAATAATTAAGCGTTCTTTACAATAAAAAAAATTCAATCAAGGCGTTCAATAAAGAGAAAAGCATTCAACAAGCGGGTGCTTTAAATTAAACGCATGCTATGAACACGTTCATTACTAAGGAAAACATTCTATAAGCCCGTTCAATTAAGACGAAAGCATATTACGTTGTGATATAAACTCAACCAATTCGACACTTGTCAGAAGAAGCCGACAAATCCGTACCTTAAAACTCAAGGATGGCCAAGCATGTTTGTAGCGCTATTGGAACCCTTTGTGTTTTGTGCCTTTTATTACTGCCGTCCACTGTTTTAGCCCAACCTGCTGATCACAGTGCAAAAGTAACGGTGGTGGGAAAACACCTTCCATTATCAGCTATCTTTAAAAGTATTTCTAAGCAGACCGGTTATTATTTTGTTTTCGACAATGCTATCCTGGATGAAACAGAAAAAGTGAATGCTCATTTTCGCAGGGTGCCATGGGAGCATGTTTTACAATTCGTTTTACAAGACAGAAAAATCAGCTGGACACTGCTGGGCAACAGGATTTTTTTACAAAAACCGGCCGTTGCCGATGCCAAACCTGTGCCTGCACCGGATACCCTACACTATGCAGTAAGGGGATCTATCAGAACAGATGGGGATCAACCCGTACCTGGTGTAACGGTGATGCTCAAAGGCAGTTCGCGTGGTATTACCACCGGGAACGATGGCGCTTTTGAACTAAGCCAGCTGCCCCGCAATGCTGTTTTACATATTTCATCCCTGGGCTTTGTCTCCCTGGATACTGTATTAACTCCTTTCTATCCGCATGTGATCCATTTGCGGGAAGCCGTGAGTAGTCTGGATGCCGCTGTCGTAATTGGTTACGGTGCCAGTAGCCGCCGATTGCTCACTGGAAATGTAAACCGTGTCAGCGCACAGCAGATCGGCAATCAGCCTGCTGTCAATCCCCTGACGACCCTGCAGGGACAGATCCCCGGCTTGCTCGTTATGAATACCAATGGTCTGCCGGGGGCAGAAATCAAAGTATTCATCAGGGGGCGTAATTCCATTGCTGCGGGTAATAATCCGCTCTTCATTGTGGATGGTGTTCCTTTCGACATTGCCCCACTGAATAAGATAGATGTGCTACAGGGTGCTATTCGCAGTATCAGCCCTTTTAACAGCATCAATCCTGCTGACATAGAAAGTGTCGATATTCTTAAAGATGCCGACGCTACGGCCATCTATGGCTCCCGTGGGGCCAATGGCGTTGTGCTTATCAGCACCAAAAGAGGAAAACCTGGCCCATCATTGCTGGAGCTGAACGTATACCAGGGAGGAGGGCGTACCGCTGGTACATTCAATATGCTGAACAGCAGTCAGTACCTGGCTATGCGCAGGAATGCTTTTAAAAATGACGGGGTGATACCCACCGCTGCCGAGGCACCAGACCTGTTGCTGTGGGATACGACCCTCAATATGAACTGGCAGAAATACCTGACGGGTGGCACGGCGCCTGTTACCAATGCCCAGCTGAGTTATGCCGGTGGCGATGAACTGACTACTTTCAGACTGGCAGGTAATTACTACAGGCAGGGTTCTGTATTGCCCGGGCCACTCAGCTATGGCAGAGGAGGCGGGCATTTTAGCATACAACATCACGATGTGAGTCAGCGTTTTGAAGTCAATAGTACTACCTTATTTACAACCGATAAGAACAGGAGTATTTCCAGCGATTTGTATTCTCTTATCAACCTGCCGCCTGACTATCCTATGCATGATCAGAACGGAAATTTCTACTGGGGTACTTACCTCGATAACCCGGCAGCGTATTTAATACAACATGCGAATAGTGAAACCAACAATTTATTGAGTAACCTTGTGCTGCGCTATCGTTTGCTACCGGGCTTCTATCTCAGGATGAGCGGAGGCTATGCCCGTATTGATATGCGGCAGTTATTTACCTTCCCCCTGTCATCACAGGATCCTGCATTTGCTACCGGCAGTTATATGCGGGTGGCGGAGAACCGGCGGGCTGGATATATCATAGAACCGCAGGCAGATTATACCCTGCGCATTGCAAAGGGAAGTTTGCATGCGCTGGTGGGCGGCACCTTTCAGCGTACCAAAAGCTCGGGGCAGTATGCAGAGGGGCGTGGTTATGGGGATGAAAGTAAGCTGGGTGCATTGTCTGCAGCGGATACCGTCATCCGGAAGCCGGATACCCGCGTTGAATATAGATACATCTCATTTTTTACACGATGGAATTACAACTGGCAGAATAAGTACCTGCTGAATGTTAGTTATAGAAGGGATGGTTCCTCCCGCTTCGGACCGGGTAAACAGTTCGGGGATTTTGGGGCCATCGGGGCTGCCTGGATCTTTTCTGAAGAGCCATGGATAAAGAGGTTGAACTGGCTGAGTTTTGGTAAGCTCCGTGTAAGTGGTGGCATTACGGGCAATGACCAGATCCCCGATTACCAGTATATGAGTAACTATGGTGTGAATGGAAATTATCAGAACAACAGTACGCTGACTCCATTGCGCATTGCTAATAATAAATATAGCTGGGAGGAAAGCAGGAAGCTGGAAGCTGCATTGGAACTGGGTTTCCTGCAAGACCGGTTTTTCTTTGCCCTGGCCCGGTATGAAAACTGGAGCAGCAACCAGCTGGTTGGCTACCAGTTACCGGGCATATCCGGCTTCGCCAGTTACCAGGCCAACCTGCCTGCTGTTGTGCGTAATAATGGCTGGGAAATAGAACTCACTGCTACCAATATACGACACCTGCGATTTAGCTGGAAGAGCAGCCTGAACGCAACTTTCTTTAATAACAAATTACAGTCATTTCCGGCACTGGCGGGATCTGCTTATGCAGGTACATTTACGATCGGGGAGTCTCTGAACATTGTGAGAGGATTTCATTTTCTGGGTATTAATCCGGAGACAGGGGTTGCCATGTTTGAAGATGTAAACAAAGATGGTGCGCTCTCCGCCGGGAACGATGTTGTGACGATCTCCAATAAGGATCCCCGTTATTACCTGGGATTGACAAACGATGTTACTTTCAGACAATTTTCAATGAGTTGCTTCCTGCAATATGTAAGGCAGCAGGGCCAGACATTGGCCAGTGCACCAGGTAGCCTGCGCAATGAAACTACAGACGCGCTCCGTCGCTGGCAGCAACCCGGGGATCAGACAGATGTGCAGCGGGCCAGTGCAACGCCGGGCAATGTAGCATTCGATCTTAACAGGAACCTGTCACTTTCCAATGCTGCCTATATGAATGCAAGTTACCTGCGGCTCAGGAATATCAGTCTCGCATATGAACTGCCTGCTCCCTGGATGAAACAGGTTCACCTGAGCAGATGCAGGGTCTATGCGGCGGGGCAGGATCTGTTCACTATTTCATCCTACAATGGTGCAAACCCGGAAACACAATTAGCATTGCCTCCACTGAAGATCATCACCGGAGGTATGCAGTTAACATTATAGTACATGGTATATGTAAGAATTATATTACTGGCATTTTGCCTGGTATCGTGCAGAAAATTGCTCACTGTTCCTACTACAGACAATGAGCAGAGTACGGAGGCTGTATTCAGTTCAGATGTAAGTGCAGATGCTGCTGTGGCGGATATTTATTACACCATGGGCATGTATTACAGTGGCAACCTGCTGTCTGTGATCAATGGAATGACTGCCGATGAGGGAGGCACACTCAATGGCTATTATCAGCGTTTTGTGAACAACAGTATCCCGGCAGATGACGCGCAGATCAGCCTGATCTGGAGTGCCTGTTACAAGGTTATATACCGCTGCAATGCGGTGCTGGAAGGACTGTCGCAGGCAAAAGGGCTCAACGCGGAGAAGGTACTGCAATGGAAGGGTGAAGCGATGTTTATGCGGGCTTTGTGTTATTATTACCTGGTGAATTGCTGGGGGGATGTGCCTTATATTACGACTACCGATGTGAATCAAACTGCCAGGGCTTCCCGTAACCGGGCAGACAGTATTTATCAATGGATGAAGAAGGACCTGGTGACAGCAATGGTTTTCCTGCCGGAGAGTAAGCCCGGTGCCGCACCGGTGCGGGCGGCGAAAGATGCGGCTATGGCGCTGATGGCAAGGGTTTGCCTGCAAAACCAGCAACCTGCTGCGGCAGAATTCTATGCCACGCAGGTGATCAGTTCAGGGAGGTATCGCCTGTGTGTACAGGATAGTACTTTCCTGTATAATAGTCCGCAGGCGATCCTGCAGATCTGGACCCAGGATGGGTATACCCTGCCGGGGCAGTTATTCCTGCCAGGGAATGATGGTACTTCTTATTACCCTTTATCTGCCACTATGATGGGGGGATTTGAAGATGGTGATTTGCGTAAAACGGCCTGGACCCGCTCATTTACTTATTCAGGAACCACTTATTATTACCCATATAAATATAAAAAACGGATGCCTGCCAGCGGGGAGGACAGGGAATACCTGGTGGTACTGCGCATAGCAGAGCAATACCTGATACGGGCAGAGGCAAGGGCGCAGCAGGAAAAATTTGCAGATGCGATTGCGGACCTGAACGAGATCAGGGGCAGGGCAGGATTGGATGCGCTGGATCCGAACGGTACCCGTACATCCACCATTGCTGCGGTGGCGCAGGAACGGAGGGTGGAACTCTTTTGTGAGTGGGGAGACCGCTGGCATTCGCTGCAGCGCACGGGAACCATGAATCAGGTACTGGGTGCGCTGAAACCCGGGTATTGGCAGGCTTGGGCGGCGTATTACCCCATTCCGCAGGGGGAACTGGATAAGGATCCTAATTTAATACAGAATCCCGGGTATTAATGACGTAACTATAGATGTAATCTCTGCCCTCTATGACCATTTTATCGTTGAAGATATAAATGTGGCGCACCTTCTCCGCCCGCACTGGCAGATAGAAGCTGCCCTGGTACTGATTGGTGTGCAGGTCATACTTATCAATGGCCGAATTACTGCTGAATTTACCTGCTTGTTCATGATCTCCTTTTAGCAGGGAGTGAATGAACAGCTTTCCATTGTATACAAAACTGGTATTGTTCACCAGCTGGTCCGGCCCCTGGCGGGTCAGCACGTTTTCATTGCGGGCGGTGGCTTCGGCCAGCTGGAAGCGGGAGTGTGTGGAGGTATCGATAGTATGACCTTCCTGTAATTTTTGCAGGGAGGTATCGAAGCTAAAATATTGATTGAGGTAGAAATAGGTATAGACCAGTTTTTTGCCTGTGGTATCATAAGTGAGGCTGCCGTCTGTGCTCATACCACCGTCCTGGTGCAGGGTGGAAAGGTTCTTTTCTACCGTGATCTCACTGGTGCTGGTATTTACTTTCAGGAATTGCTGGTCAGAGATTTTCCTGTCCAGTTTACGGAGAATGAATTGATCGGGGGCGATGGCATATGCTTTAGAATAACCGCCCGGTGGTAATCTGAATACCTGTGCAGGGCCACCGGAGAGGGGCAGGGTGATAATAGCCGGCAGGTTATAGGCATAGATATGAACGAAGGGAGAGTCGATGATGGTAAAGAAATATCTTTGCAGGGAATCGATGAGCCCCTTGGAGAGGGCCAGTTTAATGCGTTTGGACTGTTTGAAATGGTAGTCGGTACTGAGAATAAGAGTAGGGTCGGTTGTAGACAGGAAGATTTGTGTTGGGGTGGCACCGCTCACGAGCTGGATGCTGTCGCCGGTGGGCATATTGCCCAGTGGGGTCAGGAAGCTGGCCGGGAGGATGGTCCTGTCAAATCCGTTGCGTACTTTATTGGGTAGGGGCGCAGATTGCACCAGGAAGGTGACGATGATGATGGCGGAAAGGAACAGGGAGAGGAGAATGATAATTGCTTTGCGCATGGTAGAATAGAATATTATGGAAGGGGGTTAATGCTTTTCAGCATTAACCCCTGAAAATTTTAGGAATGTTGGATTATGGCATAAATATGAGATTATACCCATTGTTAACATCAACGGCACACATCTGGTTGTTGGCACCATAGCAATACATCCATTTGATATCGCTGGCAATAGCGGTTTTGTAGAATCCGTTCCACAAAACCCATGTAGTTAATTCTCTCCGGCTGGCAAACGCGGTACTTACTGCCAGAAGAGCAGCAATGAAGGTGATGCTCAGGGTCTTTTTCATGGTCTTAAGATTATTACTTTAGCTGATAAATGCCTACTCTTTTCTGCAGGTTTTCGGCGATCCCTGGTAACGTTTTTCAGCTTTGCTTTTTTACATGCAATAGCACCCCAATGATGGTCAGAATGATAAATGCTGAATTAAATATAATATGTGCCTGCCAGGAAAGGTGCTGAAGCACGCCTCCGCAGGAACAGGGTATATAGGGGCTATACCTTAGCATTGCGGCCAGGTAAAAGGTAAATAGGCAAAGGAGGAAAAAAGAGCAGTAAAGGCCTGCTAAACGTGTTTTATTACCCAACAACATACCTGCTATGAGGAGTTCTCCCAGGGGCAGTGCCCAGGAGACGATATTTGCGTATTGAGTGATAAAGGGGGATTGGCTGAGTTGCCGGTTAAATACAGTATAGTCCATCAGTTTGCTGATGCTGGTATATACAAACAGGAAGATCAGCAATGCTGATATAATTTCGATTAGTCGTTTTGTTGACATAGGGCTGGGAATCGGGGCTAATATAGGGCTAATTTTTAATTTGTATAAAAAAAATAAGGACCGCATTGCAGTCCTTATTTAAAATCTTCACCTGATATCTCGTTTTCTTACCTCCTGCGCCTGCAAGACCAGATTCACGGGAAAGTGCTCGTTCACGTATTCATCAAATCCTAATCCCAGTCTCCTCGCATCTCTTTCCATGTTTTCCAGCTTTTCCAGCATGTGCTGTTGGTGTCGCCTGATATGTTCCTCAGTAGAAAAATCGCTTTCATGTGGGGTTAACCAGGCTTGTTGTAAAGCCACCTCGTTGCGCAGCGCTTCAAATCGTGTGTCCATCTGAAGAAAAGAAGTATGGAAGTACTCCAGTTTTTCCAGGAGGGAACGATCAAAGTGAAACTGTAAAATATTGGCTAACTGGGTTTTAAGGTTGATATTCCGGTTTTCCAGTACGGCCAGTTGTTTTTTGCACCTATCAAGGGCATTGCGCAAGTCTTCCATCGCTAAAAATCTTATCAGTTCAAAGATACTTAGCGTCTGTTTGGCCAAACAGGATACGGGTCAGTAAGAAAACTGATTTTTATCATGCTTAGTTTACTAGATTAGCCAGCTTTTGTTCGTTAAGGATTGTGATTACCCCTTGTTTGATCTCCAGTAATTTCTCATCTCTGAAATCCCCCAGTGTTCTGATCATGGATTCTGTAGCTGTTCCTGCGATAGTAGCCAGATTTTCTCTGGAGATATCGATTGAGAATGGCTGATCCTTGGCCACGTGGTATTTCTTTTTGAGGAAGAGGAGGGCTTCTGCCACTTTCTTACGCAGGGAGCTGTAAGCGATGTGGAGCAGTTGCTGTTCTTTTTCGGTAATGTTTTTAGCCAGCAGGCGAATAAATTGCTGGGCAACTTCCCGGTTATTGTTGATGAGTGTTTCGAAGTCTTCTCTTGGAATGGCGGTCAGTTCACAATCGTCCAGTGCTTCTGCATTTTCGTGATAGTTACTGCCTTCCAGGAGGGCTACATAGCCCAGGAAGTCGCCGGCGCTATAGAGGTTGGCTGCCAGTTCTTTACCGTCATTATTTACTTTGTAGGTTTTTACCCTGCCTTTCTGTATGTAATAAAGGCTGGTTGGGCGGTTACCTTCCTGGTAAATGAGTTGTTTTTTCTTGAACCGGTCGGTGTTACCTTCTTCCATGAGGGTTTGCAGTGTATTCGTACCGGTTGCACTCGTCAACAGCTGTTGTAGTCCTTCCATATCTGACGTAAGTTCCAATTTCTTTACAGCGGCTTTTTTGAGCCTTCTCTCCACGGCATTCAGCAGGTCAGTACCACTGAATGGCTTAGTGATATAGTCGTCGGCTCCCATTTCCATCCCTTTACGGAAATCGCCACGTTCACTCTTGGCGGTTAGGAAGATAAAGGGGGTATCCTGAACATCAGGGTTCTTTTGCAGCAGGTGCAGTACCCCGTATCCATCCAGTACGGGCATCATGATATCACATACCACCAGGTCCGGTTGATGCTCCAGTGCCAGTTCTACGCCGGTTTTACCATTTTCAGCGGTTAATACTTTGTAGTTGGCCAGCTCAAGGATTTCGGCGGTGTTCTCGCGAATATCGTCGTTGTCTTCTATGAGTAAGATAGTTTTCATCAGTCGAGCGTTTTAAATTAAGATTGCAGAAAGGTCACTGTAAAGGTAGTACCTTTATTTAATTCACTCTTACATGTGATTTTTCCGTTCATCAATTCTGCGTATTTACTTACAATGTGCAGCCCTAATCCCGTACCCTGTATATTGCTGACATTGGTGCCCCTGAAAAACCGCTCAAACAAATGCTGTTGGTCCTCCTCGGAGATGCCTATACCGGAATCGCTTACTTCGAGTTTGATAATATGTCCTTTCTGAAGGGTGTTTACGCGGATCACCGCATGTTTTCCGGAGAATTTGATCGCATTACCCAATAAATTGAGCAAAATGTGTTTGATCAGCGAAGGATCTAATTTTACCTTGGAAGGGCCTTTATGTTCATATTCAATTTTCTGGCCTTCCTGTACAAGATCCTGCATTTCCTGGATTATTGCTGTGGTGTGTAGCTGCATATCGAAGGTGTTGCTTCTGACGGTGACACCTCCTTCTTCAATTTTGCCTACAGACAGGAAATCATTCAATACTTCGGTGAGCAGGGTCACGGAAGAGATGATTCTTTGTATATGTTTACTTCTTTTAGGTTGGTCTTCGGTATTAATGTATTGATTAACCAGGAAAGCTGAGGAAAGAATGGTACTCAGTGGTGTTCTGAATTCGTGGGATGCCATGGAAACGAAGCGGCTTTTCAGCTCACTCAGTTCTTTTTCCTTGTTCAGTGCTATCATCACCTCCTGCTTGGACTGTTCCAGTTGTTCCAGGGCATGGGTGAGTTGCTGGGTACGTTCAGCGATCTTCTGTTCCAGCTCGTTATGCATTTTTTCGAGCTTCTCTTCCGCCTTTTTCCTTTCGGTGATATTATTGATATAAGAGATGACGAAAGAGCCTTCTTCATGTTGGTATTGACTGAGACTGACTTCAACTGAGAATTCAGAGCCATCTTTTTTTAGTGCAAAAAGATCCATGCCGATACCCATAGGGCGGCTTTGGGGTTGGCTACTGAAGCCGTCGCGGTATTCTTCGTGTCTTGGCCGGAATCGCATGGGGAGGAGGCGCTCAATGGTCTGGCCAATGAGCTCTTCTCTTTGATAACCAAATTGTTCCAGGGCAAAATCGTTAATCAGGACGATCTCACCCTGCCGATTGGTCACCAGTATGCCAATGCTGGCAAAATTGAACAGCGCTTCAAAGCGTTGTAGTTCTTTATCGTATTCCTTTTTATACAGGTTGTTACCGTAGAGCATAGTTACAAGATCAGCCTTACAGCTGTAAAATTCCGCTACGGTGGGGTTAATGCATATGATGAGTGTCAGTGGTGCTGGTGATTATCATCATCGGCTATAGGGGCCAGCCATTTGGCGGCCAGCGAAGGCCATGTTTCGGCAGCTATGTTACCCTTGCGTAAACCATAACCATGACCGCCCTGTGACATAAAGTGCAGTTCTACAGGCACTTTTGCATCCCGAAGGGCACCTGCCATGACCAAAGCACTGTTGCCATAGGGATCGTCCGCAGTGGCAAACAGGAATATAGGAGGGGTATTGGCGTTTACTTTCAGCTCCGGTGTAAGGGAACGGTTTTCCCCCTTGTCCAGGTAAGCGGGGTAGATCAGGACACTGAAGGCTGGTTTGGCTGATTGCCTGTCTGCGTCATCTACTTTGGCGTAACTATCTGTATCATAGAGGGTACTGATGCGGGCACTGAGACTACCGCCGGCGGAAAAGCCCAGTACTCCTACTTTGTCAGGGTTGATTTTGTAGGCCGTGGCCCTGCTTTTTACGAGGCGGATGGCACGTTGCACATCCTGTAAGGCGCCTTGTTCTTTGTCAGGTACACGGTATTGTAACACGAATGCAGTGAAACCCAGGCTATTCAGCCATTTGGCTATTTCATATCCTTCGAGGTTGATAGCGAGTATTTTATAACCTCCACCAGGGCATATTACCACTGCTGCGCCATTTGGTTTGGCCGGCAGAAAGACCTGGAGAGTAGGGTCGGTCACGTCGGTGAGGCGCACCACACCGCGGGAAGAATCAGAAGTAGGATGAGCGGGTTGTTTCGGAGATGTCTCTCCGGGTACCTCGCCTGGCCATATATGAATAATGTCTTTATCCTGTGCAAATGCGTGCATACCAATGACTAATACTATGACAAGAAGCCGGATAGTTTTCATAAGTGGAAAAAGTATGGAATAAAAATAGACATTCTCAGATAGAAAAAAAATGTTTTAGGTCATGCTGTTTGACCTTATCTTCGTCAGACTCAAAATAACCAAATACTGTATCTATGAAAACATTGTTTTCCTGCATTGCGATGTAAGTTTCGATTGTTGTGTAACCAAATGGTTCCGTTATGCGTTTAATTACCATGCGAACCATTTACCTTATTCTGAGCGTAGCGCTGCTCAGCAGCTGTAGTAAGAAAACCACTCCGGGAGGAGACGGAGAATGTACCAAATATGCCATCGTACCCGTATCAAGGATTGAACATGTCAACGACAGCATCAAGGTGTATTTCCATGTCATGAGCGGCTGTGGACAATTTAATAAATTTATAGAAAAGGACTCCGCGGGTGCCCATATCGTAACAGTACAGGCAATTTATAAAGGCTGTATCTGCACCATGGATATTCCGGAGCGTTCCGCCACCTATAAATACATACCGACTAAGCCCGGTACTTCCTTCCTCACTTTCAGAGGAGAAGACGGTAACGATATCACGGAAACTATCGATGTAAGATAAAAAGGGGCTGGTTGTATAAACCTGCCTCTTTTTTCCTGAATATGGTTGTCATTCCCCCTGGTGAATTTCCTCCTTCATGAATGTTTTATTGAAAATGGTTGTCATTTCCCCTGGTGAATTCCGTTTTTCATTTAGAATAGACCCGGTTCCAATTGACACACTCCCTCGATTACGAAGTTTTTTAACCCGCTGCTTTCACCTTTTTTAAATGTACACTGGGGGGTACCCCAAACTGTGTTTTAAAACATTTACTGAAATAAAACGGATCATTCATCCCCACTTTATAAGCTACCTCCGCTACCGTATATTCACCGGTATTCAGTAACTCTGCCGCCTTCTTCACCCGGACCAGCCTGATATATTCATTGGGGGAATATCCTGTCAGCCCTTTTACTTTTTTATAAAACAAGGTCCTGCCCATCTTCATCGCCAGGGCAAAATCATCTACTGAGAACTGTGCATTGTCCAGGTTCTTTTCAATAATCATATTGATCTTTTCCAGGAATTGCTGATCCGCTTCATTCTCTGAAATATGTACGGCAAAGAAACCGGGATCATTTGCAAAGCGCTTCCTGATCTTTTCGCGTTGTTCTATGATCCTGATGATACTCGTGAGTAAGAACCGGGTACTAAATGGCTTCGTAATGTAAGCATCTGCACCGGCATCAATGCCCTGCAGCTGATGTTCTCCGGAGGATAATGCTGTCAGTAATATTACGGGAATATGACAGGTCTGGAACTCACTTCTTATTTTATGGGTGATCTCCAATCCGTTCATTTCAGGCAGCATGACATCACATACGATCAGGTCAGGCGATTGTGCTATGGCCTGTTCCAGGCCTTCCCTGCCATTGGCCGCAGTGTAGATATGGAAATAACGACTGAGTGTAGTAGCCAGGTAAGCCGAAATATCCGGGTTGTCTTCAATGATCAATACACTGTAGCGTGAACTGGGGGCAACGATTGCTGCTGTATCTGTATCATCGATAAAGGGCAGTACAGGTGCTTTGCAAATAGTTTGTTCCACGATTTCATCAGCTACATACGCCAGTTTGTGAACAGGCAAATTGACAGTGAATGTAACGCCGGCATCTGCATTGTTTTCAAAGCTGATGGTACCCTTGTGTAAGGTGACCAGTTCTTTTGTCAATGACAGGCCGAGACCTGTACCGGTAGGGGAGAAATTGAGTTGGGTGAAACGTTGGAATACCATGTGCTGTTTCTCGGCAGAGATAGCAATACCATTGTCAACTACCTTGATGGTAAGCTGGTGATCTATGTGTACAAGCAGGTCAATTTTACCGCCGGCAGGTGTGAATTTATGTGCGTTGGACAATAAGTTATAGAGTATTTTATCCAGCTTGCCCTGGTCTACCCAGGCCATGCAGGCATCTACATTTGCACGAAATGACAAGGTGATTTGCTTTTGTGCCGCCAGGTCCGTAAAACCATTACAGATGTCCTGTATGAATTGAATCATTTCCGTTTCCTGTACCTGTAACTGCAGTTTCTTATGCTGTATTTTCCGGAAGTCCAGGAGCTGGTCAGCAAGGCGCATGAGGTGTGCGACCTGTCTTTGCATAATATGCAGATGCTTGTTGCCGGATTGCTTACCGGGAATTAATTGTTCCATGGCACTCACAATGAGTGACAGGGGTGTTCTGAATTCATGAGAAATATCTGTAAAGAAATTGAGCTTATATTCTGTCAGTTCTTTTTCCAGGGTCACTGCATGTTGTAGGCGATGAATGCGCCTGTTGATCACGATGACACACATCACCATACCGATGATCAGTGCAAGTGATAACATAATGGCTACATTCGATCTCCAGAATGGCGGTAATACCGTGATCTGTATGCGTGCTTCATGTTTGCTCCAGCTACCGTCGTCATTGGTACCCCGTACTTTGAATGTATATTTCCCGGGAGGCAGATTGCGATAAGTAGCCACATTGTAACTGGAGGGCGCATTCCATTCATCTTCATAGTTTTCTAGGATATAGGTGTATTTATTCTGCTGCGGATTCCGGAGTGCCAGTGAAGCAAAGGAGATACTGAATACTTTCTGACCCGGTTCTAAGGTGATGGACCTGGCAGTGCTGATAGATTCTTCCAGTACTACGGGATTGCCGGCCACACTCAGCCCGGTCAGTAATACGGGGGCATCTGCATTGCCATTCTTCAATTGCCCCGGGAAGAAACTGTAAAACCCATTCAGACTACCCCAGAGTAGCTGCCCGTTCTCCCTGCGAAAACACGCCCCTTCTGAGAATAAATTGCCTAATGGATTGTTGGCAAAATAGAAGACCTCGAATGTGCTCTTTTCAGGGTTGAAACGGGTTAATCCATTTTCTGTACTCACCCAGAGATTACCTTGTGCATCTTCGAGCATGCTATTTACCACATCGTGCGAAAGCCCCTGTTCAGTGGTGTAATTGATAAATGTCTTTTTTTGTGGTACAAACCTGCTAAAGCCACCACCGGTGGTGCCTATCCAGATCCTTCCCTTATGATCTTCGCAGAGACTTTTGATTTCATTACTACCCAGGCCTGCCTGATAGGTGGTGATGTCATTATTGCCCGCCAGCAGGTGTTCGGGATTAAATACGAGCAGGCCATTGTTTGTGCCGGCCCAGAGCTGGTTATGCTGATCCTGCAATAAACAGCGGATGTATACAGGGTTCACGCCATCATGAAAGAAGTTTTGCCATTCCAGTTGATTCCCACCCTTGTAGGTAGCGAGATATAAACCACTGCCAAAGGTACCGACCCACATTCTTTGCTGGCGGTCCTGCATGATGGTATACACTAATCTGTTATCTCTGCTGGGCAATAAAAAATGCCTGGCTTTTTGCTGGAGGGAATCGCGGTGTACGATGTATACGCCATCGCCTTTGGTGCCAATCCAGAGATAGCCCCTTGCATCTTCGGTCATACAGTAGATGTTTGCGCATTGGCCGGGGAGCAGGTGATCTAAGGAGCGGTTTTTTTCGAGGTGATCATTGTATAGATACAAAGCCCCATTGCGTGTACTGACCCAGATGCGTTTGTAGCTATCTTCGAAGATGGTCTTTACCCCATTGGCGGCATAGCGTTCCGGGGTTTGTGCTTCGGGGAAAATATGGGTCACATGCAGGGATTGCGGTGTGAGTTTTTGCAGACCGGTATGTTCGGCACCTACCCAGATCAAACCGGCGCGATCGGCAATGACGCTGAGCAGGTAATTGGTACTAAGGCCATTGGGATTGTCCGGATCATATACAAAACGTTGCAGCTGCCGGTTTGTTTTATCAAAACAATACAGGCCACCGCCATAGGTAGTGATCCATACCTTGCCTTTATGATCTGCTGCAAAAGCAAAGCGGCAATCGTCGATGACCTTCATGACGCTGGCAGGGATCAGTGTAATGCGCTGACTGAATGCCTGCGCGGGGTCAAGGTACCAGACGTTGCCGGTGTGGTTATTGACCCAGATGCCTGCGTCCTGGTCTGTCTCAATATCTATATGGCCGGGGATGTCTTCTCCGAATAAGCGGGTGGTGGGGATGAGACGATTGTTTTGGAGGTCAGCTATTTTCAGGCCATCCTGCTGGGTGCCCAGTAAGATCCGGTTATTGGGTAGGATAGCGGCATCTGTGAGGATGGTGCCGGGTAAAGGATCGTTGAAAGTACATTTGTTAGTGTGCAGGTCATGGATAAGGATCCCCTGTTTTTTTATAAAATACAATTGCTCCGCCTTTGTGATGGCTTTTATAAAGTTGCCTTCATACAGTGGTATTGCATTTCCCTGTTTGTCCAGCTGGTATAAGTTCTTATCTGTACCTATCCATTCTGTATGCCGGGAGTCTTCGAATATAAAATGTACCGAACCTAAGTTATAGTGGCGGCCATTGTGGAGGCAGCCGTTGGTTTTGCTATAGAGCCATACGCCTTTTGTCGTTTCAAAGAGGTGGTCGTAGGTGAGGTCGGCGCTGTCGGGTATGATATTGATGAAGGTTTCTTTGCCGGGGTCAAAGCAATGGTAATGCCCTTCGGCAGTTTTGACCCAGATAATGCCTTTTTTGTCTTCATAGAGGGAGCGGATGCGGTTGTCGCTAATGGGCTGTGTGATGCCGGTATTGGTGCGGTATACGGTGAATTTTCTGCCGTCGTACCTGTTCAGGCCATTGAGGGTGCCAACCCAGATAAATCCTTTTTTATCCTGGAGCAGGCAGCGTACGGTATTTTGGGAGAGGCCGTCGTATGTGGTGAGTTGTTCCAGCCGGATATTGGCGGAGGGATCGGTGTTGGTTCGGGAACTTGTGTGAATTTCCCCAGGGGGATTCGTGTAGGTTTTATTGGCTGTTCCGGTATGAGTTTCCCTGGGGGAACTTGTGTGAATTTCCCTGGAGGTATTTGTGTAGGTTTTACTGGCGGCTCCCGTATGAGTTTCCCTGGCAGTACCAGCCTGCGTCTCCCTGACGGTATTTGTTCGGGTTTTCTTTTCCGGATTTGTATCGACAGGGCTGGCCGAAAGAATGGAAAGCCCGGTTAAGGACGGCAATAGTAAGCCGCATAACAAATGGAAGTATTGTTGCAGTCGCATAACGTTTTTCTTTGCCGGCATCAGGTGGAACTAGCCGGATGGAATTTATAAAGCCTGAATCAGTTCGTTCGTATGAGCAATATAAAAAAATAACCCCTACTCATTATCCTATAGTGTCATAGCAACACTTTTTCGCACATTTTTCTATCCTTTTGTCAATTTTTCCATGCCGCTGACCACATTTTTACAGGGTTTACTACAATTATCCATTGCACAATTATGGGATAGGAGATAGATTTGAGGCTATGATCAGGTCTATATTTACGATAATTTGTTTGTATGTGATAATGCCAGCCCGGGCACAGCAATTTACCCGGCAGGGGAATGCATTTCAAATTCACACCGCAGCACAGTCTTTTCAGCTGGAATTTTGTACACCGACCCTATTCAGGGTGAGTTATGGTAACCCTGCCAGGGAGCCTTTGATGGTAACAAGGTATGCCTGGGATAGTGTGTCGGTACAGGTCAATGATGGAGATGGGAAATTACAGCTTACCACCAGCGGTCTCAGGGTCGTGGTTGGCACAACGGGGTTACTGGAAGTATATGATTCCAATGGCCGCTTACTCTCTGCTGATAAAAGCAGGGATTCTTCCGGCATCAAAAAAGTACTTCAGGCAGATGAGCACTTCTTTGGCTTTGGAGAGCGAATGGACTTCCTGGATCAGCGGGGTAAAAAAGTGCAGCTCGAGGTAGGCAGGGGTAAGGAGAAGCCGCATATTGTAGGTGCTTACAATGTTTTGCAGGCGAATTACAGCCCGGTACCTTTTTTCATGAGTACAAAGGGCTATGGTATTTTCCTGCATACGACCTATAATTCCAGCTGGGATATGGGGAATACAGCTTTAGATACCTATAGTTTCTCTGCTGCCCGGGGGCCACTGGAATATTACTTTATATACGGCCCTCAGTTTACAGATCTTTTGGATCAGTATACCGGTCTGACCGGTAAGTCTCCTTTATTGCCACAGTTCGCCCTTGGACTGCATGTAGGCACCTATAGCGGTGGTACCTGGGGCCATGAGGAACTGACTTCTTCCGCCTATGTGATAGAACTGGCTCGCCGGTTCAGGAAGATGGGCATCCCGGTAGATATTCTTTTCCTGGATTCTACCTGGCGATTATTTGGGGAGAACGGAGGTAAAGGAGCAACTTCTTTTGAGTGGAGAGAGACCTTTAGTAATCCGAAGGCAATGTTCGACACCCTGTACAATTTACATTATAATATGGTGGGCCTGCATATCCGGCCAAGGATAGACAATGGTACACGCTATAAATTGTTAGACACTGCGAGGAGTTTACATTATACATATCCGGAGGCGAATAACCCCGGTGAGTTCATCAACTATTTTGATTCTGCCGCTGTGAGCTGGTGGTGGCAACATGCTGCCATGAAAGTAGCCGCTGCTGGTGCACGTTTTTTTAAGACAGACGAGGGCAGCGCTTTTGGTGCCCTGGCCAATGAAAGTGCAAAGACCGGCCCCGGTGGCCCTGAAGCCCAGCGCCTGCACAATGTATTCCCGATCGCGTATGCGAAGGCGGCGTACGAGCAGTTTGCTGCTTATAACCAAATGCGTGGTCTGAACCAAACCCGCGAAGGCTATGCCGGTATTCAGCGTTTCCCTTTCATCTTTGCGGGTGACTGGCCCAGTCAATGGCAGTACTTTGAACCGGTGATAAAAGCGGGTTTGAATATAGGCGTATCCGGTGTCGGTTACTGGGCGCATTGCATGGGGGGATTTGAGCAAGCTGCAGATCCGGAATTGTATGTACGCTGGGTACAGTTTGGTATGCTAAGCCCGGTGGCTTTATTATTCGGCATGGATCATCCGGGCTATAAAGAGCCCTGGCGTTATGGCCGGGAAGTCACCGAAATCTTTAAGCAATATGATGAAATGAGGTATAGCCTGCTACCATATCTTTATAGTGCCAGCTATCATCAGTATAAAACCGGTACGCCCATCATGAGCGCCCTTGTACTGGCTTACCAGGATGATGTAAATGTTTACAACATTGCAGATCAGTACCTGCTTGGAGAGAATATCATGGTATGCCCGGTTACAGAAAAAGGGGCGGCCACCCGCGTGGTGTATCTACCACAGGGCGAATGGATCGACTACTGGACAGGCCGGCATTATGAGGGAAAGACCTACCTGAATGCCGTATGCCCGCTTGACAAAGTACCTATCTTCATTAAAGCAGGCAGCATTATTCCAAAGCAGCAGGTGGTGCAGTATGTAGGGCAGCGTGTAATCGACAATGTGATACTGGAAATATATCCCGGCACTGAGAGCAAGGCAGACCTGTATACCGATGATGGCAAAAGCCTGCAATATCAGCAGGGGAGCTATGCAATTACCCACATAGATCAGCGGACAGAAAATGGCAGCTGCCGCATACACATCAGTGCACCTGAAGGGAAATTTAACGCTCCCACCAGGACCTTTACCCTCAGGGTGCATTTAGACAAAGCTCCTGCCAATGGCAAGGGGCAATACGATGCCGCTGCGCAGGTGTATACCCTCACAGGCATCGAGGCCAGTAAAGAAAATACGATACTCATCAACTGATATGAAACAAACTGGATTGATAGCATTGCTGCTTGGCTGTATGCTGTCTGTAAAAGCACAAACAATTTCCCTGAAGGGAGAATGGCAGTTCACCACTGATTCTGCCGGACAATGGAGCACCGTGAAACTACCGGGTTCTATGCTGGAAAACGGGAAGGGCACAGATGTGTCGGTGAACACGAAATGGACAGGGAGTATCTATGATAGCTCCTGGTACTTCAATCCTGAAATGGCGAAATACCGGGTGCCGGGGAATATTAAATTTCCTTTCTGGCTTACACCGGCAAAGACCTATGTCGGTCCGGCATGGTATCAGAAAGTAGTTACTATTCCGGCTGACTGGAAGGACCGGCGTATTACATTCACTATGGAAAGACCGCATTGGGAAACAGTGGTGTATGTAGACGGGCAGCGTGCCGGTATGCAGAATAGTATGAGTGCGCCACATATATATGATTTGTCTGCCTTGCTGCCCCCGGGGAAGCATACAATTTTGGTGCGTATTGATAACCGGATTAAGGAGGTCAATGTAGGACCCGATTCACATAGTATAACAGATCATACACAGGGGAACTGGAATGGAACGATCGGCAAACTGGAATTGAATGCAGGGAGTACAATATGGATGGAGGATGTGCAGGTATACCCGGATGTGAAGAATCATGTGGCGCGGTTGAAAATAATAGTGGGTAGGAAAAATAAGGGAGCTGTAGGCGGCCATATCGTTGTGTCTGCGAATAATATACCAGCGAAGGAATTTCCGTTTCAACTGAAAGAGGACACGGGCACTGTGGTGGTCGATTATCCAATGGGGAATGATGTATTGCTGTGGGATGAGTTTCATCCTAACTTATACACTTTGCAGGTACAGCTGACACCTGCGGATGGTGAGGCCAGTGTAAAGAACATCATTTTCGGTATGCGGGAATTCAGCATCTACAATACCCGCTTTATGGTGAATGGCAGGCCTGTATTTCTGCGTGGTACGGTAGACAATGCGGTGTTTCCTTTAACGGGGTATCCGCCGATGGATGAAGCCAGCTGGATGCGTATTTTCCAGAAAGCGAAATCATATGGTCTGAATCATATGCGTTTCCATTCCTGGTGCCCGCCGGAAGCTGCTTTCAGCGCGGCTGATAAAGTAGGTTTTTATTTGCAGCCGGAAGGACCCAGCTGGGCGAATCATGGTACCTCACTGGGCGATGGTCTGCCGGTAGATCAATACATTTATGATGAAACCAATCGCATAGCGAAAGCATATGGAAACTATGCATCTTTCTGTATGCTCGCTTATGGCAATGAACCCAAGGGCGGTCACCAGGTAGATTACCTCACGCAATTCATTGCCTACTGGAAAGAGAAAGATAACAGGCGTGTATATACAGGCGCCTCTGTAGGTAATAGCTGGCCCCTGGTGCCGGACAATGAATACATGGTAAAGGCGGGGGCACGTGGTCTGCGCTGGTCTACATTGCCGGGGAGTGATTTCGATTACTATGAGCGTATCAAAGATTTTCATGTACCCTATGTCAGCCATGAAATGGGGCAGTGGTGTGTGTATCCTGACTTTACTGAGATACCCAAATATGCAGGATTATACAAGGCAAAGAATTTCGAGATCTTCCGCGACCAGCTGAACGCACATCACATGGGTGCACAGGCGAAAGATTTCTTTATGGCTTCCGGGAAATTGCAGGTCCTGTGTTATAAAGCTGAGATAGAAGCGGCGTTGCGTACACCTGGTCTGGCGGGCTTCCAGTTATTGTCCATCAATGATTATCCCGGTCAGGGCACGGCATTGGTAGGAGTATTGGATCCATTCTGGAATGAAAAACCTTATGTCAGCGAAAAGGAGTGGCGGCGTTTTTGTAGTCCGACGGTATTGCTGGCAAGAATACAAAAGTTTGTATATACCAGCCGGGATACCCTGCATGCAGCTATATCAGTAACGAATTTTGGAGAGAAAGCATTGGGTGCTTTGCAGCCTGTATGGAAGATAAAAGACAAGACAGGAAAGGTATTGCAGCAGGGTACATTCCCTGTTACGAATATTCCATTAGGTGATAATATCCCTTTAGGTGAATTGCATGTGCCTTTAAATTTTAATGGAAATGTAATTTTAGAGACCAGTCTGGATGGTACGGAAATAAGCAACAGCTGGCCGCTGTGGGTATATCCGCCTGCGTTAGAAATCACTGATAAAGGGGTGTATGTATGTGATACACTGGATGCTACCGCACAAAAAGAATTACAGAACGGGGGCAAGGTGTTACTGCTGGCAGCAGGCAAGGTACAGCAGGGGAAAGAAGTGATACAAAACTTTACACCGGTGTTCTGGAATACATCCTGGTTTAAGATGCGACCGCCGCATACGCTGGGTATTTTAGTGAACCCCAAGCATCCATTGTTTGCAGATTTTCCAACCGATTATTATAGTGATTACCAGTGGTGGGAGCTGGTGAATAATACGCAGGTGATGGACCTGTCAGATTTCCCAGCAGGCCTGACCCCGTTGATCCAGAACATAGATACCTGGTTCCTGAACAGGCGAATTGGGATGGCGGTAGAAGCGAAAGTAGGGAAGGGGCGTTTGCTCATATCAAGTATTGACCTGAAAAAGGAAGGGATCGTTACCCGGCAACTGCATTATAGTTTACTGAAGTATATGCAGTCAGCTAAATTCAATCCTGCTGTAGAGGTGAAGCTGCCGGTGATCCAGGAATTGTTCAGACCCGGTGCATCCAGGAAGATTAACCTGTATACGAAGGATAGTCCGGACGAATTGAAGCCGACAACATTACGTTTGCCATCAGTAGTGGGAGATCATATGGTGTTGCAGCAAAATGCGGAAGTGAATATCTGGGGATGGGGGAATGCCGGTGAGAAGGTGACGATCCGGAATAACTGGGATAATAAAACGATAGCGACGACGGTGGGTAAAGATGGACGCTGGCAGGCGGTATTGCCTACGGCTAAAGCAGGTGGCCCTTATACACTGGCGATAAATAATATTCGCCTGTCTGATATTTATTTAGGGGAAGTATGGCTTTGCTCAGGTCAGTCAAATATGGACATGACAGTGGCCCGCGAAGACAGGTATTGGTGCGGGGTATATAATGAAGCTGCAGAAGTGGCAGCAGCAAATTATCCCTTGATCCGTGTGTTTGATACGGACTTTACGCCGACAGATACGATTCAGTCTGATGTAAAAGGGAAGTGGGAAATTTGTTCACCAGCAACGGTTGGTCATTTCTCTGCTGCTGCTTATTTCTTTGCCCGTCATCTGCAACAGCAATTACATGTACCGGTAGGTTTACTCACGACGGCTTATGGTGGCAGTACAGCGGAAGCATGGATAAGCAAAAAAGAATTGGCTACACATAATTTCCAGTCCTTATTAGATGTATATACTGCGCGGAAAGCGGGTTATGATACAAGCTTTGTTGCACGAAGTAAATATGCGGTAGCTTTAGAGAAATATAACACAGATGCTGCTGTGGCAAAGGCGGAACATAAAGACCCACCGAGAGCACCGAAGGACCCTAATCCCCAGCATGATCAGCATAGTCCGGCAGTGTTATACAATGGCATGGTAGCACCGCTGGTTCCTTATACAATTAAAGGAGCAATCTGGTACCAGGGAGAATCCAATGCAAACAATCCAAACATTTATCGTTCACTGATGGAGACATTGGTAGCGGGATGGCGGGCGGAATGGCAGCAGGTAGAATTCCCTTTTTATTATGTGCAGTTAGCGAATTATGGTAAGCCGGATTCATTGGCAGTGAAAGAGAATGGAACGGTGTTAATCAGGCAGGCGCAGCTGGAGAATTTAAGTATTCCGAATAGTGGGATGGCAGTGGCGATAGATAATGCAAACCCGGAAGATCCGGGGAATATACATCCGAAGAATAAGCAGGAGATCGGGCTGCGATTAGCTTTGATCGCAGAGGCGAAAACCTATGGACAGAATAATGTCTACAGTGGTCCTGTGTATTCAAAGATGGAAATAAAAGGGAAGGAGATCCGTTTGTATTTTGAACATACTGATGGAGGATTGGTCGCGAAAGGCGATACATTGAAAGGGTTTGCGATTGCAGGTGCGGATCAGAAATTTGTATTTGCGAATGCAAGGATTGAGGGGAATACAGTGCTTGTATCAGCACCCGGAATATCAAAACCATTGGTAGTAAGATATGGATGGGCAGGTAATCCTGTTGTGAATTTGTATAACAGGGCCGGGCTGCCTGCAAGTCCATTTAAAACAGATAAATAATTTGCATTTTGACCAAATGCAGGTCATACCAGTTCCGCTGGCAAAAAACAGTTTCTACCGAAGGTGGGAACTGTTTTTTTTTGCTCATTGCGATTAAATCACCATTAAATAGTACAAATTTCCATTGTTCCCCTACACCCCTGCGCCTACTTTTACCCACATGGAATCGCATTACCAACAACAACGGCTTACGCGTCTCAAACGATTAGAAAAACTATTACTCATTCTTATTATATCGGCTACCGCACTGGTGGCCTGGCTAATCTTTTTCAATTAGTATCAACCAACGAAAGCGTTATGAAAAAACTTCTATTGCTGGCTGCATTGCTCATTCCGCAATGCCTCTATGCAGCATTCGCCCCCGTAACAGGACAAATCGTGGACGATGCAGATCAGACACCATTAATCGGCGTGAGTGTGCAGGTGAAAAATACCCCCAGAGGTACCACCACCAATGCCCAGGGACAATTCACGCTCGACGTATCTAACAATGCAACACTTGTGATCTCTTATGTCGGTTATGAATCGAAAGAGGTCACCGTCAGTGGCCCACATCTCAGCATCCGTTTATCCAAGGTAAACAGAGGATTGAATGAGGTCGTCGTTATCGGCTATGGCAGCGTTGCTAAAAAGAACCTGGTCGGCGCTGTAGCATCTATCGGCGAAACCCAGATCAAAGATCGGCCCATCACCCGCATCGATCAGGCCCTTGCTGCCCAGATGCCCGGAGTGCAGGTACAGTCTGTAACCGGTACACCCGGCGCCGCTTTACAGATCAGGGTGCGGGGTGCTGCCTCCGTATCAGGCAGCAATGATCCCCTGTACATTGTAGACGGTGTTCCCGTAGAAGACCTTGGCGACATGGACCCTGCTACCATTCAATCCGTAGACGTGCTCAAAGATGCATCGGCGGCAGCGATCTATGGTGCCAGAGGTTCCAATGGTGTAGTGCTCATCACTACCAAAAGAGGGAAAAGCGGCAGACCCGTTATCGCTTTCTCTGCTAACTATGCAAGGCAGGCACCGGAAAAATTAGTAGCCATGATGTCGCCCACACAATGGATCCAATTGAAGAAAGATCTCATTGATTCCTCCTGGACAGCCTATGGCAGAACCAAAGGGAAGAACTACCAGGCCGGCGATAACATGAATTTCCGGGCAACAGAATTAGGAGGTACTACCGCCAATACGCATAAACTGGCCAACACTACCTACATGTACGATCCTTACTGGAATTACGGTACAGACAGTCTCGATTTCGTAGACTGGCAGGATGAATTCTTCCAGCCGGCATGGATGCAGAAATACAATCTCTCTGCATCCGGCGGCAATGAAAACGTGGCCTACCTCTTATCGGGTGAATACATGGATCAGGATGGGATGGCTGTGAACACCGGTTATAAGCGTTATACCTTCCGTTCTAACATGGAAATAAAACTCAGCGATCGCGTAAAACTGGGTTTGAATTTATCACCTTCTATCTCCTGGACAGACGGCGCCGGTATTGATGGCCGCGGAGGAATAGGGCCTTCAGTAGCAGGTACCGCACCTATCCAGGAGAAAGGTGTCGGTGTACACTCCGGTGCCATTGGTACGGATGCGTATCGTTGGGTGGCGGACCAGATCAGCCCTGTGGAAGTGATGGAAAAGACGATGAACAAAACGGAGCTGACGAAACTGCTTTCCCAGATGTACATCAATGCTGCCCTGGCAAAAGGTCTCCGCCTGAACCTGACCGGTGCCTGGAACAGCAGCAGCAGTGACTATAAATATTATCAGCCTACTTCCGTTACTTCTGCCAGGCGTACGGCGGCAGAAGGTTCACAGAGCACCGCTACCCGCAAAACTTCCCGCAATCAATACTACCTCTTCCAGGCTTTGCTCACCTATGATAAACAAGTGGGTAAACATGGCTTTAACTTCATTGCGGGCGCTAGTACGGAAAATAACAATATAGCTACCAGCACCCAGACCAATAAAGTATTCGCCAATGATAACCTGTATACTTTTGACCAGGGATCCTCTACCGTGACAGCCAGTAGTACCACTGAATCAAAACGTACACTGGTTTCCTTCTTTGGCCGTATCAACTACAATTATAACAGCCGTTATTTATTGTCTGTGAGCTTCAGGCAGGATGGTAGTTCCCGTTTTGGGGAGGATTCCCGCTGGGGTGCATTTCCCGCTGCCTCTGTAGGCTGGAGGATCAGTGATGAACGATTTATGAGTGGGCTGAAACATATTTTCAATGACCTGAAACTCCGCTACGCATGGGGGATTGCAGGGAATGACAGAATAGGAGGTGATTACCCTGCCATCGGTTTGGTGACCAGTACAAACTACGTATTTGGTGAAACCCAGGCACAAACCACCGGTTTCTCCGTGACCAGTATCACCAACCCTAACCTGCGCTGGGAAAAAACGACCTCCAATGATGTTGGTTTTGATGCCAGTGTGCTGAAAGACCGTCTCTCTATTTCTTTCGATTATTACGACAAGATGACCAGAGACCTGCTGCTCAGCGTACCCGTGGCCAGGGCTACCGGTTTTACTAAGCAAAATGCCAATATCGGTTCTGTGAGAAACTGGGGGTATGAGATCAACCTGAGCACAAGGAATATCAAAACGAAGAACTTCAACTGGGAGACCTCCCTGAACTTCTCCTGGAACAAGAACAAGGTGGTAAAACTGAACAATGACAACACCCCCATCTACACCGGTTGGGAGAGTACTGTAAAAATAGCTGTAGGAAGGCCTTTATACTCCTATGTTCTCTACGATGCTGTAGGAGTATACCAAACCGAAGATCAGCTTAAAAACCTGCCTAAAAGGGCCAGTACGATCATTGGTGATCCTGTGTACAGAGACGTAAACAAAGACGGCAGTATCGATGCCAATGACATGACCGGGGTAGGTCACCCTGATCCCAACTATACCTGGGGGATGACGAACCGTTTCAGTTACAAGCGTTTCGATCTGTCTGTTTTATTCCAGGGTCAGTGGGGCAACCAGATCTTCAGCATGTTCGGCCGCAACATTGACCGGCCTACTACTGGCCTGGGCAACTACAATGCAAAGCAGGTATGGGTGAACCGATTCCGTAGCCTGAGTGAGCCCGGTGATGGCAAGACTCCCCGCATTGATGCCTCTACAGCCAGTTTGTACGATACCCGCTGGTTATACAGTGGTGCTTTTTACAAGATCAAGAACATCACCCTCGGTTATACTTTCCGCCCTGGAATCGTAAAAGGGATCAGCAGTGCCAGGTTGTATTTCAGCGTAGACAATCTGTGGATGCATGATAGTTATTCCGGTGGTTATTCCCCTGAAGCATTTCAGTATGATTACCTGAGTGACTGGTCCAGTTATCCGACTGCACGCACTTACAGCATGGGTATTAATATCGGATTATAAAAATGAGCCACATGAAATATTTTATCGCAATCATTTGCATCAGCATATTAGCGGCCTGTAATAAAGATTTTCTGGATACAGCGCCCATCTCCAATCAGAATGAAAGCAGCTTTTATAAAACGGAAAATGACATTGTACAGGCTGTGAATGGAGTGTACAACAAGCTGCTTACCTTTCCTGATGTGAACAATCTGTACCTCTCTGAAGTACGGTCCAATAACTATTATGTAGACAGGCAGGATGCGGCCAGAGATTACTTCAGCCTATCTGCCTTCGAGATTACTTCGGCCCTGGGTACGCTGCAAACTGCCTGGACAAACGATTATGAAATGATAGAAAGAGCGAACCAGGTGCTGGACAGGATAGATGATATTTCATTCACAGATACGACAAAGCGGAGCCGGATGAAAGGCGAATGTAAGTTTTTAAGAGCGCTCGCTTATTTTGAATTAGTCAAAGTTTTTGGTGCGGTACCTTTGATAGAACACAAGGTATCTTCAGAAGAAGCACTCAGTTATCCCCGGGTAGGTGCAGATACGATTTATAATTTCATTGTCAGTGAACTCAGCGCAGCAGCTGTCTTGCTGCCCACCAGCTACAGCGGTACAGACAAGGGCCGTGCTACCAAACTGGCCGCCCTGGGTATCTTAGGCCGGGCTTATATGTTCATGGCAGGTTATCCTTTTAATAAAACAGAAAACTATGCAAATGCCATCAATGCATTCAGGCAGGTATTGAATGCCGAAAATGCCGGTTGGACCTTTGCATCTACCTATGCAGAGATCTTTAAAACCAGCAGCGACAATAAATACTATCTCTTCGAAGTACAGTATTTATCCGGCGGTAAGGGTTTAGGCAATCCCATTCCGGGAGAAGTGATCCCACTCGATATGGATACGAAGATCACTCCTTATGGTTCATACTATATGCAGGGTTTCCCATCCGATGATCTGATCAATAGTTTCGAGGCGGGAGATAAAAGAAAGTTTGTGATCCTCGACACCGTATACAGGAATAAATCAGGCGTGATGACAAAGCGTAACTATTTCAAAAAATACCTGGATTCCTCTGCCGCTGCTGCTATTCTCAGTAGTTCTGACTGGGGCATTAACTTCCCAATCTTAAGACCGGAAGATGTAATGCTGATGTATGCACAGGCTGTGAATGAAACAAGCGGTCCTACAGCCGAAGCGATTAGCATCGTGAACAGGATCAGGGCAAGAGCCGGGCTCACAGCTATTTCTGGTGTGTCTCAGTCAGAATTCAGGTTGTTGTTGGAAACGGAGAGAAGGCATGAACTGGCCTGGGAAGGGATCTATTGGGGAGATTTGATCCGCACAGGAAGATGCCTGGATGTGATGAATACCTGGTTACAAACAAACTATTCAAAATCTATCGATGTGACGCAGGAATTGTATCCTGTTCCGAAATCTGAAATGCAAATAAAACCGGGCCTGTATTATCAGAATCCCGGTTATGAATAAACACGAAAAGGGCTGGCTGAAAAGCCAGCCCTTGTTATCAATAACTATATCCTTTTCTTTTAAACAGCCAGATATTTCTCCAGCCATCTCCCTGCTCCACGAGCGTCAGCTCATTGTCATTCAGCTTCGCAATTGTATACGTCGCCTTTGTTCCCAGGCTAATGTCACTACCCGTTATCTTCACTTTCTGCGCTGTTGTATCCAGTTCAAAAATGGCTTTTGTCAATGTGCCATTATGATTAAACGTAAAGTTTTTAGCCCCATTCAGGTCAAATGTCATCTCATCATTCTGCACACCCTTTTCAACCAGGTAGCTCAGTCCATTCGTCCACCAGGCAGGCGTCAGTGCATCGCCGGGACCATTACCATAGCAGTATAAGGTAGGCACATCTGAAGCCCATACCCAGGTCCTTCCATTAGCACCATTTGCCAGCAGGTTCCATGTTGCATTACTGAAATATTCAGGGTCATTTTCAGATACAGTGATCTTTGTAGAGTCACCTACCGGACCACCGGGTGTATACACGGTGTACCTGATCCAGTAATTACCTGCAAATGGCAGGTTGATAGTATCCAGCATTTTTTTGGAGAAGCCCCCGGTATATTGCCAGAAAGGAATATATCCACCACTCGTCTGGCTATTCAGGTATATAATATTATCATACCCGCTTTTCTGTGTAACAGAGAATTTAAGGCTGGACTGTGCGATGGTCGGAGATCCCATGCTCTCACTATCTTCTTTGGTGCAGGCTGTAAACGCACAAGCCAGTACCAGTAGTGACAGTATAATATAGTTTTTCATTTTTAATGTTTTGTGGAATTATAAAATCACCATCCGGCATTTTGTTGATACACGCCATTTGACAAACTGATTTCCTGTTCCGGAATTTTGAACAAGCCCTTTGTTGCAGCAGGGAAGCTCACGGTCATGTCAGAAGTACTTGCATTGTCGATGGCTGCTTTTGCCACATCTACACCCTGGCGCAGTAAATCCCAGTAGCGCTGTCCTTCCAGTGCCAGTTCCAGTCTGCGTTCGTTCATGATCAGGGTTTTACCTGAAGCATCAGCAGTCAGCGTTTTGCGGTAGCTGGTGCTTTGGAATGCCCTGTCGCGTACCTGGTTATAGTAATCCTGTGCTTTAGCCAGGTTGCCATCCAGGTTCAGTTCTGCTGCCATCAGCAACACATCTGCATAGCGGATCACCACATCATCGTAGTAGTTATCGATCTGGAAGTCACCACCCATTTCTACGGCATTGCCGGAATTCATTGGGGTGTATTTTTTCCAGAAATAACCGGTGTATTGTGTCTGATCTCCCTGTGAATAAGCGGTGAGGTTTTCATTTGCAATAGATACAATGGAAGCACCACGACGGGTATCATTATTATCATATGCATTCCACAGACCCGCTGATACAGTTCCTGCGCCCCATCCTTTGTAGTAAGGATTGAGTACCTGGTTGCGGATTGCAATGTCTACCTGCATGCGGTTACCATTGTGCTGACTCCAGTTGCCCAGGCCTTTGTAGGTGAATTTGATAGACCATACGGTTTCCTTATTGTCTTCTCCCACAAAGTTGGTGAGTGCGGACTGCCAGAGGTTGGCGAAGTTGCTTACCAGCCCGTAGCCACCTGTGTTGATCAGGTTATCCAGGTAGGTTACTGCCTGTGCTTTGGTGATGACGCCTGCCAGGTCGTTCTGACTATAATAGCCGGTGTAATACAGGAATACACGGCCTATCATGGCTTCTGCCGCCCATTTGTTCACCCTTCCATAGTTTGAAGATGAAATGCTGGAATAGGGAGTAGCCGTCAGGTTATCAGCTGCGTATTTCAGGTCTTGCGCAATCTGTGCGTACACGGCTGCTGGTTCTGCCTGGGCCAGGTTCAGTTCACTTGGTGTGAGTGGCTTGGTTGTCAGCGGCACATGTCCGAACATCCTTACCACATCGAAATAGAAGTAGGCTCTCAGGAAACGGGCTTCGGCGATGTACTGTGTTTTTAAAGTAGTATCGCTGCCCCAGCTTACATTGTCTATTTTTGATAAGAGGATATTGGCTCTGTATATGCCTGTGTAGTATTTCTGCCAGAGGGTCAGGTTCATGTTGGAACTTGCTTCGAAGCGATCCCATTGTTTCCATACCAGGTCAGAAGCACCACCGCCGCCAAAACAGTCGTCACTGGCTAATTCAGATACCAGGTGGATATTATCATAATCACCGATCTCCAGTTCATTGTATACGGCTACCAGTGCCTGCAATGCCTGGTCAGGGGTTTTGTAGAAGGACTCTTCCGTTTGTTCATCTACGGGAGAGCGTTCCAGGAAGCTCTTGCTACAAGAGGCAAAGAGCGCGATGGCTATAGCTGCTAAGAATATCTTTTTCATGTGGAATGTTTTAGAATTTTGCGCTCAGACCCACTAATAATGTCTTTGGTTGTGGATAGGTACCTACGTCGATGCCGGAAGCCCAGCCACTTGGACCATAACCAATTTCAGGATCGATTCCTTTATACTTTGTGAATGTAAAGAGGTTAGTACCGGATACGTATAACCGCAGTTGTTGCATCGGTATTTCAGGGAACAGCTTCTTGAAGTCATATCCCAGGTTTACACTCTTGATACGCAGGAAGGAACCGCTTTTAATATACAGGTCAGAAGAGCGCACCCAGTTCTGGTTCAGGTCAGCACCATCTGTTACACGGGGAATCTTGTTAGAAGTACCTTCACCAGTCCAGCGGCCCAGGATCTCGGCAGAGTAGTTGCTGAGTGGGCTGGAGAAATCGTGTGTACCATCCCAGATCTCGTTGCCCTGGCTGCCATAGATGGCGATAGTCAGGTCGAAACCTTTGTAGCCCATATTCACATTGAAACCATAAGTGAATTTAGGGTATGGATTACCGATCATGGTTTCATCTTTTGCATCGATAACACCGTCACCATTCAGGTCCTTGAAGCGAACATCACCAGGTTTTGCATTAGGCTGAACCGGAGAACCGTCTTTGCTTTTGTAGGCAGTGATTTCGGCGGTATTCTGGAAGATGCCATCTGTTTTGTAACCGTAGAAGAAACCCATTGGGAAGCCTCTCTGTGCACGGTAGAATTCAGGCATGCTGGCGAAGGTAACAGCGGTGGCACCATTGATGATCTTTTCCTTGTTAGGAATATCAGTCACCTTGTTACGGTTTACCGCAATGTTTGCACTCATACCTAATTTAAAATCGTTGAACTGGTGATCGTAACCAAGAGATGCTTCAATACCCTGGTTGCGTACATCACCCCCGTTTACGAGTGCTGTGGTGGCACCGGATACGGCAGGGGTATTCACACTTACCAGCCAGTCTTTTGTCATCTTGCGGTACAGTTCAACTGTCAGACTGATGTCTTTAAAGAGGATCGCGTCGATACCGATATTTGTTTGTTCAGATGTTTCCCATTTCAGATCAGGGTTTGCGATCTTGATAGGAGCCGCACCCACATAAGCCACATCGCCGCTACCAAAATAATAACCCAGGTACTGTGTGGAGATGGTAGAGAGATATTGGTATTGAGAAGATGGCAGGTTACCGTTCTGGCCCCAGCCGGCGCGGATCTTCAGGAAGTTCAGCCAGTTTACATGCAGGAATGGTTCATTGGTAGGTACCCAACCGGCAGAGAAGGAAGGGAAGTGACCATAGCGGTTGTTAGAACCGAATGCAGTGGAACCGTCTACACGGAAGATCGCGGTGAACATATATTTCTCCGCATAGTTATAGCCGATACGGCCAAAGTAGGAGAGCAGTGCAGAAGAACCTTTGGAACCATAAATTCTTTGTGTACTGTCGGTAGTACCGTTATTGATAATGGCGTTGTCCAGACCTGTTTTAGTCAGATCCTGTTTGTAGCCGTTTACAAAGAAGTAAGTGGTTTCAAGTGTATTCAGACCTGCAAGTGCTGAGATGTTGTGTTTACCAATCTGGCGCTGGTAGTTCACTGTATTATCCCAGTTCCAGGTAGCATCGCGCTGCATACCCTGGTTAGCCTGTGAGTGAATATTATATTCTGTAGTAGAGAGATCGTAAATTGGTCTGTAACTGTTTGTATTTGTATACAACAGGTTGATACCAAAATCAGAACGGATGCTCAGCCCTTTGATCGGCGTTGCCTGCAGGAAAGCATTACCTGCAATACGATCGTAGGTATTTTTGTTCTGGTATTTATAGTACATCTGTGCTACAGGGTTGGCTTCACCTACATTCCATTTGGACTTACCGAATGCACCGGTAGAGTCGTATACATTGAACAGCGGGCTTACATTCATCACGCTGTGCATGGTATTGTCATAGATGTTGCTCACACCTACACCGCTTTTTGCAGAGCGGGAATAAGTGAGGTTTTCGCCAAAGGTGATCAGGTCTTTAAAGGCTTTGTGCTCGGAATTGATGCGGAAGTTGACGCGCTCATACCGGGATTGACCTTTGAAACCAATGATACCATCCTGCTTTGTATAAGAAACAGAAGAGGAGTATACAGATCTGTCATTACCACCAGAGAAGTTGATACTATGATTCATCATAGGTGCACGCTTGTTGTACATGGCTTCCTGCCAGTCAGTTCCTTTGCCCAGCGCACTCAGTTGTTGTGCGTTGAAATAAGGACTGTTGCCGGAGTTGATAGCCATTTCATTCATGATCACACCATAATCATGCGCATTCAGCAGGGCGGATTTGTGTGTAGGATTCTGTACACCATAATAAGCATCATAAGAGAGCTTGGTCTGGGCATTTTTTCCTTTGATCGTCGTGATCAGTACAACCCCGTTTGCACCACGGGAACCATAGATAGCGGAAGATGCGGCATCTTTCAGTACGTCTACCCCGGAGATGTCGGCGGAGTTGAGGTAGGAGATGTCACTCATAGGTACCCCGTCTACGATGTAGATAGGATCGGAAGTGCCCACTGTACCTGTACCGCGTATACGTACTTTCATGGATTCACCGGGTTGTGCAGATACAGTAGAGATCTGTACGCCGGGAGTCTGGCCTTGTAAAGCCTGGTCTACACGGAGGGAGTGGTTTTCTTCCAGTTGTTTGGTGTTGACATGGTCGATGGCACCTGTTACGAGTTTTTTCTTCTCGGTACCGTAACCAACTACAACGATTTCTTCGATTGTTTTTGTGCCTTCGGTTAAGCGGATGGCAACGCTTGTTAGTCCTTTAACGGCAAGCACCTTTTTGTCGAAACCCATGAGGGTTACTTCCAGGGTGTCTTCATCTTTCACCTGCAGGTGAAAGCGGCCGTTTACATCAGAGATAGCACCATTGGAAGTGCCTTTTACGCGCACGGTGGCGCCTGGTAGTGGTTCATCTTTACCTGCTGTGGATACTCTTCCTTCCAGCGGGTGAGAGTTGGTCTGTGCAATAGTCATAGTACCGGTCAGCAGCATTGCGATGAGCAGTATGCTCCTGATCCCCCAGGATGCAGCCACAAAATCGTGGATTTTGTAAGCAGTTTTCATAATGTTAGAATGTTTGTTTCTGGATGAGTGTTGAATTGATGGTCGACGAATTTCATTGTGTTCACAACGTGTTAAATGTTTCTGTCATTTACGTGGTTTAGGTTTTAAAGATTTATATGGATCGTTTGTTCATTGCCATTATATTGTACCAGCTGCCCTTTATTGGCCGCCAGATCAAAAGCCTGTGGATGTGTTTTATCTATTTTTACTACCCGGAAGCTCCGCTGTTTCAGCATACCGGGGAATTCACCTGCACGTTTGCCAAAGCTCAGCGTATTGTCGGTGTCGTTATATTTAAACTGAATAGTGCTGAAAGCTCCTTTTTCATAGTTATAGTTAAGCCCTTCATCCTCATAGAGGCTGAATGTGCCGTTGCTGCCGCCATATACATATAAGGTAATGGTATCAGCAGCCTGCTGGCTGGTGTATTGAAGTTCCGGGCCAAATGGCACGATACTGCCAGCTTTTACATACAGGGGAATACGGTTCAGTGGTGCAGCGGCAGAGATATGCTGACCGCCATCGGTATACTTGCCATCATACAGGTTGTACCAACCCTGGCCTGCTGGTAAGTAGAGTTCACGGCTGCGTGCTTTGTAAGCATACACCGGATTTACCAGGAAGGCAGGACCAAACATAAACTGGTCTCCTATGTGACGAACGGCAGTATCCTGATCGAAATCCATGAGCAGACCACGCATCAGCGTGTAGCCGTTATGATAAGTCTGTCCGGCAAGGGAATAAATATAAGGCATTAACCTGTAGCGCAGGCGGTCATAATAAACGATAGACTGGTATTCCTGGCTGTTTTCAGGTGCGATATTATACACTTCCCGGTATGGATACTGTCCGTGAGCGCGGAACAATGGACAAAAGGCCCCGTATTGATACCAGCGTGTGTTTAGTTCCCGCCATTCCTGCAGATTTTCCCCCTGTGGATCAGGTCTGTCATATTTATCTTCTACATAAAAGCCGCCGATGTCTGTAGTCCAGTATGGTAGGCCGGACATGCAGAAGTTCAGACCAGCCGGAATCTGCCTGGCCAGTTCATCGAAACGGGCGGCGATATCACCACTCCAGGTAGCAGCACTATAATGTTGTAAGCCGGCAAACGCGGAGCGGGTCAGGATAAATACGCGCTGATCAGGTTTCGTTGTTCTCTGGCCTTCATAGATGCCTTTAGCATTCATGAGGGCAAAGGGATTGAAGTATTGTGTGGATGAACCTAATGCTGTAGGGTTCATCAGTTGTTTGCGGTATTCAATGGATGTATTGGAATAGATATCCGGTTCTGTGGCATCCAGCCACCAGGCATCTACGCCTTTGCTGAACAGGTGGGTATTAACCATGCCCCAGAATTCTTTCCTGGCATCTGCATTAAAGGCATCGTAGAAGGTGGAAATATAGCCTTTACCGATCCAGTCACGAACACTGTCCTTGATACTTTTGGTATACAGGTAGCCTTTATCATTCATCACCTTGTAGTTCGGAATGTCTTTGTAGAACTTAGGCCATACTGAGATCATGAAATGTGTATGGTACAGGTTATGGAGAGAATCGATCATGCCTTTTGCATCCGGGAAGCGGGCAGGATCGAAGTCCTGGCTACCCCAGGCATTTTCTTCCCAGTAAGACCAGTCCATCACGATATTGTCCAGTGGGATTTGTCTTTTTCTAAATTCCTGTACGGTGCTGATTACATCCTGCTGGGTCTTGTATCTTTCACGGCTTTGCCAGAAACCCATGGCCCATTTAGGCAGGATGGTAGCTTTGCCGGTAACGGTACGGTAACCATTGATCACTTCATCGGGGTGTGCACCATAAATAAAGTAGTAGTCTATTTTTTCACCGGCTTCGGAGGTAAAGGCCATTTTGTCTTTCAGGCGTTCCGGAGTGGGAGGGAGGTGTTTCAGTGAAATGAAGGCCTGGTTTGATTCAGGGATCCATTCTATTTTCAGGTCATGTTGTTCGCCTGTCTGCATCGCCTTTTTAAAGACGGAAGGACCGGGATTCCAGCCCTCCCGCCATTTGTCGAGCATCAATACGCCATCGATCCATATCCTTATGTAACCGGAAGCCGAAACGTAAAATTTCTGATCGCCTGCTTCTTTAGGGCTGACCTTACCTTCCCAGGTCACGATGCCTTTGGCCATTGGATAGCCTTGCGGAATGTTTTTGAGGGAAGGGATGTAGCTATAGTCAATTTTTGACTCCCCTCTTTGCAGGAATACGCTGTCTTTTTGATTGCGCAGTCCATAAGTAGCGGTTAAAGCACCTTTCCGGCCGTTTTTATCGCTTAGTTCCAGGCTGGCCAGTTCTTCATAAGGGCGATCATCTCCGAAGCGGGTAATGGAGTAGTTATCCCAGAGAATACCATAGTGGCGGCTGGACAAAACGAAGGGTACAGCTACCTGGCTATTATACTGTGTGAGGTCTACATCCTGGTTTTTATAGTTCATGAGCCCCGTTTGTGGCTGGCCCAGACCATAAAAGGCTTCATCTGCGGGAGAATCAAAAAGTTGTTGAAGTCGGAAAAGCTTTTTACCGTCAATAGTTACGGGGGTGAAAGCTTTTCCTCCTTCGTTTATTATGGTGTTACCCTGGGCATCTTTAAAGTTCACCAAACCGGTGCTGAGATCTACGGTGGCCGTTAACGAATTGGTTTTCAATGTAGCGGTATGTTCGTCTGCCGTAGATGTCCATTTTATATCGGGATTGGAGTCTACTACCGATATCAGGCTGGGAGTAGTAGAGATTTTGTCTTCCGGGGATGCGGAGACCCTGATAATTTTGTCATTGATCACTTGTAGTTTTACCTGTTTTACATCTCCTTTCAGTCTAACCAGTAAGCCGTCTTTCAGTTTTTCAACGCGTTCGGTTTGACAAAACTGGAAGCAACAGGAAATCATCACAATCGGTAAGATTCGGATTTTCTTCATATCTGTGGAATTTGTCTTTACTCGTTGTAGAGTGTGGACAAATGTAGCTTTCTGCTATCACAGAGAGGGTAGGCGAATGTTTTCAATTAGGGGTCAAAATGTTAACCAAACAGAAAATCCGAGGGGATGTTTTGATAATCTGATGTTGATTATCAATCAATTACTTTAAAGTTGAATTGGAAGCTTACTACCAGGTCGTCTTTAGCGCGGATCATGCCGCCAAACTTCCGGGGAGGTACCAGGCCAAAATCGGAGAAGCGGATATTTTTGGAACCGGCCATATGGATCATTTTCTGATCGTCGGTAGTGGTGGTGAGGTAGAGTGACATTTCTTTGGTCACACCTGCCAGTTCGATGGCTACATTACCGCACAATTGTTCGGGGGCGCCATTCTGGGCAGGATATTTCTGGAGAGATAAAAGGGCGATCCGGAGGGAAGGGTGTTGGTTGGCTTTGAGGGTTTCCCGCAGGTCATGGGTCATCATTTTGTCGAGACAATCAAAGTCAAAAACAGCCATTTCCAGTTTACCGCTGAGGCGTACGATTTCGGAACCATTGTTCTGGTAGCAGATGAGGGTATCCCGGTATGGGTAGTTTTTGATTTCGCAACTGAATTTGTTCACGTTTGTGCTGCCGCTTACCCGTACGAGGATGTTGTTAAGAACAACCCATTTTACTCCCCGTGGAGCTGGCGCTTTGAAGGCCAGGAGGCAAAAGATAGTCAATATGAAAGTAAGTGTGCGCATTGTTACAAGGGAGAAAGAAGTAAAAAATGCCCTCCTTTTGGGGAGGGCATTTTTCAAATTGATACACTATCAGACATTGAAAGATTAGAACCCAACCACCGCTTCAAGCACGTATCCATTGAACTTACCACCACTGCGATAGTCTGCTGTAGGGAAGTCTTTGTATTTCTGTACCACATATTCACCTTTCATCAGAATATTGTTTGTGATGAACCAACCAGCAGCTACAGCAACACGATTTACTTTCACATCCTGAGTGTAGGTGATTGCACCTGCACCGGTACCGGCTGTGCTGTTTGCAGGGCGAGCGGTTACTTCGTTATATCTTACACCTAAGAATACATTTTCTTTAGGGAAGAAACGATAAACTGCATCTATTGCATATTGGCTAGCATCTCTTGTTTTAGTTTCTGCAGCGGTACGACCACTTGCTTTTTCGTAAGTACCGAATACTTCCAGGCCACTGTATTTAGCGAACACGTTGAACATTCCTGCGTTTACTTTCTTAGTGAAGCCGGGATTGAAACGGCCGGAGAAAGCGAGCGGAGTACCTGCACCAGTTGTGCTGCTTGGATTAGCGGAAGCTTCTTCCATTACGTATTGGTAGTTAGAACCGGAACGGTCGCCACCATACAGTGTGTTACTTGCACTGCTCTGGTTACCGTAGTAGCTCAGACTTGCACGGAGGCGGAATTTCTCAGCCAGTTTTTTGTCGAAGCCTACTTTAGCTAACAGAGATGGAGATTTGTGCAGTTTACCATCTGGGTTGCTCTTGGCGTACAGGGAGTCAACGTTACCTTTGATCAGACCGTTGGTTACACCAACCATACCGAACAAACCATTGTGTTTCAGGTAGATCTGAGCACCGATTTCAGTAGCATAAGCGTCCATGATATTACCTTCCATGAAAGGATTGTAAAGAGTCTGGCCACCATCGCTTCTACGGTAGTGAGCATCACCGTAATCTACTTCCATGTGACCAACTTTGATGGTAGCATATTTCATGATCTCATCGAAGAAGGCGCTTTTGAAAGGCATTCTGTCCATCTGGATGTAACCACCTTTTACCCATGTTTCATTGTGGTGTTTGGAAGACAGGTATACAGTTAAGTTCATGGTGATACCAGGAGCCAGTGGTACATCGAAGTACAGGTTAGCCTGTGCTGTCTGGAAACCGGCAGTGATATCTTTCAGTTTGTTACCAGCTACAGAAGTTCCTGAGCCAAATGAACCTACTGTATTGTTAAGTGCAGTTGGATTTTCATGTTTCAGATTTTGGAACTGCATTGTGAAACCAGCACCGATTCTTGGTTTAATACCGTTGAAGTAAGTTGAAGTATCCTTAGCTCCTTCGAAAACGTTGATACCAGTTTTATCGTATGGTCTCCAGTTTGGAATGTTACGGTCTTGCGCCATTAAGGTAATTGGGAAGAGTCCGACGCAAAGCAGCACTATATGTTGCAGACGCATTTTTGTTTTCATGGCAATCGATTTAAAAAATGTGTAGTGGTTAGTGGTTTTATTATTGATGAAGTGTAACTTAATGTTGAACGGTGAACTCGTAGCTGATAGTTACTGCGTTACCAGTTTTCATAGCACCCATCATGAAGGATGGAGGTGTTACGCCGAAGTCAGTCATGTTCAGGATTTTACTTCCTTTGATAACTGATTTTCCGCTACCTGCTGCAGTTGCCTTAGCTATCAGTTCTACAGCTTTAGTAGTACCTGCAATAGTCAGTTGACCCTGAGCTTTTACAGTTCCATCTGCAGCTACAGTACCAGCTGTAAGTTTGAAAGTGATATTTGGATTGTCTTTAGCTTTTAATGCTTTATATGCATTGTCGTCCATGCCGCTGTGTTCACTTTTCAGCGCTTTTGCAGCTACAGTGTAGCTCAGTGCTGGGATACCGGTCAGCTGGCCGGCAGGATTGAACGTAATGTCAGCAGTGCAAGTACCTGAGGTAGCTTTCATTTCCCAATCGTGAAGGGTAGACGTACCATTTACTTTGAGACTAATGCCGCTTACTACCACTGATTTGGTCTGTGCGAATGCTGCCGCTACGATTAGATGAACGAACAGTAATGTGGCGATTCCTTTTCTGATGATTGCTGAGTGATACATGGTAAATTGGATTTAAAGCGTTAATCGGATAACGTTCCGATCTGAGTGCAAGATGGTGATAAGTGGGTTGGTGGGAAATGATGGACATCATCGCCGCGGCTGATTGGAGTTTGTGAGGCCCTGACAATGGTTATTTTATTCGCCCTTCCCCTTAAAGGCAGAGGGAAGTACGCCGTACTCCAGCTTGAAGTAACGGGAAAAATATTTGGGGTTATTAAAGCCGACCTCGTAAGCAATTTCGGCGATGGTTAACTGGCTCTTTTCCAGCAATTGGGCCGCCCGCTTGAGTCTTATGGATCTGATAAATTCAATTGGCGGCTTACCTGTTAATGTAAGTAGTTTTTTATAAACGGAAACTCTGCTCATAAAAAGCTCCCGGCTCAGTTCCTCGACAGAGAAATCCGGGTTACTAATATTCTTCTCTACGATTTGTAATGCCTGCTGAATAAACTGCTCGTCCTGGGAAGAAATGGCAATTTCCTCCGGATGAGCCTCAATATGTTGCTGAAAAGTCTTCTTTAAGGTCTGTTGTTGGGTGATAATATTCCTTATGCGTGACAACAACATTTCGAAGTTAAAGGGCTTGGTAATGTACTCAGAAGCGCCATTGTCAAGGGCTTCCAGCTGATCCTCCTCCGATGCCCGGGCAGTCAGAAGGATCACAGGCAGGTGTGCCGTACGGGCTTGTTGACGGATTTTCCGGCAGAGCTCCAGGCCATCCATTTCCGGCATACTTACATCACTCACGATGATATTAGGCAAGGTTTGCTGTAATATATTCCAGCCTGCCAACCCATTTGGTGCGTCAATAATATGGAAATATTGACCAAGATTATCTTTCAGGTAAAACCGAAAATCTTCGCTGTCTTCTATCAGTAGGATAACGGGCTTTTTACCGGTATAGACCGCAGGTGCGTCAGGTGCCTGTGGCTCCATGATCAGGGAATGCTGGGAAGCCCCTTTGGTGGCTGGTTTAATGCCATTTATAGGGAGCAGAACGGTAAATGCACTCCCCATTCCCGGGGCGCTATCTACGCTAATAGAACCACCATGTAGCTTTACAAATTCCTTGGTAATACTTAAACCAATGCCACTACCCTGGTTCACCAGGGAGCCTGGAATATCGTGCTGGAAAAAGCGTTCGAAGATACGATCCTGTTGTTCCAGCGGAATACCAATACCGGTATCCTTCACTATAATGGCAAGCAGGTCGTTTTGCTGGACTTGTAAGTCAACAGAAATGTTCCCCTGCTCAGGAGTGAATTTGAATGCATTGCTGAGTAAGTTGAACAGTATTTTTTCAATCTTATCAGGATCGTATAGCATATTCAGTGAGGGTACATTACTGTGGAAGTCGAGATGGATCTGTTTCTTTTCTGAGAGGTCAGAAAAAGAAGTGGTGAGTTCTTTACTGAATGCGATAATGTCACCTTCTGTAGTGTATAGTTTTATCTCCTGCACTTCCATTTTGCGGAAGTCGAGCAGTTGATTCACTAAGTTGAGCAGGCGACGTGCATTGCGTTGCACCAATACTAATTGTTGCTGCACATTGCCTTCAATGTCTTTCTTAAGTAGCCTTTCCAGTGGTGTAATGATCAGGCTTAGCGGGGTGCGGAATTCATGACTGATATTAGTAAAGAACCGGATCTTCAGTGAATCCAGTTCATGCATGCGGCGTGCCTCCTGCCTTTCCTGTGCGATGCGTGCACGGAATCTTTCCCGTTCCAGTATCATCCGTCTGCCAATGATCAGTGCACCTATGATGAGTAGGGCGTAAATGATGAATGCCAGTGGTGTTCGCCAGAACGGAGGTAAGATAGTGATGCGTAATTCCAGCGGTTGTGGTGTCCATACACCATCGTTGTTAGAGGCTTTTACTTTAAAGATATATTCACCCGGATCGAGGTTCGTATAAGTAGCCGTACGTAAAAGCCCGTCGCTGCTGAGCCACTCGTGGTTAAAGCCTTCCAGCATATAGGCGTACTCGTTCTTTTCAGGATGGAAATAATTCAAAGCAGCGAAGCTGATGGAGAATTCATTTTCTTTGTATTTTAAAGTAATGTGTCTTGTTTGATTGATCGCTTCGGATAAGAGAATCCGGCCATTCAAAGACTCCCCTGGTTGCAGGCTTTTGTTAAAGACCTGGAAGTCTGTAAGTACAACTGGTGGAATGTTTGAATTGATTGTGATATTATTCGGGTAAAATAAATTAAAGCCGTTACCACCGCCAAAAAGCAGTTCACCTTTGCGCGTTTTTAATGCTGCGTTTTCATTGAATTCCCGGCCTTGTAAACCATCTGACTGATCGTAATTTTTAAACTGGTGTTGTGCCCGCATATTGGACAAACCATTGGCGGTGCTCATCCAGAGCGTGTGGTTATTATCTTCCAGGATATTCAGTACCGTATTGTCTGGTAAACCATCTTCTTTCCTGAAAATTTTAAACTGATGCGTGGCGGGATCGAACAGGTTTAATCCTTCCCTGGTACCAATCCATACCTGGCCCTGGCTGTCTTCAAATAAACAGAGGATGTTTTTATGACTCAGACTACCAGCTTGCCTGGGATCTGCATCGTAGTGCGTGAAATGTCCTTTTGGATCCATCACATCTACCCCTTCGGCGGTACCTATCCAGAGCCTTCCTTTTTTGTCTTCGAGAAATGCAGAGATGTAAGGTGAACGCATTTTGTCGCTGTAGTGAATGAATTTATTATTCACCAGTTGATTCAGGCCGCCACCTAAAGTTCCTATCCACAGTCTTTGCTGACTGTCTTCAAATATTTCCCAGATGCTGTTATCGCTCAGACTATTGGGATCACTGGCATCATGCCGGTAGTGAATGAAACGTTGTCCGTCAAAACAATCCAGGCCACCGAAATAAGAGCCTACCCACAATTTTTGCTGGTGGTCGATCCATAGACTAACAATGACGTTGCCACTGGGAGAGTTGGGGTTGGAGGGATTGTGAAGATATTGTTTATAGGTATTTTTCGATCTGTCAAAGTAAATGAGACCACCACCATTGGTACCTATCCATATGTTCCCATTCGCATCTTCAGCAAAGCGGTTCACATCATCGTAAGGGAGGGTGTTCGATGCAAATGCCTGGTGCTGGTAAAGCGGGAACTTCACCATATTTTCATGGTAGTAGCAAAGGCCTTTCTTATAAGTACCGATCCAGATGATGCCGGCGTTGTCTTTATACAGTGTAGTGATACTATTTTGGCTAAGGCTTTTAGGATCTTCACTATTATTCGTGAGATAGCGAAAGCTTTGTTGTTTTTTATCAATGATGTTGAGGCCACCATGGTCGGTGCCTATCCAGATCAAACCCTGGTTGTCCTGCACTACGCCACGTACGATATTGTTGTTCAGACCATTGTTCTGATCGTAGTGGGTGAAAGATTTTGTGCGTTGGTTATAGCAGTAAATGCCCTGAAAATCGTTTGTACTGAACAGCCAGCAGTCACCATCTTTGTCGGCCATGAGTTGGTAGGGGCTGGGAGAAGGAGTAGGGAGTTGATCGCTGGAGATGATTTGTTGGGTATGAGGATCCATTTTTTCCAGCCGGCCATTGGTTTGGATGATCCAGCAAAGACCGGAGGGGGCTTGCGCCATATCCGATATTTGTGTACCGGGGAATAAATGAAGTGTTTTTTTTGTGGAGGGGGCGTAACGGTAAAGGCCGTCTTTGGGGGTCACGAACCAGTAATTGCCATCCTGGTCCTTCAGGATATTGTTGATACTATCTACAGGCACCCCGAATCTGGCAAGGACCAGCCGTGGATTGCGCTGGAAATTCCCCAGCCGTGGATTGTATACGTTCTGACCATTTCTATGTGAAACCCAGAGGAGGCCTTCGGGGCCTTCTAATATGCTGGTGATGAAATTATCTGCAATAGTAGTGGTGTCTCTGATGTCTTGCCTGAAGATGCGGAAGTTGTAGCCATCGTAGCGGTTGAGCCCGGACATAGTGCCGAACCACATGAAACCGTGACTGTCTTTATATATACAATTGACCTGATTCGCAGAGAGGCCCTGCGTGATGTCAAGTCGGGTCAATTGGTATTGAGACTGTGGTGTTTGCGCCCATAGTAAGGTGAATGGAAACAGCAGCAGGATGGATACAATCGTTCTTTGGATGATCACTCTTAAAATTTTTCAAAAACGCGGATGTAATATAATTAAATGTCTGGAATACACACATTTTTCGAAATTATCCATTCTTCGTCTATCAGGTTTTGTAAAATATCAAATTCTTAAGGGAATACTGTTTGAATATTTATTTTATTGTTCGGTTGCTTGTTAGATGACATTTTCTGAATATAGGTATCTTTAATATATGTCCAGGCAAGTGATCCGTCCACACTCCCGGCTCCTGGTAATGGGGTAACGATTGTCGTAATGGGTATAGAAATTATTGCTGTTAAGCCCAGCTCAGGCCCACGTTGATAAGGATGCTTCTTCTATACTGGTGGCCGTTTCGGTACTTATATAAAAAGAGAAAGGTCGAAAGAATTCGACCTTTGTGCTAAAATTCCATATTTTAGAATTGGTGTCAGTCAATGGCTATGTTTTGACTATTACAGGCCATAATGCTCAGTCTTAGAGTATGTTTAAAAACTAATTCTACTTATTTTAGAAGTATACTAATGAATGCTACCTGGATGAAAGCCACAGATGATTCAGGTAGCCTTTCATAATCCTTCGACAATCTTCTGAAGTTATTGAGCCAAGCGAATGATCGTTCAACCTGCCATCTACCTTTCTGTGGCACAAAACCCTTTACTGTCGGCGGTTTCTGAGCTATTTCCATCTTCCATTTGTAATAATTCTCAACCATATCGCTAAACTCTCCCTGGTATGCTTTATCTGTACGAATCAGTTTCATCCTATGACTAACCTTTTCAATTTTCCACAGCAAATCAAAACCGCCAATTGAGTCATGAATATTTGCGCCGCTGACACTTATCGCAATTGGTAATCCTAAGCTATCAACAGCAAGATGCCTTTTTCGACCATTGATATGCTTACCGCCATCGATCCCGGTTTCTATACTTACGAATCCAGTTTTCTTTATACTTTGGCTATCGATAGCACTGACAGATGGTGCATAATTTCGCCCCTGATCTATCCGCTCTTTTCTAACCATTTTTAACATCACCTGTTCCAGCACACCTGCTTTTTTCCATTTATTGAAATAATAGTAAACTATCTGCCAGTAAGGGAAATCACTGCTTAGATTACGCCATTGACTACCTGTTCTGCAAATCCATAATATAGCATTGAAGATAGTTCGAAGGCTATATTTACGCTTTCTTTTGTCCGTTAATATTTTTTCTATACTTTTCCAGTGCGAATCGGTCAATAATGTGAACTTCGTTCTCATAGTTTGTTTTGTGGTAAATCCAAACTAATTGATCGATTCGTACTTTCCTAATTTTAGCCCATCAGAATTTTAAACATACTCTTATAGTGAGTTGTGATTAAATTGATTTGTCGCTAAAGTGACATTATTTGACCCAAAAAGACTAAATTTAGACACTGTTTTAGACACCACTTATTTCACGATGGAAAACAGAAGTACTGTATTAAAGTCAGAAAAGCATATTAAGATCAGCTTTTATTGTCATGATGCTCGGCTAAGGTATCCCACAGGGGTAAAGATAGTTGATTCCGAATCCAAGACGGGATCCAAAAGAATTGGGGCAATAATGAACGCAATAGATGAATATTCCCGGGAATTTACTTTGCTTGGAAAGCAAATTAGTAAAGACGAGCTGACAGCATATTTGGATACAAAATTTAACCCAGAAAAACTGAAGAAGGCAAAAATGAAGGCCGCAGCCGCTTCCGCAAGAAGCTTAGTGGATGATCATAAAAAGATGATTAATATGATGCGGTCTGGACAATTGGTGAAAAAGAGTAATAAGGGTAAGTATAGTGATATTACTATTAGTCAGTATGAACGTATGAGGGAAAGATGGGAAGAGTGCGCTGCAGACCCCAAAAGCGAGTTTGAGTTATCCTACGAAATGACAATAGATCATTTTAGGAATATGATTAATTGGTTGATAATTAAAAAGTATTCTCAAAATTCAATGTATAATATTGTCAATAATTTGGGAATTTTTCTTCGATATGCCTTAGATAAAGGTTATCATACAAATAGAGTTTTTGAACACGAAGAATTTTCAATTCCCCAAGAGGATTCTGACGCTATTGCTCCATTATACGATGAGATATTAAAATTTTATAGAACGTCTCTTAAGATTAAATCAGATGAAAGAGCTCGGGATTTATTCGTCTTTGGGTGTTTTCTGGCTGTTAGGGTTGAAGACCTATCTAGTATAAATGAGTATAAATTATCAGGGAATCATTTTGAAGTATTAACCCGAAAAACAGGAAAAAGAGTTGTCATACCCTGTCATCCAATAGCACGGGAGATTTATAATAAACACAATGGAGTAATGCCTGTATATATCCGGCAGACATTTGCTCGCATCCTAAATAGGATATGTAAAGAAAGCAATGCGTTTCCTGGTACAAAATTGATTACAATTACCATAGGAGGTAAGAAAAAGGGGATTCATTATAAAAGGCATGAATTTATTACCCCCCATACAATGCGTCGGTTTTTTGCTACCTGGATGTACCGAGATCTACGGAGGCAACCGAGGGAAATCATGGCTATAACTGGTCATGAAACAGAAGAATCATTCTTTAAATACATTAAAATTGAGCTTGAGATGAATGCTGAAGATATTTTCAATGATCCTGCATTCCAGAAGATTGTTTGATTTTTTTCAGATCCTTTCTTTGGGAGCGTTACTAATAGAGATAGGCCGCTCGGCTGGATGGTGGAATTAACTTTATTTTCAGTTTAATAAAATGAAAAGCCGTCTCATCTGAGACGGCCTTGTTTATTACTTTAAATCAAATTTGTAATTCGCCTCTTTTAATGGATTTACTTTTTTATCCGAGTAGTAATTAGCACCAAATATTACTTGTTCAAAGCCCATATACTTAACCATTACTAAGCTATTAGGCATTTTGCTGCTGTAATAAAATGCATATACCAAGTCGACCGGTTGTGATTCCATGTAATAAAACCCTTTAAATTTGAAACCACAAATGTCATTTGGAATTTTTCTTATTTCCTCTTTATAATTTATTGTATTATTTATAAACTCGAAAGGAGGCTCATTTTTATTAAAAATAACCATTAAATTACCATTATCCTTTTCTTGACATTTGAAATCGCCGGCTGGCATTTCACTCATTTCCTTCCAGTAAGCATTCCCATTTTTGTTTTTTAGATATAATGAGATGTATTGTGCATCAACGTTTAGTTTAGACGTATCCTGGCAGAACGCAAAAAATGGTAAAATCAAAAAAAACGCAAATTTGAGAAATTTCATGTTCTATCTTCTTTATTGAGGTATTGAACCGCGCAACGTTGCAAATCCATTAAGTGTTATCTTCGGGTTATATTGTGACCAGGCGTTAAGGAAATCTGCTTTATAAGATACACTCCACTGAGCATTTGTTAATGAATTAGTAGTACTTTCGACTTTAAGGCCATTTGATAAAGTAGCACCTACTTCTACTCCGGCAGCGTTTATTCCGCCTTTTACCATGGTGTTGCCATCTGAGGTACCTATTAATGTTCTTTTTTCAATTAAGTTTCCTGCAGCATTGCCAAAAAATGAATAAAAACCTTCTATAATATTTAAAAAAGGTGATCCCAAAGGTTCTTGAGATCCAAGGTTATCTCCAATTAAAATTTGCTGAACAGGACCTGCTTGAGAGGCGGTAGGATGTGACGGAGTTAAATCATTGTAATAAAATGGTAGAACTACGATCAATTGGATAGGTCGGGCTTTAAATTCATAATGCATTTGTATATCGTATCTTGAACGACCAACTGTTCCTCCAACAAGATTTGCCTGGTCACCTTCATACGTGCTATATATATCATCCGCATAATTTGCATCATATTGATTTGGGTAGGCTGGATTGTAGCTACCTGAAGTTTTTGCACTTTTAAGGTTATTTACACTGTCCTTAAGTTTTGCTATATAACTACTTGTTAATTTTGTATCAGAGAAGATTGAGTTAATGTACTCGTATTGCCCTTTGTTAATATTGACCATTTCTAAATCAGATTTCTCATTTGGTTTAGTTGGATTGCGGAGGGTGTTGTCTTTCTTGGTACAGGAAAATAACAGTAAAGAACTTAGGCTAACAGCTGCTAGCACACAGAAGGTTGGTTTCATGAGTTAAACAATTTGTTTTTATAATACGGGTTAAAAATATGTACAAACTTAAATGAAGGTACATGATAATTGAAATGAATTTTTAATGATAGTGGTCAGTACCTAAACAGATTTCGTGTAGATTTTTTTGGAAATGTAATTATTTATCCCATGTATTTCTTCTGTAAGCAATGTCTATATCTTTGTGTTGCTTTCCCGCATAACTAGCAGGCAGCCAATTACCATGTACCAAAGTCAGCCAACTATCTCAGGAAGAAAACGGGTAGGAACTACCGTTTTTAAATCAGATTTAAGTGGTAACCAGGTTGACACGTATCCAAGTCTATACCTCGCTCAAATAACAGAGAGAAGGTCATACCGAATTCTAATGGCCGCCATCACTGCTGGCAAACCTCTAAATAATCACCTCTTCACCATAGGGAGCATTTATCAACGACGTTCTTCTAAATCCGTTACTTCCCATCCATGGGAGACCAATGGTCTATTCAATATAGATGCATGGGGTAAGATGTTCCAATAACGGGAATAAGTTGCGAAAGTAATTTTGTTGAAGAAAAAGCAGTTGAATTTTGGCACTCAAGAAAGAATATACAGTTTTCATCCGGCATTACCTCAAAACAGGCGACCATATTGAGTCTTACATCAAAGCAGTTCCCGGAATTGACCGCAAGGTTGCTGCTACAAGTGGTGAAAGGTAGTTGAAAAATACTGCAATTGCTGCTGAAATTGCAAAATCCAAGTCCACTGACTCTGTTGAAATTGATGAAGTTGAAGAAATTCAACAATCTTCAGATGAAAAGCATCATGTTCTTACCCTGAAAGAAGAAAGATTTTGCCAAGAATATCTGGTAGACCTAAATGCCACACAGGTAGCCATAAGAGCTGGATATACAGGAGACACCATAAGGCGCAGACCGCTCATAAACTTCTAACAAAAGGATACATCCAGCGGAGGGTGCAGGTCTTAAAGGACGAGCGATCCCGGCGAACAGAAATAAGCGCTGATATGGTTCTTTAGGAGCTGGCTCACATCGGGTTTGCACGTGTCACTGACTTTGTAAAGGTAGAGCTGCGGAAAGAAGAAATTATTGTTCCTCCGAAAAAGACGCGTAAGGGATCAGTAGAAGACGATGAAGATGATAAGACAGAAGACGCATTACCACAAGTGGTAGAAACCTCCTACAAGATTGTTGATGTATTTGAGACAGATTCACAGATTCTATTGACCCCGATAAGATCAGGGCCTTGTTGAGCATAAAACAGGGCAAAAATGGCATCGAGGTGAAGATGCACGATAAAACTAAGGGATTGGAGCTAATAGGCCGTCATCTGGGTATGTGGAATGATAAGCTGAAGGTCGATGCTGATGAGGAGCTGAAGAGCCTCTTTAAAACCATAGCCAGTGCAGAAGGTAAGTAATGACGATAGGGGGAAGGTAGCCCGGATGCTTACCCGTGGGCGTGAAGATTGGAATTTCTTCGCCAAAGAGGTATTGGGTGTAAACCTCGATCGTGAGCAACAGAAGATTCTGGAATCTGTCCAGGTAAACCGCATGACCTCAGTTGCATCCGGTACCGCTCGTGGTAAAGACTTTGTGTCCGCTGTTGCGGCTTTGTCATTCCTCTATAACACCCCTTACTTTGATCCTGCAGGAGAATTGGTTGGAAACACTAAAGTAGCTCTTACAGCCCTAACAGATCGCCAGGTGAAGAATATCATGATGCCGGAGATATCCAGATTACACCGGCGTATGATTTCAAGAGGGTTCAGGTTCCTTGCCGGCAGGCTTACAGCCTATGACGTAAAGACTGATTTTGAGTTGTGGTTTCTTACCGGGTTTAAGGCCGATGAGCATAATCATGAGGCATGGTCGGGCTTCCATGCTGTAAATACCATGTTCGTGGTCACTGAGGCCTCTGGTATAGCAGAAACGGTTTATTCGGCAATAGAAGGTAACCTGCAAGGAAACTCTCGAATGCTTATAGTATTCAACCCTAATAAGCTCACTGGGTATGCCGCGAAGTCTCAGAAATCTAAACGCTGGAACAAGTTTCGGCTATGCAGCTTGGACGCCCCAAATGTGGTTAACAGGAACACGGCCATACCTGGGCAAGTAGACTATGAATGGGTTAAGGATAAGGTAGAAGAATTGTGCACCCGGATTGATGTATCGGATTTCAATGAAGGAGATGGTGACTTTGAATGGGAGGGTGCATATTACCGCCCTAATGACCTTTTTAGGGTGAAGGTTTTGGGAATGTTCCCGAAGGAGTCATTGGATACCCTTATCCCCCTGCATTGGGTTGAGCTTGCAAATAAACGTTGGGAGGAGTTCAATAAAGAAGGCTTTGCCAAAAGCCCCAAATTAAGGTTAGGTGTGGACGTTGCCGGTATGGGTCGAGATGATTCCTGCTTTTGTCCTCGGTATGATAACTATGTGGCTCCCCTCGAGATGGTTAACTCAGGAGGTAAGGCAGAACATATGCGGATCGCGGGTATGACCAAACAGAAAATCGAGGCGCATGCAGATAAGTTTACCGGTAAAACAGTAAAAGCCTTTATAGATACAATTGGCGAGGGTGCGGGCGTATTCTCTAGGCTTGAGGAACAAAGGGTACAAGGTGTATTCTCATGTAAATACTCTGAAGCATGAAGCAGCGACTGACAAGGCTGGGAATCCATTGAAAGACCTTACTGGTCAATATGAGTTTGCCAACATGAGGGCATACCTGATGTGGGCCGTACGTGATTGGCTTGACCCGTCGAAGGGTTCTAAAGCGATGCTTCCTCCTGATGAGGTTCTAACTGCTGAATTGTGTGAACCTACATGGTGTTTCCAATCTAATGGTAAAATTATCATTGAGCCTAAGGATGACATCAAAAAACGTCTGGGACGTTCACCAGATAAATTCGATTCACTCGCAAATACATTCTACCCTGAGCATGAGGAGCAAGCGGCCCAGAATCTCAGTGGAATTTTCTTCTAAACATTAACGCTATGTCCGACCAAAGAATAATACTAAACATTATTACTCCATGCACTCGCCCGGAGAATTTACAAAGGATAGGCGAATCCATCAGGTATAGCCAACAGTTTGCACAAGATGTACATATAAAATGGCATATCCATGTAGATAGATCAGTTCATCACATCGTCCACAACCATTGTGATGTTGAATTTCGGGAAAAAGACGGAGTACATTTCATTAAATCAAATATGACTGGAATCGCCGGACATGTGCACAGAAATAGTTTTTTGATTCAAAACGAATGGCGAGGTCGTATTGACGGACCTCAAGTTATGGATGAATGGATTATGAGTCTCGAGGCAATATCTTTATTCTGGGTGCATAAGCAGAAAATCACAATACCAGCTATAACAGCAATTGTGAAAGCTATAAATCCCAAAATTAGACACATATGTTTAAATGAACGTTTAGGTGCATTCATTATATAGTCCTTTTGCGCTTCAAGAGTCTTAAGGCTCAGTTCATGAGCTAATTTAATTTCTTGATCTCTGAAGGCAGCTTCCTGCTGTCTTATAGCAACTTCAGACTTTTGTATAGATACAATATCTCTTATTATATCCTCATTTAAAGGAACTGGTTGAGTGTTTGGGGTGGTATTGTTATTACGAGAATTGTTATTTGGTGGCATATCTATGTCCGGGCTTTAGCTTAACCCGTACACGGCCTGAAAGACTATTGCTACCTAATGTAGGTGGAATAAACTTGGCAGATTCGATGGAGGATCTGTCCTTTTCAACCAACTTAATGAAAGCCTGACCGGACATTAGTCTCTCATCAGTTAATTTCAAGAAATTGTTTAATATATTATACATGCGCCTCATTTTACGGGGTAAAGAAAAAAATATTGTGCAAACGGTTGTCAAACAACTGTTGTATTTTGTGGTTGTGTACTATTTTAACATTATTATGGTGTTATTTGTTCTGATTTAATGTGGATTGAGGTCGGATATTTAACCATACTAATTGCTTAACGTTCAAAACAGTAATATACCCTTCAAAAAACTTTCCAACCTAAACAGGCCAGAACTATCCCTAATTTATGAATAAATTGCGGCCTAGTGTATTACCAGGCGTATCATGAAAACCCTCAATTACCTAAAAAGGTGTGAGGTAGGGTCAATGTGTAATTAAATTTCCCCATATCCTATCGTAACTATAATGAACAGAGTTGAGTGGTTAAAGTCATTTATGTATACGTCTGTTGAACAAATATTGCATGATGGCTTCCTTGATTTTTTTTTCAATCTCTTCAGGTAGTTTATCACCATCCTTAAATACAGCTCCTTCTTTTGTAAATTCAAAAATTGCCTCCTTTGAGCCCATCCTTACTTTTGCTTCTTGTTTATAAGGCGTCTTATAAAGAGCAATTGTTTGCTCTTCATCATCTTTCCTGACTTTAAATCTATAGGGCGCACCACTAACCATTAACCTTAGATTGTGTATTGAGGTATAAGCAGATCCTGAAGCTCTTTTTTGATTTGTTCTGAGGTAACTTTTTCATAACGGTTGGTTGTACATCAAATGTAGTACTAATAATTCAAAATTGTGTTAAGTATAACATTTAATCGAAGTAATTAATTCGCATTAATGAATTTTTAATGTAAAATATATGTCAACGGAGTAGATTTCGGCGTAAATGAAGAATCCTAAGTACGCAGCTGTTAAAGCATTGATTGAGGCTAAGAAAATTAAAAACCTCAATCAGATGTTTGAGATAGTCAACATGTCAATAGTTGCTAAAGATATGGGTGTGCATTACACTACTTTGTACACTAGGATACACAATCCGAGATTACTTACGGTAGAAAATCTTGCCAAGATGGCTGAATTAATAGAAGTTCCTGCTGCAGAAATTCTCAATATTGCCCTGGCTACCTATTCACCCAGAAAATAACCGATCGCCTATTTTAAGGCCTTAATCTGAAATGTATTTTTGCTAAAAATATTAGCGAATGATCGAGTTTGAGCAAATCTTCTTTGGTGCTTATTTCATTTTAGAAGGAGATAGGATCAGAATAAATGAAGAGCAATTAGAAGGAATTGATATGCTGATTGATCGATTGGGGCCTATACTTATAGATAGGGGAGAGCTGACCAGATTAAAGTTTGTTAATAAGAATGGTGCTAGTGGGCCAATGGTTCGCGAATCTTCTAAATCCCAGCAATTTATTATTAGCCCCTGCGGTGATCAATGGAATTTCGGTTTAGGGAATCACCTATTTACTTCAAAGGTAACTTACGTACACGAGTTACAGCGGGCGTATTTCTCATTATTAGGCGAACGCCTATTTTTTGATGGCGATGAACCCCCAAAGAAACAGCCAAACGTATATTATTCTACACCTGATGAACTGAACTTCCAGGTACTTGTTAGTCGGTCTGATAGCAATAGAAGGTATCAACGACACGATAGACAGGTTATTTTTAATAAAGAGGAAGATTACTATCTTGTTAATTGCGGTAAACTTTTGGTAAGGTCAAAACGTTTAGGTTTTGCTATTTGGGAAGTTGCAGATGGAGATTTAATATTTGCAAAGGGAAACAGAATAAGTGTCGAAGATACATTGAATGCAAAACATTGTATGAAAATGGTCCGATGAATTAGCCCCCTTTTTAGACACTCTTCAAATTGGCACTTCTTAAAAAAGAGAAAGGTCGAAAGAATTCGACCTTTGTGCTAAAATTCCACGTTATGGTACTCAGGTCCATAAAATCTTTCAGCTTGTGCTATATGTAAATAAGGTAATTTAATCTCCGATCAATAACCACCGTTTCATCCTGTTCACTTCTTCACTTTGGTGGCGATTATTAAATATACAACAAATGTAACGAGGGCTAAAATGATTACCAAGTGTTTAGCAAACTTTTTTGTGCAATCGTTTGCGACATGTTACTTTCCATTACATTTAGGTTGCTTTTAGATTAATATATTTCTATTTTACAAACGTTATGAAACAAATCAAAATAGGACTGCTCTCCGTGCTGCTATTGACCACCGGAACAGTCAGGTCTCAACGGCGGGAAGCTCCCTTAAAACTCTGGTACAATACTCCTGCAAAGGAGTGGACCCAGGCCCTGCCTCTTGGTAATGGCCGTCTTGGTGCAATGGTATTCGGGAAAGTCAGCAATGAATTGATTCAACTGAATGAAGCCACCCTGTGGTCGGGTGGACCGGTAGACAATAACGTCAACCCAGATGCTGCCAGGTACCTCCCCCAGGTAAGAGCAGCCCTGTTCAATGAAAATTATCACCAGGCTGATAGCCTGCTTCGCAAGATGCAGGGTGTATACTCCCAGTCATTCCTGCCAATGGGTGACCTTCATCTCCATCAGCAGGTTGACGAAAGCAATGTAAGCGATTACTCACGTGATCTGGATCTGAACAATTCAACGGCCAGCACCCGCTTTACCAGTAATGGCGTGCAATATACCCGTTTGATGTATATCTCTGCACCAGATCAAGTAATCGTTTACCGTCTCACAAGCAGCAAGAAAGGTCAACTAAATTTCACACTCAGCGCTAACAGCCAGTTACGTTATCAGAACAGCATAAGTGGCAAAGACCTGGTGCTGAAAGGGAAAGCTCCTTCACAGGCTGACCCCAGTTATGTAGGTTATAATAAAGAACCTATTATATATGAAGAGGCGGGTAGCTGTAAAGGGATGCGCTTCGAAGTCAGGCTGAGAGCCATCAGTGTCGACGGAACAATTAAAACAGACACCTCCGGAATCACTGTTAAGAACGCCACGGATGTTACTGTAATCGTTTCCGGTGCTACCAGTTTCAATGGTTATGACAAATGTCCTGACAGGGATGGCCTGAATGAAGATAAGATCGCAGCTGCGCAACTGGCAAAGGCTGCATCTCGCTCCTACAATGATTTGTACAACCGTCATGCTGGTGACTATAGGAAATTTTTCCAGCGGGTCAGTTTTTCAATAGGGGATAGCAGCAAAACGGACTTGCCTACAGATGAGCGCCTGCGCCGCTATACTGCTGGTGAAAATGATCCTTTCCTGGAAGCATTATATTTCCAGTATGGCCGCTACCTGCTCATTTCCAGTTCCCGTACCAAAGGTGCACCTGCCAACCTGCAGGGAATCTGGAATAAAGAACTGCGTGCTCCCTGGAGTTCTAATTACACCATTAATATCAATACAGAAATGAACTACTGGCCGGCAGAGGAATGCAACCTGATGGAAATGCAGCAACCGCTGTACGACCTGCTCATGGAACTTGCGGTGACCGGCCGGCATACTGCACAAAACTTCTATAATACCAATGGCTGGGTTGCCCACCATAATACTGATATATGGGCCATCTCCAACCCGGTAGGGGATATTGGCAAAGGTGACCCTAACTGGGCCAACTGGATGATGGGAGGCAACTGGCTTTGCCAGTTCCTCTGGCAGCACTATGAATATAGCGGCAGCAGGAAGTTCCTGAGTGACACCGCTTACCCCATCATGAAATCTGCTGCTCAGTTTAGCCTGGGCTGGCTGGTGCCAGACAAGCAAGGTCGCCTGGTCACAGCACCTGCTACCTCACCTGAAAATATCTTTATCACTGAAAAAGGAGAACATGGGGCTGTTTCCGTTGCCGCTACCATGGACCTTTCAGTCATTCATAATTTATTTACCAATGTGATCGCTGCTGCAGATGTATTAGGTAAAGATGCCGTTTTCGCCGATTCGCTGAAACAGGCATTAGCGAAACTGTATCCATTACAGATCGGTAAAAAAGGCAATTTGCAGGAATGGTATAAAGACTGGGAGGATGAAGATCCTCAACATCGTCATATTTCTCATTTATTTGGCCTTTTTCCGGGAAATCAGATTTCTCCCCTTACAACACCTGAGCTGGCAGCTGCCTGCAAAAAAAGCCTTGAAATTCGTGGAGATGGGGGTACCGGGTGGAGTAAAGCATGGAAGATCAATACCTGGGCAAGATTGCTGGATGGGAACCATGCACACAAACTGCTGAAAGAGCTGTTAACCTTCTCCGGCGAAGGGGCTGTTGATATGCATAATGCAGGTGGCACCTATGCAAACCTGTTCTGTGCACATCCACCTTTCCAGATCGACGGAAACTTTGGTGGTATTTCAGGCATGGCACAGATGCTCTTGCAAAGCCAGACAGGTACCCTGCATTTGTTACCGGCACTGCCTGATGTATGGAATACTGGTAAGGTAAAAGGATTGCTGGCACAGGGAGGATATACTGTGGATATGGACTGGAAAGAGGGATTGCTCACCAGTGTAACCATCCATGCCAGCAGAAATGGCACCTGTATGCTGCGTGTGCCACAACGTATTAAGGCAGGAGGAAATGAACAATTGGCACCAGTAAAATCAAAAGATGGAGAGCATGGATTTGTATATGCATTACCAACAAAAGCAGGTCAATCATATACATTATATAGGGTAAACCGCTAACCAGCTTTAAAATATTGCATTGCTGAAGCTAGCTCCTGGCTGCGCATCGCAAAAAACGGGGCTGTATCATAAGTCCGATACAGCCTCGTTTTCAGTATCACCTTCAGGAACCCTTACAATACTATTCCGCATTCAAAGCCTTTACAGGGTTTGAAAAAGCAGCCTTTAATGATTGAAAACTAATTGTACAAACAGTAATAAACAAGGTTGCCACTGCTGCCAGCACGAAAACTCCTGCCTGTAACTGCGTACGATAAACAAAACCTTGCAACCACTTTTCCATCATCCATCCTGCCAGCGGAAATGCAATAATAATTGCAATGAATACTAGTTTTAGGAAATCGCCTGAAAGTAATAGGGTGAGCTGTTTTACTGAAGCCCCCAGTACTTTCCTGATACTGATTTCCTTCCTTCTTCGTTCAGCAGTAACTGCCATTAATCCAAACAATCCAAGACATGAGATGAGGATGGCCAACGCCGCAAGATAACGGGAGAGACTGCTTATTACCTGTTCAGATTTATATTGGTCCTGCACGGCTTCATCCAGGAATTGATAATTGAAACTATAGCCCGGATTAAACTGTTTATAATAGGCTGCAATACGATCAATGGCTTTGATATCATTAATCCGCACCATCGTTATGATGGAATATTTCGGCCATAATCTGAAGATGTAGGGCCGGATCGCATTGTGCAGTGAATTAAAATTGAAATCTTTGACGACTCCAATAATCTGCACCGGTACATTTTGCGTATAAATAGTCTTGCCAATGGGATCAGTTAGACCCATTGCCTTTACTGCGGTTTCATTCAGCACAACTGCCTGACTATCGGTACTGAAATTCCTGCTGAAAGAGCGACCTTTCAGCATCGTCATACCCAGTGTTTCAATCAGGTCATAGTTGACCAGCATTTCCGAGAACCGGACCTGGTTGTCCTTGTTCTTAGCATCCCATTCTATATGTGAATCAAGATTTTCAAACGGCATAATGATGTTACGCATCATACCGGATGCATTCACGACACCTGGTAACTGTTTCAACCCTGCCAGCATAACATCGTTATACTTCATTGCCAGTCCATCCGCCTGGAAGTAAATGACATTGTCCTTATTAAAACCAAGGTTTTTCTGTTGAATAAATCGCATTTGCTGATAGATGACCAACACCGCAATGATAAATACCACAGACACGACCAGCTGGAAAGTAACCAGCCCCTTCCTTGCCCAGGCATTAGCGGAGCCTTGTATAAAATTTCCTTTCAGGGTTACAACAGGATGAAAACCGGTGAGATAAAATGCCGGATAGCTGCCGGCTAAAAGGCCTGTAAAAAGGGTAATAAGAACCATTGTGTAGTCAGGCTGCAAAGCAAGTTGTTTTCCTGTAATCGCATTAAAATCAGGTAATAGGAGAGCTGCTATACCTATCGCCAGTACTAATGACATAAAGCTCAGCAATATTGATTCTCCCAGGAATTGCCTGATCAATGCACCTCTCGAAGCACCGATCGCTTTTTTGATCCCTATTTCTTTCATTCTGCCTACTGCATTTGCCGTACTCAGGTTCATGAAATTGATACATGCTATGATTAGAATGAAAATAGCAATCAGGCCAAACATACGTATATATGTTATCCGGCTGCCTTCCTGTAAGTACCTGTCTGTAAAACTCCTGAGCGAGAGCTGTACCTTGAACGGCCATTTACGCAAGGCTGCCTGAACATGCAACATGTCTGTGCCTTTTTTTAAGCAATACATAGGTTTCAAATGGCCCGGTTCCATTTCCCAGGTCACCAGAAACGGGCATTTCATCTACCCAGGCATTAAAGTTCAAAACAAAATCCATTTTGATGGTACTATTCGCCGGCATGTCATTATAAACACCGGTGACAGTCACGACTTGTTTAAAGTCGAATAGTTTCCATGAAAGCGTTTTCCCAACCGCATCTTTAGTAGAATGGAATAAACTCAGGGCGAGTGATTTTGAAATCACCACGCTATGCTTATCGGCAAGCACAGTATTTTTATTTCCTTCCAGCAAATCAAAAGAGAACATGGAAAAAAAATCTTTCGACGCAAAATTGCCGGTAGCACTTACCGTATTATTTCCATAATTGACGCTGAAGGGTTCGAACCATTTCTGCGGGGCTAGGGTGACTACCTGTTCCACATTGGGAATGATGTTTATTAGTTCCTGCCCTAAAGCGCCTGCTGTACCAGGGTCGGTTTCAGAGCCGTTGCCCTGTTGCCGGGTAACCATCACCTGGTAGATGCGCTCACCGGATTGATGAAAACGGTCTGTTTGTAATTCATCATGTATCCATAACCATATCAGCAGGGCACAGGCAAGCCCGGTACTCAGACCGACCAGGTTCAATATAGTGGATTGCCGGTCTTTCATGAGCCGGCGAAGGCTTCTTTTAAACATAGGTTATTCTGCTTGTAAGCTCTTTACCGGGTTAGTGAATGCTGCTTTTATACTTTGATAACCAATGGTCGTAAAGGTAATGAGCAGGGTCGCAATACCTGCCATGCAATAGACATCTGCGCCAATCTGTATACGGTAAGCAAATGTTTGCAACCACAGGAACATCATCCAGCCTGCCAGTGGGAAAGCAATGAGCATAGCAATGCCGATCAGTTTAAAGTAATCAGCTGATAACAATCTTACAATATTTCCTGTAGATGCACCTATCACTTTGCGGATACCGATTTCCTTTTGTCTTCTTTGTGCTGTGAATGCCGCCAGCCCAAACAATCCCAGGCAGGAGATCAGGATGGTCAGTCCGCCAAAGTAACGGGATAGATCACTCACTCTCCTTTCGGATGCATACATTGCCTGGTAGTCTTCGTCTACATATTTATAATCAAAAGTGAGCCCCTGAAAATGTTGTTCATACAGTTTTTTCAATAGCTGCATAGTCGCTTCGTCTTTTCCGGGAGCAATTTTTACAACAAAGTTTGGCATCACCTTATAGCTTTGGAAGAAAGCGGGTTTCACTGTTTCATACAGGGATTCATAATTGAAATCTTTCGCAATACCGATGATCACTTTTTCTCTACCCCAGAAGCGGACCGATTTGCCAATAGGATCTTTAATTCCCATTTCGCGGATCGCTGTTTCATTAAAAATAATTTCATTGTCAGCGCGGCTGTCCCTGGAAAAATACCTGCCTTCTTTGAGTTGTACACCCATTATTTCAAGGAAGCCATAACCCACTTCGAGGTTACTGAAACTCAGGTCAGTGTTATCTGTTTTGCCCAACCATGTAAGGCCGCCAAGGCCACCGTGATTGCCAGTGAAGTCATGATTATAACTGGATGCATCCTGTATGCCAGGTTGATTTTTGACCAGGTCCAGGAAGGAAGCCATATTATCTTCCTGGCCGGTAGGTACTTCGAAATGCACGAGATTTGATCTGTTATACCCAAGGTTTCTGTTTTGGATATACTGCATCTGTTTGTAAACGATCAGGATGGCGATGATGAAGCTCACAGACAATACAAATTGAAATATCACCAATCCTTTGCGTGTCATTACTTCTCCAAATGCCGTGCGCAGTTTGCCTTTCAATGCAAGCGCGGGTTTGAAGCCTGATAAATATAACGCAGGATAACTGCCTGCTACCACTCCCGTTAATATTGTAATGCCCAGGAATGAAAGCGCCAGTGAGGGGCTTGGCCAGATCTGTAATTGCTTACCGGTGATGTGATTGAATATAGGAAGAAAGCAAATGATCAATCCAACTGCCAGCAATAATGCGAGCATGGAAAGCAGGACGCTTTCACTCAGGTATTGTAAAATCAACATTCCCCTGCTGGCACCTACCACCTTCTTTACACCCACTTCTTTAACCCTGGTGGCAGCTTTTGCCGTACTGAGGTTCATGAAGTTGATGCAGGCGATGATTAAGATGAACAAAGCAATGAGTGAGAAGAGTTTTACATAGGCAATTCTGCCTCCGCTTTGTTTGCCATTTTCGTATTTGTTATAAAGATAAAAGTCGGAATACTTTGTAAGTAGCAGCGTAGCGCCGGTTTCCTTATCTTTTGTTTTGACGAAATCTTTAATCCGCTTTTGCAACGCGGTTATATCTGCATCTTTATTTACGATGATGAAAGTGCTGGGATCAAAATTGTACCACTTCGTTAAACCCTCTCTTTTTTCCAGTACAAGCTGGTAGTCAAGTAAGAGGTCATATTGTTCCGTTGCATTGGCAGGAGGTGCCTGAAACACGCCGCTGATACCATAGTCACCGCTGAATTCACCTTGTTCCCAGTGAATAGATTTACCGATAGCATCCTGTTCCTGCGGAAAAAGTTTCTGGGCCATACGGTCAGAGATCATGATGCTTTGTTTATCAGCAAGGGCATTCCCATATAGGATCCTGCAGGTAAAGACATCGAAGAAATCTTTGCTGATAAACTGACCGCCGGCCTTGAGATGATTGTCGCCGAATGTGAGTACGCCGGAGTTGCGAAACCAGGAGGCGGGTAAAACGGAGGCGGCGTATTCAACACCGGAAACCTCGTTTTTCAGGGATTGTGCCAGCAGCCCCTGCGTATGGTCCATGGTAGCAATTTGCCCATTGTCGTTCAAGTTCACGAGTATCTGGTAGAGGCGATCGTCTTTTGTATTAAAATGATTGATCTGTTTTTCATCCCTGACCCATAAGAAGATCAGCAGGGCACAGGCAAGGCCGGTAGAAAGGCCAAGGAGATTAAGCAGGGTGAATAGGCGGTCTTTGCGAAGATTGCGCCAGGCAGCAGTAAAGATACCATTAAACATATGATCGTTTTAGCGGTAATGTTTGCTGCACGAAACAAATGCCATTTTTTTATTAAAGCCCTGTCAGGAATATACATATTTCAAAATATTTAACCTGTTCGTTTTTAGTACAGTATTCCGGCTAAAAACGAACAGGAAATATGTTTTAGAGGGCCTGTTGTGCCTGTTGGGAGGCCGGTATTTGAATATAATTGTTTGGAAAACCAGGGTATTGGCTTGGCGTGTCGAGATAAAGGATCGTTTTAAAGTAGTTTTCTGATGAAACTGGTAATGCAAAACTGGAAGCGCCTGTGCTTCCTCTGTGCAAAAAGAGAGATAACCCGCAGATAACCCGCAGATATCCCGCCTATAAGCCGCCTTTAACCCGCATCTTAAAAGAGGCGGGATATCTACGGGTTATGTACGGTTCATCCTGGGCTCAGCTCTATTATTGAGGTATCGCTTGCCACCTGGGATGATTTATTTCCCCAAAATCAATTTAGTCTCCTGCGGCACAATTAAATTCAAAATGGATCAGGGAACTTTGGCCGGATCTGTATCATTTATGACCTTTCCGCCACCAGCAAAACCACTTACCTTTACGACATAATTCAGCTCCATGGCAAAGAAAACAGTAGTCATCGTGCCTATGCCAGGTACTTTTATGCTCGACATCGCAGGCCCCTGTGACGTCTTCGCCGCCGCTGATGCCCTCCTGCACGACGGTCTCGGTACTGAAGGCTCCGGCTACAACATTCTGCTCGCTGCCTATGGAGATGACAAAATAGTTCCTACAAAAAGTGGCATCACCATGATCTGCCCGCTTACCCTGGACGAAATCACCCAACCCATAGATACCCTGATCGTGGCTGGTTTCCCCATGGTCCTGCTCCAATCCGGAGACCGGCGGCTCATCAACTGGCTTAAAAACAACTATCCCCGTCTCCGCCGTGTTGGCTCCATTTGTGTAGGCACCTACGCCCTGGCCGAAGCCGGCATCCTCGAAGGGAAAAATGCCACTACTCACTGGGAACACAGCCGCTCCTTTCAGGAACGATACCCCAGCATTTGCGTAGACACCAACCCATTCTATACCAAAGATGGGAACGTCTATACATCGGGTGGTGTCTCTTCCGGGGTAGACCTCGCCATGGCCCTCGTTGAAGAAGACTATGGCCGCGAAGTCGCCATCCAGGTAGCCCGCAAACTGGTGTTATACCTGAAGCGCCCTGGTTATCAGTCTCAGTTTGCCAACCTGCTGCAGCTGCACAGCGTTGCCAACTCCCTCGCCGGAAAGCTGCGCCCATGGATACTGGAGCATCTTGACAAAGAAATGGGAGTAGAGGAACTGGCTACTCATCTGAATATGAGTATCCGCAATTTCACCCGCGTTTTTACCCGCGAAACGGGTATGACACCTGCTAAGTTTGTAGAGAAGCTGCGCGTGGAGATTGCCCGGAAATATCTGGAGGATAGCGATTATAGTATGGAGCAAATTGCTACCCGGTGTGGATTAGGAGGTGTGGTCTCGATGAGAAGGGTGTTCCTGAGGCATATGAATGTAACACCAAGTGATTACAGGCGAACGTTCAGAACCTCCTTTGCTGATTAAGTAAAACAAAAAATATCTAACATAACTACTGCATCACACTTTCCGTGATGAGGTGGACATTTATCACTCTAAAAACTAAGTTATGAGAGTAGCCATCAATGGTTTCGGTAGAATAGGCAGAATGACCTTAAGAGCATTACAGGACAAAAAAGACGTTCAGATCGTCGCTGTCAACGATCTCACAGATGTAAAACTATTGGCACATCTTCTCAGGTACGATAGCTCCCACGGCAAGTTTCCAGGCACCATCGTACAGCATGATGATAAAATAATAGTCAATGACCAGGAGATCCTTTTTCTCAGTGAAAGAGATCCGCAAAAACTCCCATGGGGCGCCCTTAATGTCGATGTTGTCATCGAATCTACCGGTCGCTTTACCCAAAAAGAAGCTGCCCAGGCGCACATTACAGCGGGTGCTTCCAAAGTACTGATCACCGCACCTGCTACCGGTGGTGTAAAAACAGTAGTCGTTGGCGTTAATGATGATATCATGGACAAGGATGATCAGATCCTTTCCACTGCATCCTGCACTACGAACTGTATTGCCCCTTTACTGTATGTACTGGAAAAGGAATATGGGATCACATCCGGTTTCATGAGTACTATACATGCATTTACTATGGATCAGATGCTGCAGGATGGTCCGCACAAAGATTTCAGAAGAGCACGTGCTGCTACCCAATCTATTATTCCAACTACTACCGGTGCCGCCAAAGCGATCGGGGATGTACTGCCTGGTCTGAAAGGTAAACTGGATGGTTTCTCTTATCGTGTACCCGTGATAGATGGCTCCATTGCCGAGCTATCCGTAAACCTGATCAAACCTGCTACAGCGCAGGAAATCAATGATCTTTTCAAATCATATGCAGACAATAGTCTCAAGGGTGTACTGGAATATACTGAAGAGCCGCTGGTATCTGCTGATATTTTAGGAAACACACATTCTTCTATCATGGATGGTACCCTGACACGTAGTATTGGTAACCTGGTGAAAGTGGTGGCATGGTATGATAATGAGGTGGGAATTTCGAATCGTTTAGCGGAAATGACGGTGTCATTGGCAAAACTGACTAAGGGGAATTTACAAACTGCTTAATTATTAAAAAGGGTTTGCCGGAAGGCAAACCCTTTTCTATGATGATGCTTGTACTATTAAATTAGTCGCGAGGATCTTTCGTTCAAACTCCTTCACCGGCTTCTTACTCTCCACTAACTGCAACAGCATTCCTGTAGCTATCTGCCCCATCTCAAAAGCGGGTTGTCTCACGACTGTCAATGGCGGGTGCAGCAATTCAATCAAATCAGAATTTGAAAATCCCACCAGCGCCATCTCTTCCGGTATCTTAATCCCCTTCGCTTTCAACACCCGCATGCAATTCGTTGTTAATTTATCAGAGGCTGTAAATATCGCATCCGGCCGGGGTCTTAATTTCAATAACTGATTCAGCGACTGCTCCACTTCATCGATATATAATCCTGCAAACTGACTATACTTAATCATCGCTTTTGATGGTTTCATCCGCGACTGTGCCAATGCTTCCATGTACCCGGCTACCCGTTCCCGGGTAATACTCAGATTCTCCGGACCTGCCAGTACTGCGATGTGCTTATAACCCTTGTTCACCAGGTGCAAAGTCGCATCATAGGCCCCCCTGAAATTATCCACCATCACTTTATGCGTCTGCAAATCCTCCACAATCCTGTCAAAAAACACAATCGGGAACCCCCTGTCATGCAAAGCTTTCAAATGCTCCAGGTTTTGTGTACCACTACTTACTGAAATCAGTAGGCCGTCTATCGACCTGGATGCGAGATATTGCAGGGTCATCACCTCCTTTTCAAAGGATTCGTGTGTCTGGGAAATGATGACATTATACCCCTTGTCCTTTGCCACTGATTCAATACCATTGATCGCCTGGGAAAAGAAGCTATTGGCGATCTCGGCTACAATCACGCCAATGGACCGGCTCCGCTTCTCTTTCAGACTTAGTGCAATAGGATTCGGATGATAATTAATACGGGTAGCATATTCCAGTACCAGCTGTTTAGTAGCGATACTGATCTCATGACTGTCGCGCAATGCGCGTGAAACGGTGGAGGTGGAAAGGCCCAGTGCGTTCGCGATATCTTTTATAGTGGCTGCTTCAAATTTCATAACGGCTTCGTAAATATAATTTATTTTAACATTATCTGGAAACCGTATATCACATTCGGGAGAAAAAACTGTCAGCAGATTAGCATCTCCAAAAAAAAGAAATCTCAATTCGCAATGTGCTATTCAAATCCCCCAAAGAAAACTCCTGTCGCCGGCCTGACTAAATTTTAAATGATATCCACCCAAATCCAATAGCTATTCAAAAGAAAAAATTCCCCTACATTAGTGTCATATTCACACGTATTTGAAAAACAATGACACCATCCACGCTTTGTACACTCATCCTGTGCCTATGCTGCACATTAGCCACTGCACAGGATTTAGGCAATGGCACTTACCGTAACCCGGTCATCAATGCCGATTATTCCGACCCCGATGTCTGTGCCGCCGGCCCGGACTTTTACATGACAGCTTCGAGCTTCAACTGTATTCCTGGTTTACCGATCCTGCATTCAACGGACCTGGTCAACTGGTCGCTCATCGGTCATGCATTGCTTCGCCAGCCTCCCTATGATCATTTTTCAAAAGTTCAGCACGGAGGCGGTGTATGGGCACCATCCATCCGTTACCACGGCAACGAATTTTACATCTATTACCCGGATCCTGATTTTGGCATCTATATGATCAAAGCCAGATCGGCCAAAGGCCCCTGGTCAGATCCTATTCTCGTAAAAGAAGGCAAAGGCATCATCGATCCCTGCCCATTCTGGGATGACAATGGCCAGGCATATCTCATTCACGCTTATGCCGGTAGCCGTGCAGGCATCAAAAGTGTGCTGACGCTGAATCACATGAACGCCGCCGGTACTACGGTTACCGATGCCGGTATTCTCGTGGTGGATGGCCATCCTGCTAATCCTACATTAGAGGGGCCGAAGCTCTATAAACGCAATGGATATTACTACATCTTTGCACCCGCGGGTGGTGTAAGCACCGGCTGGCAACTCATATTGCGATCCAAAAAAATCGAGGGTCCTTACGAAGAGAAGATCGTTCTGGATCAGGGAAGTTCTCCCATCAATGGTCCGCATCAGGGAGCCTGGGTGACGACTAAGACTGGCACCGACTGGTTCCTGCATTTCCAGGACAAAGATGCCTATGGCCGGGTCGTCCATTTACAACCTATGAAATGGGTGAATGACTGGCCTGTGATAGGTATTGACAAAGACGGCGATGGCAAAGGTGAACCCGTGATCACTTATAGAAAGCCGATCCCTGGTAAAGCAATTACAACGCCACCCACTTCTGATGAATTCAATACCAGCCCTCTCGGTCTTCAATGGCAATGGCAGGCAAATCCGCTCCCTACCTGGGGAATGCTCTCACCCGCAAAAGGTGTGTTAAGGCTTTTCTCTGCAAAATTGCCCGACTCATTGCACAACTACTGGGATGTGCCGAATTTGCTCTTACAGAAATTTCCAAACGACAACTTCACAGTCACCACCCTGTGCAAATTCACACCTAATCCTAAATTAGAGGAAGAACGCACAGGGCTCATTATTATGGGAGCGGACTATGCATCACTTTCCATCCTCAAAAAAGAAAAGGAACTACAACTCGTATACAGCATCTGCAAAAATGCAGACAAAGGCGGGGCTGAAACACAGCAGGTCATCACCACCCTTTCAGACAGCACCTGCTATTTCCGCATGAAAATAAGCGAAGGTGGCATCTGCCAGTTTAGCTACAGTGCCGATGGAAAAGAATTTACAACAATAAAAGATACTTTCACCGCAAAACCCGGTCGCTGGATCGGAGCTAAAGTTGGCCTGTTCTGCACCCGCCCGGGCCAGATCAATGATGCCGGCTATGCAGACTATGACTGGTTCAGGATTGAATAAATTAAAAAGGGTTTGCCGCCCGGCAAACCCTTCTAAAAATCCTTTGTAAAATAAATTTATTTAGCTTTCAGTACTTCGATTTCTTTTTGCTGGGCATCCAGCTGTTTCTTCAAATCGATGATGTACAAAGTTAATTCTTCAATCTTTTGCATCTGCAATTTCTGCATATCACCAATATCCAGTCCTTCTGCAGCAATCTGTTTTTCAGAAGGGATATCAGGTAGTTTATGTTGCGCTTTGATATGCGCTTCTACTTCCTGTAAGGATGGAAGTTTATAATCCGGTGCAAACACATAATCCGCCCAGGCCTGTATTACTTTTAGCTTCGTAGTGCCAATGGTACCATTTACAGCCAATGCATAACCCGTGGGCAAAGCGGCCATTCCGATATACATACCTGTCTCCGCTCTGATACTTCCGTTTACATCCAGCGTCGTCGTTGGGGCACGATTGTTTATACCCACATTGCTGGCCGCTGAAATAAAAATACCGGAAGAGCCACTATTGTTACCGTAGTTCTGAATAGCAAATGTGTTGCTGGACTGCAGAAAGCCTATCCCAGCTACCCATTGACCTGCTCTGACAAATGATAAATGGAAACGGGTATCTCCCTGGTTCGCTGGTCTGGCAATCTGTATACCGGCTCCATATGGCGTATCATCAAACCAGTCACCAAAATGGGTCTGATTACTAAACCGGGCTTTTGCACCCACATTCAGAGGAAATGCGGGATTGTAGTTGGCTCCTACACTTAGGCCGCCGTTAACATGCAATGTGTCAATAACCGGGCAACAGGTCTGGGCCATGGCAGGCACATTCCCTGCCAAACAAAACAATAATAACCACTTTTTCATAATTAGGTATTGAGGATTTTCTATACTAAAGTAGCTTTTAAAGCCTAAATCGTATAAAAAATTCTCAATGACTGACATTAACCGCAAACGTTTGCGTAAATAAATCCGGTCATTCTTTTCCATTAATAAAATTATAGCTGTAGAATTGTTTCGGGGATACGGTTACGATCTATCAATCTGATACAAAACCAGTGCCTGCCTGTATTGCCGCTGTAGCAATGCGTATTCCATTATTGGATTTGATAACCCATTTGAAAAACACGCAACAATTCGATACGTTATGAAAAAACTACTGATGTTTTGCTGGCTATTGCTATGCACTGTCAGTTGGGCATTTGCTCAAACCCAGATAGTGAAAGGAAAAGTCACTGATGCTACCACCGGCGAACCACTCGTGATGGTCAGCGTGCAACTCAAAGGCACGACAACCGGTACACAGACCGATGCCTCGGGTAATTTCTCCATTCATGTTCCCAATCTACAGGGTGTGCTCACATTCACCTATATGGGCTATGAAGCACTCACCCGTAATATCGACGGAAACACAAGCCAGAGCATAGCAATGACAAAGGATAACAAACAACTGGATGAAGTAGTCGTAATAGGCTATGGTGAAGTAAAGAAAAGAGACCTCACCGGCTCCGTTGTTTCCGTAAAAGGTGCCGAGCTCAAAAAAGTACCTACTACCAACGTCATGGAATCCGTACAGGGTAAACTCCCTGGTGTGGATATCACCAAAAGCAGCGGCGCCTCCGGTGCCAAAATCAACGTTACCGTCAGAGGAAACCGTTCCATCCGCGCAGACAACGGCCCTCTCTACATCGTAGACGGTGTGCAATACCAAAACATCCAGGACATTAACCCCGGCGATATTCAAAGCATGGAGGTGCTCAAAGATGCTTCTTCCACAGCTATTTATGGTTCCCGTGGTGCAAACGGTGTGATCATCGTAAGCACCCGCAAAGGGGCTACCGGTAAGCCCAAAGTAAATCTTAATACCTACGTGGGCTCCAACGAAGTAGCCAGCTATCCATCCATGATGACCGGCCCCCAATATGTAACACTCAAAAGAGAAGCCTATCATACTACCGGCCGCTGGAACTCCGAAGCTGATGATGCCCTCATCTTCAACGCTGCCGAAGTCAACGCTATTAAAAACAACCTCTGGACCAACTACGCTGACCTGCTTATTCATAAAGGCCTACAGCAGGATTACCAGGTAGGTGTGACCGGTGGTTCCGATAAAACAAAAGTTTACTTTTCCCTCGATTATTTTGATGAAAAAGGTTTATTCAAACTCGATCGCACCCGCCGCTACAGCGCACGTCTGAACATCGATCAGACCATCAGCAACATCCTGAAAGTAGGTATGCAAAGCCAGCTGACCTACTACGACCAGGATGCCCGCCGCGACCCTTTGAACCAGGCCAACAAGATCGTACCCCTCAATGGTCCGTACGATGCCAACAGTAATTTTGTATTGTTCCCAAACAATGGCTCTGCCATCAACCCACTGGCTGATGAACAGCCGAATATTTATCAAAACAATAGCCGCATCACCAGAACTTTTATCAATGCCTATGTAGAGCTTACACCACTCAAAGGCTTGTCACTCCGCTCCAACCTGGGCGTGACGCTGGACAATGCCCGACAGGGGATCTTTGCTGCTAAGAATTCCATCGACAGGTCTACCGCCTCTACCTCCCGTTCCCAGTACAACACAGGTGCACAACGCTACCTGAGCTGGGAAAACGTAGCCAACTATTCACGTCAGTTCGGACAGCATACCATCGGCATTACCGGTGTTGCAAGTTTGCTCTCCGATCAGCGTGATTCGAGTTTCCTGCAGGGTGAAGGACAGCTGCTGCCATCACAACTGTATTACGCAATCGCAAACAGTGTAAGTGGTATTGCTGTACGCACCAACTACCTCTCCAGCAAACTCATTTCCTTTACCGGACGTGTGAATTACAACTACAGAGGTAAGTACCTGCTCTCCCTCACGGGCCGCTCTGATGGATCTTCCAAACTCGCACCCGGCAATAAATGGGCTTTCTTCCCCTCAGCTGCCGCTGCCTGGCGAATCGGTGATGAAGCATTCATGAAAGCGCAAAATGTATTCAGCGACCTGAAAATCCGTGCCAGCTATGGTATTGCCGGTAACGATGCCGTGTCACCTTATTCCACCGCCAGTTACCTGAGCAAGATCCCGTTCTCCTACGATGATACCAATGCAGCCCTGGCCTATGCCATCGGTAGCCAGATTGGTAACAAAAACCTTAAATGGGAACTCTCTGCCACTACCGATGTAGGCCTGGATTTCAGTGTGCTCAATGGCAGGGTAGGAGCGACCATCGATTACTACGACACACATACCAAAGACCTGCTGCTGCAAAGGACCCTGCCTTCTTCTTCAGGGGTGACCACCGTGATCCAGAACATTGGTAAAACCCGTAACAGGGGTATCGAAATAGCGCTGAATACCACCAACATCAGCAGTGGTAAACTCACCTGGACTTCCAATATCGTCTTCTCTAAAAACAAAGAGGAGATCGTGGCCCTGGCCGATGCCAACACAAACGATGTGGCCAATGGCTGGTTCATTGGTTACCCGGTAAAGGTGTATTACGACTATCAGAAACTCGGCATCTGGCAAACAGATGAAGCTACAGAAGCGGCTAAATTCGGCTACAAACCCGGCACTATCAAAGTGAAAGATCTGAATGGAGATGGTGCTCTCAATACCCAGGATAGAAAAGTATTAGGCAAACAGGTACCTACCTGGAGTGGAGGTTTTAACAACGATATCCGCTACGCAAATTTTGATTTAAACATCTATGTATTTGCCCGTATAGGTCAGTACATCTATTCAGAATACGCAAATAAATTTGATCCGCAGGGTCTTGAAAACAGCGCCCCGCTGGACTACTGGACACCGGAGCACGCGACCAACGAAAATCCAAGACCCAATGCCAGCGTGTCAAAAGACGGTACGCCATTCATCAAAACACTGGGTTATAAGGATGGCTCTTTTGTAAAGATCAGGAATATCTCACTGGGATATACCCTGCCGGCAGGCGCATTGAGAACCGTGCACCTCAGCAATGTAAGAGTGTACGTAACGGGCAAGAACCTCTTCACTTTCAGCAAGGTGAAAGACTATGATCCGGAAAGAGGGGGAGACCTGAGTAACCCGCTCACTAAAATGTATGTCGCTGGTTTAAACGTTGAATTCTGATCCAAAAAAAGCAAACCATGAAACGCTATTATATCCTGCTCATATTATTAACCGGTTTCGCCTGTAACAAGCAACTGGAAGAATACAACCCATCGGGCCTCACCACCGACCAGGTATTCAGTACCCCCGAAGGTTTTGAGACCCTGGTGAATGCCGTTTACACCTACAATCGCTGGTGGTATGGCAAAGAAGAAGGTTACAGCATTGCTGAAATGGGCACCGACCTCTGGACAAGCGGTACCGGTGATAAATACCCTGATATCACACAATACATAAATCTCCAGGCCAGCAATACCGTAATGAGTGGATTGTGGAAACAACTATATGCCGCCATCAACCTGTGCAATACAGGCATTAGCCGCGTTGACAAAGCCGGCTATACCGACGCTGTCAGGAAGACACGCAATGCAGAACTCCACTTCATGCGTGCTTTCTACTACTGGCATATCGTGGAGATGTGGGGTGGCGTTCATTTTACTGCCGATGAAACGACAGGTGTTCAAACGACAGCTAATAGAACCTCTGTGGATACTTTCTATGCACAGATTTTCCGTGACCTGGATGTGGCAATTAATGATCTGCCGCTCACAACGACTGACTATGGCCGTGCCACAAAACCTGTAGCCCAGGCCTTCCTGGCCAGGATGTGCCTGACCCGCGGCCTCAATGCAAGAGCAGCGGTTCTTGCTGATTCCGTCATTAACAATTATGGGTACAGCTTACAGGCAAAATATGCCGACCTTTGGAGCATGAGCAACCTGCAGAACAAGGAAGTCGTGTGGGCTGTGAACTATATGAAGAACCTGGTCTACGATGACCGGGTAGACGCGACGCTTTATCCCAACGGCCACTCCCGCGGTGCTAGCAACGGTCACCTGATGTTCATTATGAAATACGATGACCTGCCAGGTATGCAGCGCGATGTAGCGAATGGCCGCCCTTTCAACAGGTATATGCCCTCCCTCTTCCTGTTGAACCTGTTCAATGAAAAAGCAGATTCCCGTTATGCAGCCACCTTCAAACAAGTATGGTATTGCAATAACCTGAACACAGCGCCAGCTGGTATGAAACTGGGCGATACCGCAATCGTAGTCACCAAATACGCGGTGACAAACGCTGATACCGCCGGTAAAAAATATAGAGTGTACGACAGAAATATGGTATACGCTGCCGGCGGCGGTGGTAAAGACCGCACCCACTATATATCATTGCAGAAATTCGATGATCCGACCCGTGCTTCCCAGAATGAAGAAGAAAGTGCCCGTGATGCATTCATCATCCGCCTGGCAGAAATGTATCTGATCGCAGCAGAAGCGCAATTCAAATCAGGCAATAGTGCCAAAGCTGCAGACTACATCAACGCGATCCGTAAACGTGCTGCCATCCCAGGGCATGAAGCAGATATGCAGATCACAGATGCCGACATCTCGCTGGATTTTATCCTTGATGAAAGAGCTCGTGAACTGGCAGGCGAACAACTACGATGGTTCGATCTGAAACGTACCGGTAAACTGGAAGAACGTATTAAAAAATACAGCCCCGATCCGGCGGCCAACTTCCAGTCCTATCATAGCCTTCGCCCAATTCCGCAGGACCAGATAGATGCTGTGACGAACAAGGCCGAATTCACGCAAAATCCTGGCTACCAATAATCGGTCGTGACTCATTTATATTAAATAAAAGCAGGTCAAAGCCCTGTTTTTTAGTGGGAGTCACTACCCCATATAAACTGTTAGAGATGAATATAAGATGTTATTTACTGGTATTATTGTTACCGTTGATCAGCTGGATGCCGGCTGATCAACCCCGTATCTTCCTGATCGGTGATTCCACAATGTCTGACAAACCCCTGCAGGATAACCCTGAAAGAGGGTGGGGCCAGCTGTTCCCGCAATTCCTGGATGGTATAGAAGTGAAGAACTATGCCGTGAATGGCCGGAGCACCAAAAGCTTCATCAACGAACATCGCTGGGATACTGTTTTAGCACAGTTAAAACCGGGCGACTGGGTCCTGATCCAGTTTGGCCACAATGACCAGAAAAAAGATGATTCCACCCGTTACGCAGCGCCAAATGGTGCCTATAAAGACAACCTGCTGCGCTTTGTGAAAGAAGCCCGTGCTAAAGGCGCCAACCCTGTTCTCATTACACCTGTGATGCGCCGTAAGTTCGACGACAAAGGCATCTTCGTAGACCAGCATGGCGACTACCCCGGTGTAGTCCGCGCCCTCGCTGCACAATACAAAGTGCCCCTTATCGATCTGCATAAAAGCAGCGAAGCACTCATTGTACAACAAGGCGTACAGGGTTCTGAAAAACTCTTTAAAACCACACCCGCCGGGCACTATGCTACCCTGCCCAATGGTGTAACAGACAATACACACTTCAACACCTACGGCGCTACCCTCGTAGCCGATCTGGTAGCGAAAGAAATTCATGAGAAACACATTGGCCTGGATCAGTACCTCCGAAAAGCAGTTTTTGAGGGCAAATACCGCTTTGATCTGCCTGAGATCTACGAACCTCACTTCAGGAGAGATACACTGAATATCGCCTCTTTTGGGGCCAAAGCAGACGGTGTGACGCTCAATAGCCAGGCCATCAATGCTGCGATTGATTCCTGCACAAAGAGAGGTGGCGGGGTTGTTATGGTCCCTTCAGGTCTGTGGCTCACAGGCCCCATCGTGTTAAAGAGCAATGTGAACCTCTACCTGGCTCCCAATGCTATTTTACAATTCACCACTGATTTTTCCCAATACCCGTTAATAGAGACAACGTACGAGGGGCTGAAAGCTATGCGCTGTCAGGCCCCTCTATCCGCAGCCGGTGCCGAAAACATCGCTATCACCGGCAAAGGTATTCTCGATGGCGGTGGCGATGCCTGGCGAATTGTCAAGAAGGATAAGCTCACAGAAAGCCAGTGGAAGAAACTTACTACTTCCGGTGGTATCACCGGCGAGGACCAGAAAACCTGGTACCCCTCAGAGAAATCACAGAAGGGCTCAAAGACCCAGCAGGCCGGCGTGATCGCCCCCGGTAAAACTGTTGCTGATTACAATGATATCAAGGACTTCCTCCGTCCTAATATGATCAGCATCGCATCGTGCAAATATGTATTGCTCGAAGGTGTAACTTTCCAGAACTCACCGGCATGGTGCCTGCACCCATTATTATGCGAGCACATCACATTGAGAAATGTATATGCAAAGAACCCCTGGTATGCCCAGAATGGTGACGGCCTGGACCTCGAATCCTGCCGCTTTGCAAGGATCGAAGGCTGTACATTTGATGTGGGGGATGATGGTATCTGTATCAAATCAGGCAGAGATGAACAGGGCAGGAAGAGAGGGGTGCCTACGGCAGATGTGATTGTGAATAACTGCACCGTCTATCATGCACATGGAGGTTTTGTGATCGGGAGTGAAATGTCTGGCGGAGCGAACAATTTATATGTATCTGATTGTTCTTTCCTTGGCACCGACATCGGGCTTCGTTTCAAAACAACCAGGGGCCGTGGCGGTATCGTAGAAAAGATCTACGTAAATAACATCAACATGGAAAACATACCTGCCGAAGCTATCCTCTTTGATATGTACTACATGGCAAAAGACCCGGTGGTATTGGCAGGTGAGAAGCGGGATGCCCCTAAAGTGGAGACAATACCTGTTACCGAGGCCACTCCGCGCTTCAGGGATTTTTATATCAACAATGTGGTGTGTAATGGTGCGGCAAAGGCGATCTTTATCCGGGGCTTACCGGAAATGCCAATCAGCGATATCTACCTGAATAATATCACCATCAAAGCTGACAAAGCAGGTGATTGTATAGAAGGTAAAAACATAAACCTGACCAACGTAAAACTGCTCACTGCCGATAATGGAAAAATGAACGTGCAGGATAGCAAAGCAATTAAAATGGGAGATTAACATGAAAAGAACAGGCTTGATTTTTCTATTCTTAGCGGCCACGATGCAGAGCCATGCTCAATCTGCTCAGATGGCAACTACTGTCATGCGATTATGGAAAGATTCATTACAGGAAACCGGCAAACGTGCCCACTGGACCTACGACCAGGGTGTAGTACTGGAAGGCTTTGCAGGCCTCTGGAAGAACACCGGTGATGGTAAGTACTTCCAGTTCATCCAACAGGGCATCGATACCTATTTAGACAAAGAAGGCAACATCCGCAACTACAAACAGGATGATTACAACATCGATAATATCAAAAACGGCCGTGCCTTATTGTTGCTCTATAAAGTGACCAATGAAGAGAAATACAAACTGGCCGCTGATAAACTCAGGGAGCAATTGCGCCATCAGCCACGTACAAACGCTGGCGGTTTCTGGCACAAGAAACGCTACCCTTATCAAATGTGGTTAGATGGTTTATATATGGGTGAGCCCTTCTATGCAGAATACGCTGCTCTCTTTCGTGAAGATGCTGCTTTTAAGGATATTACCCGGCAGTTCGTACTCATGGAAACAAACAGTCGCGATGCTAAAACAGGACTACTCTATCACGGATATGACGAGTCCAGGCAACAAAAATGGGCAGATAAAACGACCGGGCGCTCTCCCAATTTCTGGGGCAGAGCCATGGGCTGGTACGGAATGGCACTCGTAGATGTGCTGGAATATTATCCGGCAAATCATCCGGGCAGGGATAGCCTTATACAGATCTTAAACCGCTATGCCGCAGCTGTGAAGAAGTACCAGGATCCTGTCAGTGGTGCCTGGTGGCAGATCTTAGATAAAGCGGGCAAGAAAGGTAATTACCTGGAAGCATCCGTCAGTAATATGTTTGTCTACACATTGGCCAGGGGGATCCGTTTAGGGTATTTACCTGCATCTTATTTGCCAACTGCAAAAAAAGGATTCGCTGGTATTAATAAACAATTCATTCGTCCTGCTGCCGAAGGCGGCGTAAACCTCGAAGGCACTGTGACTGTCGGTGGTCTTGGCGGTGATCCTTACCGTGATGGAAGCTATGAATACTACCTTAGTGAAAAGGTGATCCAGAACGATCCCAAAGGTGTAGGCGCCTACATGATGGCGGCCAATGAAATGGACCTGCTGGCCATTCCTAAAACAGGCAAAGGATTGACTGTTACCATCGATAACTTCTTCAACCACGAAGTAAGAAGCAATGGTACGACCTGGCACTATGTATGGGATGAAATGGATAATGGTGGGTTCTCCCTCTGGGGCGAAATCTTTCACAACAGGGGTGTACGCACAGCTATGCTGTCCGAAGCACCTACTGCTGCAAATCTTGCAAAGACAAACATGCTGATCATCGTAGATCCTGATACAGAAAAAGAAACTGCACACCCGAACTATATGACTGCCGCCTACGCAAAGGTGATTGATGATTGGGTGAAAAAAGGCGGTGTATTAGTCATCCTGCAAAATGATAAAGGCAATTCTGAAATAGAAAAATTCAATACCCTCACAGAACAATTCGGTATTCACTTCAATGAAGACAGCCGTAACCACGTAGAAGGTAAACAATTTGAACAGGGGGCATTATACCTGCCGGCGGGGAATCCTGTTTTCCCCAATACAAAGAAGATCTATATCAAAGAGATTTCGACACTTAAACTCTCCGCACCTGCTACAGCCATCTACACCGACAAGGGTGATGTAATCATGGCCGTGTCCAAAGTAGGCAGGGGGGCTGTATTTGCGGTAGGCGATCCATGGTTCTATAATGAATACCTTGATGGTCGCAGACTATCGCCGGATTTCGAAAACTACCAGGCAGCTTCCGATCTCGCCGACTGGATGATCCGGGAAGCAAAGAAATAAATTCTAATAAAGCAACTCATTATATGCAATTATCTAAAAATCACGTAGCCCTCCCGGAATTACCTGAAAAGGTTTTGCAATTTGGTACGGGCGTGCTGCTCCGTGGTCTCCCTGATTATTTCATAGACAAAGCAAATAAAGCCGGTATTTTCAATGGCCGCATTGTAGTGGTTAAGTCTACCGGCAAAGGTGGCACAGATGCCTTCGCCGCGCAGGATAATCTCTATACACAATGTATACAGGGTATTCAAGCCGGTCAGCGCATATCAGAATATATCGTGAATAGCGCCATTAGCCGGGTACTGCCGGCTGCTACGCAATGGGCAGCGATCCTTGCCTGCGCAGAGAACCCTGGCATAGAAATCATCATATCCAATACAACCGAAGTAGGGATTACTCTTACAGATGATGACATTCACGCGGCCCCGCCTGCTTCTTTCCCGGGGAAACTCTTAGCCTTCTTACTCAGACGTTACCAGTCAAAAGGGAAAGGTATGGTCATCATTCCTACTGAACTGATTCCTGACAATGGTACTAAACTGAAAAACATTGTCCTCGAACTGGCAAAGCGACATATGCTGGAGGAACCTTTCATGCACTGGCTGGAAACAGAAAACCATTTCTGCAATTCCCTAGTAGACCGCATCGTACCCGGTGCATTACCTGCTGAGGAAAGGGCTGCAATAGAAAAGGAACTTGGTTACGAAGATCAGCTCATGATCATGTCAGAAGTGTATCGCCTCTGGGCCATAGAAACTGATAGTGAGAAAGTGGGAAATGTGCTTTCATTTGCTAAAGCAGATGAAGGTGTGGTACTGGCACCTGATATCAATGTATTCCGTGAATTAAAGCTTCGCCTGCTCAATGGCACCCATACCCTTACCTGTGGTCTCGCCCATCTTGCCGGCTTTGAAACTGTGCGCGAATCCATGGAAGATCCTGCATTTGAAGCCGTAATCTCTGCGCTTATGCAGCATGAAATTACACCTGCTATCACTGATATTAATATCCGCGAAGATGTTGCCCTGAGATTTGCCGTAAGCGTATTAGACCGCTTCCGCAATCCGTATATCCGGCATCGATGGCTCAGTATTACTATGCAGTATACCAGCAAAATGAAGATGAGAGTGATTCCTGTTTTAAGGAAATACTATCAGCAGGTGCATGAAGTACCTGCATTATTAGCCATGGGTTTTGCGGCATATTTACTCACCATGAAACAGGATATACAGGATGATCATGGGGCATATTTTAAACAGAAATGGCAGCAACTATCTCCGGAATTACTTGTACAGGAAGTACTGAAAAATCAGGAACTGTGGGGTGAAGACTTAACAAAATACAAGGGCTTTGCACAGGCGGTCACCGTCATGTTGAATAATTTAATCAATGATGGAGCTGCTGCATTGATCAAAAGAGTATCTGCAGAAACAAGTGTGATATAAGAGAACCAGTGGTATTAACCGATCTGAAATCATGAAAAGAAGTATCTTAAAAGTCCACCCGCATGACAATGTCGTAGTGGCATTAACCGACCTGAAGAAAGGAGAAACCGTACAGGATAACGGGCAATCGTACACGTTGTATGATGACGTACCGGCTAAACATAAATTTACCGAAACTGCCCTCAAAGCAGGTGAGCCGATCACGATGTATGGTGTGCTTGTAGGCAAGGCTAAACAGGACCTGCCTGCAGGTGCCAGGATTGGTACGGACAATGTACAACATGCTGCCAGCGGTTTTCAGTTGGCACCACAGCGTAAAACAGCCTGGCACCAGCCTGACATTGCACATTGGAAAGATCGTACTTTCCTGGGTTATCATCGTGCAGATGGTACTGTAGGTACGGGTAATTACTGGCTGGTAATTCCCATGGTCTTTTGCGAAAACAGGAATGTGGAAGTATTGAAAGAAGCCCTCACAGATGCCTTAGGCTATGGCCGTCCAAAAAAATACGCTGACTTTGCAAAGCAACTCGCTACCCAATTCCAGCAAGGAGCCAGCAAAGAAAGCATTATAGAAACGATCTACACAGAGAACGAAACAGCCTCTCAGCAGGCAAGGGTTTTCCCGAATGTAGATGGTATCAAATTCCTCACTCACGAAGGTGGTTGCGGCGGCATTCGTCAGGATGCGCAAACCCTTTGTGGCCTGCTGGCGGGCTATATTACACACGCCAATGTAGCAGGTGCAACTGTATTAAGTCTGGGGTGCCAGAATGCGCAGATCACCATGTTGCAGGATGAAATAAAAAAACGTTCTCCCAACTTCAGTAAGCCTTTATACATCCTCGATCAGCAATCGATCGGTACAGAACAGGCCATGGTCTCTGCTGCTATTAAGCAAACTTTCGCGGGTTTGATAGAAGCGAACAGTCTCACCCGTCAACCCACACCTTTAAGTAAACTCACGATTGGTCTTGAATGTGGTGGTTCCGATGGATTTTCCGGTATTTCTGCAAATCCTGCAATTGGCTATACATCTGACTTGCTGGTAGCCTTGGGCGGTAGTGTGATCCTGGCAGAATTTCCTGAGCTCTGTGGGGTAGAGCAGGAGATGAGTGACCGTTGTGTGCAGGAAACCGATGCGCTACGTTTTATACAACTGATGCGTACCTACGAACAAAGAGCAGAAGACGCCGGTTCGGGTTTTGATATGAATCCTTCACCCGGAAATATAAAGGATGGCCTGATTACCGATGCGATCAAGAGTGCAGGTGCTGCTAAAAAAGGTGGTACATCGCCGGTTGTAGAAGTACTGGATTACCCGCAGCAGGTAAAGAAACCTGGCCTTAACCTTTTATGTACACCTGGCAATGATGTGGAATCCACCACGGCAGAAGTAGGTGCAGGAGCTACCATTGTTTTGTTCACCACAGGACTTGGCACGCCTACAGGCAATCCGGTAAGCCCTGTGATCAAGCTGTCGAGTAATACAAAGTTATTCCAGAAAATGCCGGACATCATTGATATTAATACCGGTACGATCATCGATGGAGATGAGACGATCCAGCAGGCCGGGGAGCGGATCCTGGAGCATGTGATCCAGGTAGCCAGCGGTACATTGCCCGCAAAATCAGTCCTGAACGGACAGGACGATTTCATACCCTGGAAGAGAGGAGTCTCACTATAAAAAACATTTTAATCAGCAATAATGAAGCAGTTTTTAGATGAACATTTCCTGTTGAATACTGCGACATCCAGGAAATTGTATCACGACTATGCAAAGGAGATGCCCGTGATTGATTATCATTGTCACCTGCCACCGGCTCAGATTGCAGCCGATACTAAATTTGAAAACATTACCCAGGCATGGCTCTATGGAGATCATTATAAATGGAGAGCGATGCGTACAAACGGCGTGCATGAAAGTTATTGTACAGGCGAGCGGTCGGATTGGGAGAAGTTTGAGAAATGGGCAGCTACAGTACCCTATACATTGCGTAATCCGCTCTATCATTGGACACACCTGGAATTACAACGTTATTTTGGGGTGAATGAAATACTGAATGCTTCCTCAGCAGCATCTATTTACGCTACCTGCAATGAGTTGTTGCAAACACCTGATTACACGACCCGCAACCTGCTGCGCAAAATGAAGGTAGCGCTGGTATGTACTACGGATGATCCTGCAGATACCCTTGAATATCACCAGCAATTAAAAAATGAAGGATTCGAAATTCCTATTCTGCCCGCCTTTCGTCCGGATCAGGCAATGAATGTAGACGATCCTGCGAAATACAATGTCTACCTCCAGAAACTGGAACAGGCTGCGAATACCAGCATTTCTACTTACCAGGATCTGCTGGCTGCATTGAAAAACAGGCATGATTTCTTTGCCCGTATGGGTTGTTCAGTATCAGATCATGGTATAGAGGAAATCTATGCAGATGATTATACAGATGCGGAGATCAATATTATATTCCAGAAAGTAAGGGCTGGCAAGCAACTGACCTTGTCCGAAATCCGTCAGATCAAGTCTGCTTTGTTGGTACAACTGGCTATCTGGGATTGGGAGAAAGGCTGGGTACAGCAGTATCACCTGGGTGCGTTGCGGAATAACAATTCACGTATGATGCGCCTGTTAGGCCCGGATACGGGTTGGGATTCAATCGGTGATTTTTCACAGGCAAGGGCATTGGCGAAGTTCCTGGACAGACTGGATAGCCAGGATCAGTTGGCAAAGACAATTCTCTATAATCTGAATCCATCAGACAATGAGTTGTTGGCGACTATGATCGGGAATTTCAATGATGGGTCGATCGCAGGGAAGGTGCAGTTTGGTGCTGCGTGGTGGTTTTTGGATCAGAAAGATGGGATGATTAAGCAGATCAATGCGCTTTCCAATATGGGATTACTGAGCCGGTTTGTGGGCATGCTGACAGATTCAAGGAGTTTTCTGTCTTATCCAAGGCATGAGTATTTTCGGAGGATAGTTTGTGAGTTGTTTGGGCAGGAGATAGAAAATGGAGAGCTGCCGGATGATGTGGAGTGGGTAGGGAAGGTGATAAAGGATATATGTTATTACAATGCGGAGCAGTATTTCGGCTGGGCTAAATAAAACACATCCCGGTGATGCTTTGGCTTCACCGGGATTCTCCTTCTCTGCAAGCAATCTTATTTTATGATAAACAATCCGCGCTCATCCGCGGACCGGACAATTTTACCCCGCTGCTACATGGCTGTTCAAATGCCACAAAATCTGCCAGACCACTCCGCAAAGTATCCTCTGCTTTCAATGCATCGAAATTGCCATTCAGTATCAGCGGGCCATTAAACCTTGCTCTGATTCCTGCCAGCAGTATTGCTGGTATCTCCGGTTCTCCCAAGCTATGCCCATCTACTACATGTATATATGAAAGTGAAAGCGTATCCAACGCATCCACTAAGTATTCATAAGTCGCATCAATTTGTCCGTGATGCTGCAGGTCATTTACCTTGCTGTAAGGGGAAAGCCTGATCCCGGTCCTATCTTTGCCGATCGCTGCACTCACTGCTGCCACTGTTTCCAGTATAAACCTTACCCTGTTCGGAATACTTCCGCCATATTTATCCGTGCGCTGGTTGGTATCCGGGTGCAGGAACTGTTCCATCAGGTATCCATTGGCTGCATGCAGTTCAACGCCGTCAAAACCCGCTTCAATCGCCTGTCTCGCTGCTTTCACATGCAGCTGCACCATCTCCTGTACCTCTGCTGTGCTCATCGCCCGTGGTGTACCATAAGGCTGGTACCCTTGTGCGGCCGTCCAGATCTCTCCATTGGCTGCAATGGCGGAAGGTGCCACTATGCGCGTCTTTGCCGGCATGTTAGCAGGGTGGGAGATCCTGCCGGTATGCATAATCTGTAAAAAGATCTTACCCTCATTGGCATGTACCGCCTCCGTTACCTTTTTCCATCCTGCTACCTGGGCTTTGCTATAAATTCCTGGCATGTGCGCATGCCCCATACCGCTTTCCACGGGGCTGGTGCCTTCGGCTATAATAAGCCCGGCACCTGCCCGACGGCTGTAATACTCTACCATCAGATCATTAGGAACCCCATCATTGACCCGACGTTGATGGACCATCAGTTCATGCTGTTGCCCCTCCCCATCATTGACACGGCGTTTTATTGCAGCCGGAGCCATCACGACTTTATTAGAAAGGGCGTATTTGCCTATGCTTGATTGTGTAAATAATGCAGGATACATATTAGAATGATCGTTCTGAAAATGGTCAAAAAATTTTTATCGCCTGATACTGTTTAAAATATGATCAGTTAGCTGATCAATTAACTGTTTATCATTGAATAACACATCCATCATCCAGATAGAGCTGAAACTGCTGTACAGGAAACGGGCCATCAAACCAGGGTCTTTATCCGCGGGTATTTCACCCATCTGTTTAGCCTTTTCAAGTAGTTCCTGCAAAACATGAATAAGTTCCAATGCCTGGTGTTTCACAAGATCTTTGATTTCCTGGTCCATGGATGCCAGTTCAAAAGAGGTCTTTACCATCAGGCAACTCTGTCCTTCCTTTCTGTTTGAAATAGCTTTGCGTACAATGTGTTCAACAGCGGCAACCGGGGAGCAGACCTCGCAGCATTGTTTATAGTCTTTCAGTGCCTGTTTGGCGTAGTTGGAAAGACATTGCTGAAAGAGGGCATGCTTGTCGCCATAAGTATCATATATAGAGGCTCGGTTCAGTTGCATGCCATCCACGAGGTCCTGCATGGAAGTCGCGTTGTACCCCTTTTGCCAAAAGAGGTCTCTTGCTTTTTCCAGCCTTTCTTCAGGATCGAATGCTTTGTTACGTGCCATGATGGTGCAAAAATACAATTGTAGAATGAATGTTCCAAAAAAAATAAAACAGGAATATTCCATTTTAAATTTATGCCGGCCCCAGGTCTTTGTCAACTTACCAACTGCCCCGGGATTTGGTCATTTTTAATTAAAATTGTTCCTCCGTCATAAAGAACCTGTTCCTTTTTGTAGAAACCAGTCTACAATCATTTGAAAATCATTATCGTAGAGTTTGCCTATCAAAAACCCACTACCAATAAGCCATTCATCAGCATATGAGAATTGGCACAGCCACAGTGGCCCTTTTTTTGTCTCTCTCCCAGTAATTAATTGTTGAACCTAAAAAAGTTAGACATGAAAAGACTAAGTTATGTAGCTGCCACCTTGATGACCGTTTGGATGTTACAATCCTGCGGTGGAGGTAATACCGAATCAAAGCATGAAGACGCTGTAGACAGTGCGCAGGCTGTAAACAAGGAAACGGCTCCTGTAGACCAGTCTTCCTCCGACTTCGCCGTTAAAGCTGCTGATGCAGGCATGAAAGAAATCGCGCTGGGCAAGATAGCGCAGGAGAAAGGTGTAAACCCTCAGGTTAAAGCCTTTGGTGAACAAATGGTTGCAGACCACTCCAAAGCTGCAGATGAACTGAAATCAATAGCGGCTGCCAAGAATATTACATTACCTGATAGCGTGGGTGTAGACTACAAGAAAGATATAGATGATATCAGCAAAAAGACCGGCAAAGATTTCGATAAGGCTTACGTAAATGAAATGGTAAAAGACCATAATGATGCGGTAGACCTGTTCAGGAAAGCGAGTGATGACGTAACTGATCCTGAGCTGAAAGCTTTTGCAGCGAAAACACTGCCTACTTTAGAAGCGCATCAGACACATGTAAAGACACTTGATAGCTTGCTGAAGAAAAACAAGTAAACATTGCACTGCCAGTGTAAGGCTGCTAAGTTTAGCCAGTTAATGAAAGGCAATTAAATAATTCTGCCCAAAGAAAGGCTGGAAATGCTTTAAAGAACAGGTAGTTTGAAATTTGTAGTTGTTAGTTGCCAGGAAGGTTTCATGTGTGATGGATTCGGGAATGTCGACCTGGTGACTAACAACTCTTTTTTTTGATATGCCCCACAGCCCCTATCTTTGTCCTCCGAGGAAAGGAAGGGAGTTATGTACGCAATTGTCGATATCGAAACCACAGGTGGGCACGCCAGTGCCAATGGCATCACCGAAATAGCCATTTTCATTTACGATGGATCTCAAATCGTTCAGCAATACGAATCGCTGATCAATCCAGGCGTACCCATTCCCCGTTATATCCAATCCCTCACCGGCATTACTGACGATATGGTGGCCTCAGCTCCCAAATTCGCAGATGTCGCCGGAGAAGTATTTGCCTTACTGAAGGACAATATCTTCGTCGCCCACAATGTCAATTTCGACTACTCATTTTTACAATACCATTTGCTGCAGGCAGGCTACGACCTCCGCACCAAAAAACTTTGCACAGTACGTCTGGGGCGCAAGATCGTTCCCGGTTTACCCAGCTATAGTCTCGGAAATCTCTGTCGCTCGCTGCAAATCAATGTAGCGCACCGGCACCGTGCTGCCGGTGATGCAGCTGCTACCGTTCGCCTGTTCGGCCTCTACCTGAGCCTGGATAGCAATAACGCAATCTCTGCAGCACTCAAAACCACCAGTAAGGAGCAGTTCCTCCCTACGAACCTGCCGCCTGACCAGATGAAGTCCTTACCAGCCAATCCGGGTGTGTATTACTTCCATGATCAGAAAGGGAAGGTCATCTATGTAGGTAAAGCCAGGAATATTAAAAAACGCGTCAACAGCCATTTCACGGGCAACAATCCAAGTCGCCAGCGACAGGAATTTTTGCGCAACATCCACAGTATCTCTCATGAAGTGACTGGTACAGAACTGATGGCCAATATCCTGGAAAGCGTGGAAATCAAAAGGCTGTGGCCAAAGTATAACAAGAGCCAGAAGAATATCGAATTTAAATACGGCTTTTACACCTTTGAAGACCAGCTCGGCTACCTGCGCCTCGTGATTGAACGCCGCCGCAAGTATACCATGCCGCTTCACTCATTTCCTTTACTGGTGCAGGGTCACACGATGCTCAAAGGGCTGATCCGGGAGTTTGATCTCTGCCCGCGCCTCTGCTTCCTTCAGAAAGGGGATGGTGCCTGCAAGCCGCTCACCGGCCATAAGTGCAAAGGCGCCTGCGAAAAAAAGGAAACACCTGAATACTACAATCTCCGGGTTCGGGCCGCTATCATCCACATGCAAAAGGCACAGCCTTCCTATTTGATCGTGGATGCCGGCCGTGACGCCGAGGAACAAAGCTGTATCCTCATGGAAAAAGGCCGCTTCTATGGTATGGGCTATATTCCCCGTGAAACCGCCATCACAGAAGAAATGAACGTAAAGGAATGGCTCACCCAGTACCCTGACAATGAATATATTTTAAACCTGATCCACCAGTTTGCCGGCGCGAATAATTCCCGCCTGCTAAAGTTTTCTTAGTTAATTAATCCCAGCTAAAGTATTTTTGCGCATCTGAATGCATAGCCGGCAGCAAATTGCCCTGTGAATGAAGGATATTCATTAATCGTTATAATCGGTATTATTTCATGTTAGAGTCAAAGTTTAATTTTCCCGGGCAAACGGCTTTCTACAAGGGAAAGGTAAGAGACGTATACACCATCAATGATAAAGAGATGGTAATGGTAGCAAGCAACCGGATCTCCGCTTTCGATGTGGTGCTGCCCCGTCCAATTCCTTACAAAGGTCAGGTGCTGAACCAGGTAGCTGCTATTATGCTGGAAGCTACTAAGGATATCGTGCCTAACTGGGTGAAGGCTGTACCCTTACCAAATGTAACCATTGGCTTGAAATGTGAAACTTTCCCGGTAGAAATGGTGGTTCGTGGTAACCTCACCGGCCATGCCTGGAGAACCTACAAAAGCGGTAAACGCGAATTGTGCGGTGTAACCATGCCGGAAGGGCTGAAAGAGAACGACTATTTCCCAACGCCGATCATCACTCCGACTACCAAAGCACATGAAGGGCACGATGAAGACATTTCCCGCGAAGACATCCTCGCAAAAGGCCTGGTAAGCAAGGACGATTACGAACAGCTGGAGAAATACACACTGGCACTCTTTGCCCGTGGTAAAGTACTAGCGGCAAAACGTGGCCTGATCCTCGTAGATACCAAATATGAATTTGGTAAAATTGGCGATACCATCTACGTGATCGATGAGATCCATACACCGGATTCTTCCCGTTACTTTTACGCAGAAGGCTACGAAGAAAAACAAAAAGCCGGACAGGCACAGAAACAGCTCTCTAAAGAGTTCGTACGCGAATGGCTGATGGCAAATGGATTCCAGGGTAAAGAAGGCCAGCAGGTGCCTGAAATGACCGATGAATTCGTGACTACCGTGAGCGAACGCTATATCGAACTATTCGAAAATATCACTGGTCAAAAGTTCGTGAAGCAGGACATAAGTGATGCTGAAAGCGAGCAGAAGATCATCGAGACTTTGAAAAGTTTATAAGTATAAAAAGAGGTTGGATCAAAAGTAATTTTGAAGGCATTGAGAACTTTATGTGCTGAAACACGCGCCGCCGGTTATCGGAATTAAATCCGGGTAAATTACTTTTGATGCGACCTCTTTGTTTTTTCGGAAACCAATAATCGCCTGGAATTCTAAGGATAGAATAATGAAACACCTAGCCGTACTGAATAAATATTTCCTTCGCTACAAATGGCGCTTTCTGCTTGGACTGATCTGCACAGTAGTCTCCATCGTATTCAGTGTGTTTCAACCTATCATGGTGCGCCAGATCTTCGATCTGCTGGCACAAAACCTCAATAATTATCACCTGATCAGTGATACCAATCTCAAAACGATCTTTCACTCCGACTTCTCTAAAGTCCTCGCTTTTTATGGTGTAATGCTCCTTGTATTCGCTTTACTGAGTGGTTTCTTCTTATACCTCCAACGGCAATCCCTTATTGTGATGAGCCGCCACATTGAATTTGACCTCAAGAACGAAATTTACCAGCACTACCAGATGCTGGATCTCAACTTCTTTAAGATGCACCGGACCGGTGACCTTATGAGCCGCATTACAGAAGACGTATCACGTGTACGCATGTATGTAGGCCCGGCTATCATGTATGCTACCCGCACCATCTTTATGCTTGTGATCGTGGTATACCTGATGATAGACGTAAACCCCTTACTCACGCTGTATACCTTATCACCACTGCCTTTCCTGGCACTCACTATCTATTATGTGAACTTTATTATTCACAGGAAGAGTGAACGAATCCAGGCACAATTATCAAACATTACTTCTATCGCACAGGAATCTTATTCCGGTATCCGGGTGATCAAATCATACGTACAGGAAGAAGGGATGATCGAACATTTTGAGAAAGCCAGTGAAGATTATAAAATCAGTTCAGTGAGCCTGGCAAAGACAGATGCACTCTTCCAACCCAGTATGGCATTGATGATAGGATTGAGTGTACTCTTAACAATCTTTATCGGTGGTATACAGGTGATCCATGGCAACATCACCGTCGGTAACCTCGCAGAATTCGTGATTTATGTAAACATGCTGATGTTCCCATTCCTCTCTATCGGTATGGTGGCCAGCATGGTACAGCGTGCCGCTGCGAGTCAGCAACGTTTAAATGAATTCCTCGACATCAAACCGAATATCCATAACCAGCCGGATGCAAAGTCAATAGAGGTAAAAGGGGAAGTCGTATTCAAAAACGTATCCTTCACTTACCCGCATACAGGTATACAGGCTATCCGGCATTTTAATCTCACGGTAAAACCGGGAGAAAAGGTAGCGGTAATAGGCCGTACAGGTTCGGGAAAATCCACCCTCGCACAGTTATTGATCCGTATGTATGACCCGCAGGAAGGAGCGGTGATGCTGGATGGGATGGACCTGAGAACCCTGAAACTCGAAGACCTGCGTACCCAGATCAGTTATGTACCACAGGATGTATTCCTGTTTTCAGATACCATTACCAACAATATCCGCTTCGGTACCCCGGAAGCCAACGAGGAGGCCGTACATCGTGCCGCCCGCCAGGCATCGGTCGAAAAGGACATCCTGGGTTTTCCGGAAGGGTTCAATACCTTAGTAGGAGAGCGGGGTGTTACCCTGAGTGGTGGTCAGAAACAACGTATATCAATCGCCCGTGGACTGATCAAAGATCCGAATCTGTTGGTGTTTGATGACTGTTTGTCGGCTGTAGATGCCCGTACAGAGAAAGAAATCATTGGTAATCTGTATGCATACCTGAAAGATAAAACTGCTATTATCATTACCCATCGCATATTTGCCCTTTTTGAGTTTGATAAAATCATTGTTTTAGATGATGGAAAGATCGTTGAAACCGGCACCCATGAAGAATTATTGTCATTAAATGGTTACTACACAGAATTATACGCCCGCCAGCAATCCGGTGAAGATGAATCTGTAATAGAATAAGGATCAAAATTTTATACATGCCTGAAAACCAGTACTTAAGCCGACTTTCTATCATTTTTCAAAATCATTTAAAATTATTTTGATATTTGTAAAACAATAGTATATTTGTTGCTTATTGGAAAAAGGATTTGATTCGTTAACAACTTAAATCTATCAACTGTGGCGTACGAAAATACCAATCAGCAGGAAAGAAATAATGACAGTATCTTTTCTAAACGATTGAAAGCGGGCAAAAGAAGAACATACTTCTTTGATGTAAAGACCACTCGGGGAAATGATTACTTTCTGACCATTACAGAAAGCAAAAAACGCTTTAATGACAATGGTTATGACAGGCACAAAGTGTTCCTGTACAAGGAGGACTTCAACAAGTTCCTGAATGCATTAACAGAGACTATCAACTATGTGAAGACTGAGTTGATGCCCGACTTCGATTTTGATGCCTACAATCACGACTATGTACGTGATGATGAAGATGGAGAAGGCGCAGAAGGTTCTTCTGATGCTGCTGTGGAAGCCGCTGTAGAAGCTGCTGCCGCACCTGCTGCTACTGCTACTGCATCTGCTACTTCACATAGTGAAGATGTAGATAAGTGGTAAGGGAAGGTTCAAATTGACTTCTTAAACTTCTTATACAACCTCCGGATTTTTCCGGAGGTTTTTTTATTGCATAAAAAGAGGATGTCTGCCGCAGGCAGACACCCTCTTTTATACTGATTCATAAAGAAGTCTATTTCTTGAGCTTCTTCCAGGCATTAATCAACCCATTGGTAGAACTATCATGACTACTCACAGCACTATCATTCACCAACTCAGGCAGGATCTTATTTGCCAGCTGTTTACCTAATTCTACACCCCACTGATCAAAGCTGTAAATATTCCAGATCACACCCTGTACAAAGATCTTATGCTCGTACATGGCTACCAGTGAACCCAGGGTTCTCGGATCAATCTCCTTCACCAGGAATGAATTCGTTGGCCTGTTACCAGTGAACACTTTATAAGGAGTCAATTCCGCGATCTCCGCATCCTTCAATCCCTGTTTCACCAGTTCTGCTTTCACTTCTTCAGCACTCTTACCATTCATCAGTGCTTCTGTTTGTGCAAAGAAGTTAGACAGCAATTTTACATGATGATCGCCAATTGGATTGTGGCTAATAGCGGGTGCGATAAAGTCGGCCGGAATAATACGAGTACCCTGGTGGATCAGCTGATAAAATGCATGCTGTCCATTTGTACCAGGTTCACCCCATACAATCGGACCGGTTTCATAAGTTACCGCCTTACCATTACGGTCTACATACTTACCATTGCTCTCCATATTGCCTTGTTGGAAATACGCTGCAAAGCGATGCATGTACTGATCATAAGCGAGGATGGCTTCAGTAGCAGTGCCAAAGAAGTTGCCATACCACAAGCCGATCAGCGCCATGATAGCAGGAATATTTTTCTCTAATGGAGTAGTCTGGAAATGTTTATCTACTGCATGCGCACCTTCCAGTAATTTCTTGAAATTATCAAAGCCTACAGTCAGTGCAATGCTCAGTCCAATTGCGGACCACAGTGAATAACGGCCTCCTACCCAATCCCAGAACTCAAACATGTTCGCAGGATCGATACCGAATTCCTTCACCGCCTTTTCATTGGTAGATAATGCCGCAAAGTGCTTCGCTACAAACTTCTCATCCTTTGCATGCTCCAGGAACCAGCTGCGTGCAGTCAATGCATTGGTCATAGTTTCCTGTGTGGTAAAGGTCTTGGAAGCAACTAAGAATAATGTTTCTTCAGGAGAAACTTTCTTCAGCGTTTCAGCGATATGGGTGCCATCTACATTAGACACGAAGTAAGGCTGCATACCTTCTTTCCAGTAAGGTTTCAGCGCTTCAGTCACCATCACCGGACCTAAGTCGGAGCCACCGATACCGATGTTTACAATATAACGTATAGGCTTACCGGTATACCCTTTCCATTCACCGCTGTGAACGCGCTCGCAGAACTCTTCCATTTTCTTCTGCACAGTCAGTACATCGGGCATCACATCTTTACCATCCAGCACAACAGGATTGCCTGAGAAATTACGCAGTGCTGTGTGCAGTACTGCTCTGTTCTCGGTAGCGTTTATTTTTTCAGCGCTGAACATGGCTTTGATACCTTCTTCCACACCACACTCTTTCGCCAGTGCAAACAGCTTCGTCAGGGTTTCTTCAGTAATAATGTTCTTTGAATAGTCGAACAGGATTTGTTCAAAACGCAGATTGAATTTGTTAAATCTTTCAGCATCTTCCGCAAACAAAGTGCGCATGTGCGTTTGCTTCATCTGGTCTGCGTGTTTCAGCAGCTCCTGCCAGGCTTTTGTTGATTCAGGATTTGTCGTTGGGAACATGAGTTGATTTTTTAGTCTCCAAATGTAATAAATTATTTAACGGCCATTTAGGTAGTGTTGCAGTTTGAATTTATTAAATATCTATTAAAGAAATAGCTCAAGTATAGACCTTTCCGCCGTACAATTCGCGCTATAAATTAATAACAACACTACTCCTTTTTACAAATTAGCTCTCTGATCCCCGCAACCAGCACTACGCCGATCGCCGAGAGGCAACAGATTATTACGGGTAGGGCCATGGTCGTCACTTCACTCTGCCGTTTAGCAATGATCCCGTAAAATGCCCAGATAGCCACCATGCCCGCCACGATATTGTGTCGTTTTACGACCAGCAGGGTGGCACCTGCACAGGCAACCAGGATGAGTATAGCCGTGACAGGTACGCTCATGCCATCCCAGCCGGAATATACCAGCAGTGCAGCAATATTGGCTACCGTCGCTACACAGATCCAGCCCAGGTACAGGCTGAAAGGAATGAATACGAACCATCGCATGGCGCGGCTGGCACCCGGTGCAGCAATATTAAAATTAATATGGATAGCCAGCAATGATATTAATAAGGTAAGCATCAGTAATATTGCCAGTGGTAGCAACTCATAATGCCAGGCAAAGAGCCAGCAACTGTTGGCCATACAGCTGATTAGCCACCAGCCGCGCATCCTTTCCATGAATTGTTCCAAAGAATCCTCATGTCCGGAAGCAAAGGCGAGCCAAAGCTGATAAATGATGAACCCTATCAGTGCCAGGTAAATGAGCCCCCAGATGGAAAAGGTAAAACCCGCTGGTACAAAGAGATTATCATACTTTTCAGAGACCTGTGCGGTGGTATTGCCGTTGATCAGGCCCAGGCCTGCAAGTGCATTCACACCGATGACCATCAGATACCCTATTGTATTAAAAATTGCGCTGTTCTTGTAGTAAAGGGTTTCATGAGAGGCTTTCATGGATAGTTGAAATTTTTAATTTAAGGGCAAAGAATAATGTCAATGTGCAACAAATATTGTTCCCCTTTTTCCTTACATTTGCCACCATTATGACAGCAGAACAACTCAAAGCTATGAGGGACCGTCTCCATGTCCTGGGAGGTTTTCTTTAACGTCCAGGACCGCATAGCAAAAATCGAAAATGACAAACAATTATCGTTAGCCCCCGGCTTCTGGGACGACAATGCCCGGGCTACGTCAATTCTGAAAGAGATCAAAGTCAACAAGTTCTGGGTCGATCTTTACGAGCAGGTGAAAACCTCTATTGAAGATAGCGCCGTACTGCTGGACTTCCAGAAAGAGGGTGAAGCCTCTGAAGAAGAAGTAGCAGCAGCTTACGACGGAGCCGTGGCAGCTTTGGATGAATTGGAATTCAAGTCTACCTTGAACGAGCCGGAAGACGAGATGCCGGCAGTACTTACCATCAACTCCGGTGCCGGTGGTACCGAGAGCCAGGATTGGGCCGAGATGCTGCTGCGTATGTATCGTATGTACGGTGAAAAACAAGGCTGGAAAGTATCTGAGATCGACGTGCAATACGGGGATGGTGCTGGTATCAAATCCGCTTCCCTGGAGTTCGACGGTAGCTTTGCCTATGGATTGCTGAAAGCTGAGAGCGGGGTACACCGTCTGGTGCGTATCTCTCCGTTCGACGCCAATGCCCGCAGGCATACCTCATTTGCTTCAGTCTATGTGTATCCGTTGGTGGACGATACCATTGAAATTGCCGTGAATCCGGCCGACCTCGAATGGGAATTCTACCGTTCCGGTGGTAAAGGTGGACAGAACGTCAATAAGGTGGAAACAGCCGTGCGACTTAAGCACATTCCTACAGGCATCATCGTGGAATGTCAGCAGGCCCGTACACAGGGAGAAAACCGTGAGAAGGCATTGACAATGCTGAAATCACGCCTGTATGAGGAAGAGCTGCGCAAGCGCGAAGAGCTGAAAAATGCCGCTAACGCTAATAAGCGTAAAATCGAATGGGGTTCGCAGATCCGTTCTTACGTCTTCCATCCGTACAAGATGATCAAGGATCATCGTACCGATTTTGAAGTAGGAAACGTAGGCCCCGTGATGGACGGAGAACTGGAAGGCTTTATTAAAGCTTACCTGATGATGTCCAAAGAAAATAATTAAGGTTACTTATTTAAAAAGGCCCCTCCTGCCGGAGGGGCTTTTTTCTTTTTTGCACAATGGAATGGCCTTTATAACCCACTTCCAATTTCTAAAGCCATCCGCAGGCCAGCCTGCCGGTACCGATCCTTGGGAGAAAAATTACAAATTGAATTATTACCCAAAGGCACTAATTTTATATTATCTCGTTACAACAAAAACTCTTTGAGAATGCACAACGCTTATTTTCATTTTGCTGCACCGGCAAATGAACCGGTTTACAGCTATGCACCCGGATCGCCAGAAAAGGTTGCATTGAAAAAGCAACTGTCTGCCTTTAAGGCGCAACAGGCGGATATTCCTATGTACATCAACAACCAGGAAATTCGTACCGGGAAAACTGTTGACCTGCGCCCTCCTCACGAAATCAAGCACAAACTGGGTCATTTCCACATGGGTGAAGCTGCCCATATCAATGACGCCATCGCCGCCGCACTGGCCGCCAAAGAACAATGGGCCGCTACCACCTGGGAACAACGTGCCGCCATCTTCCTGAAAGCCGCTGAGCTGATTGCAACCAAATATCGCTACCACATGAATGCTGCGACCATGCTTGGTCAAAGCAAAAACGCCTACCAGGCAGAGATCGATAGCGCCTGCGAACTGATCGACTTCCTGCGTTACAATGTGCATTTCCTTTCAGAGATCTATAAACAACAACCTGTAAGTTCTCCAGGTGTACACAACCGTACCGAATACCGCCCCCTGGAAGGTTTCGTACTGGCCGTAACACCGTTCAACTTCACCGCGATAGCAGGTAACCTGCCTGCTTCTGCAGCTATGTGTGGCAACGTCGTGGTTTGGAAGCCAGCTGATACCCAGGTATTCGCTGCCAACATGTTTATGCAGATCATGATCGAAGCAGGGCTGCCTGCAGGTGTAATCAACCTCATTTATGTAGATGGTCCGAAACTTGGTGAGATCTGCTTCAGCCATCCTGATTTTGCAGGTATTCACTTCACCGGTTCTACCGCCGTGTTCCAGCATATGTGGCAGACGATCGGTCAGAACATCAATAAATACAAGGCTTACCCACGCATAGTAGGGGAGACCGGTGGTAAAGATTTCGTGCTGGCACACAGCTCTGCGGATGCAGATGTGACAGCCATTGCACTGGCACGTGGTGCCTTCGAATACCAGGGTCAGAAATGTTCCGCAGCAAGCCGCGCTTACCTGCCTTCCAATATTGCGGAAGCGGTGAAAGCCCGTCTGCTGGCTGAACTGAAGACTATGAAAATGGGTACTGTGGAAGACTTCAGCAACTTTATCAATGCAGTGATCGACGAGCGTTCTTTCAATAAAATCGTAAATTATATTGAGAATGCGAAGAAAGATCCTGCGGCTAAGATCATTGCTGGTGGTAACTATAGTAAAACGGAAGGTTACTTCATTGAGCCTACGGTGATCGAAGTTTCAGATCCTAAATATGTAACCATGTGCGAGGAGATCTTCGGTCCTGTGCTGACGATCTACACGTATGAAGCAGATAAATTTGAAGAAATTATGAATGTGGTTGATAGCAGCTCTGCGTATGCATTGACGGGGTCTATCATTGCACAGGATCGTTATGCAATTGATCTGGCGACTAAGAAGCTGGTGAATGCAGCAGGTAATTTCTATATTAATGATAAGCCGACTGGTGCGGTGGTAGGACAACAGCCTTTTGGTGGAGCGAGAGCTTCCGGTACCAATGACAAGGCAGGTTCTATGCTGAACCTGTACAGGTGGTTGAGTGCAAGGACAATTAAAGAGACCCTGGTGCCACCTACCGAGTATGGTTATCCTTTCGTAAAAGAAGCATAATGGTCTTCAAAAAAGTATGAACTTAAAAGGGCACTTCTTCGAAAGAGTGCCCTTTTTAATTCATTTGAAGATATGTTGCTATTCAGTAAAATTCCTGTTCAATTTCCTGAATGGCCCGTTTAATGTTATTTAATATTCTTCAGCGCCGCCAATGCCTCCTGCACATGCTTCTCGCTATCTTTCATCGAATTGAAAGTATGCACAATCACCCCCTGCTTATCTACCACATAAGTCACCCTTCCCGGGATCACAAACGTCTTTGGTACCCCAAATAATTTCCTTACCGTATTGGAAGTATCCGCCAGTAATGTAAATGGCAGATGATGATGCTCGGCAAACTTTTTATGCGAAGCCACCCCATCAGCACTAATTCCAATCACCTTAGCCCCATACTGGGAAAAAGAAGTATAAGCATCACGGAATGAACATGCTTCTTTCGTACATACACTGGTCTCGTCTTTTGGATAAAAATAGATGACCATGGGCTGCTTGCCCAATGCTGTACTGATATCAAAGGTATTACCATCCTGGTCCTTTAACTGAAATGCCGGTACTTTATCGCCCACTTTCAGCTGGGATTTGGAATTGCATGCAAATAAGAGGAAAGTCAATGAGAATATAAGTATGCGCTTCATATGATAATGATTGAATTAAGTACCTGCAATATAATGATTAAAAACCTAAGCCGCTGGCAAGCCCGCCCCTGCAAATGATCGCATCTGCCGGCGGAGGATGCGATCATTTGTAATATTTCAACGCATATTCCTTATTTTTACCCCCTAAAACTGCATACTTTGAAGACCATACTGAGTGGTACACAAGTGGCCATCACTGTTGACAGACTTTGTCACCAGCTTATCGAAAATCACGGAGACTTCTCCCAGACTGCCCTGATCGGACTTCAGCCAAGAGGTATTTATCTGGCTGACAGAATTTATAATACCCTGCAGAAGCTGCTGCCAGATGTAAAAATCCAATACGGAAGAATTGACATCACCTTTTACCGTGATGATTTCAATAAAGGGAAAGCACTGCATGTGCCTAACGAAACGGCTATTGATTTTTCAATTGAAAATAAGAAGGTAGTATTGATCGATGACGTATTATATACAGGTCGTACTACCCGTTCTGCATTAGATGCAATGCTGGATTTCGGCAGACCGTCTGCAGTGGAATTACTTGTTTTAATAGATCGTCGTTTTACCCGTGAGCTGCCAATACAGGCGGATTATACAGGCCGTGAAATTGATGCCGTGAATTCGGAAAAGGTGAAGGTGCGCTGGAAAGATAGGGATGGGCATGACGATGTAATTATCGAATAGGGGCAAATTTGCGGAAGATTTTAAATTTGGAATAGTGCATTGGGATGAGTCTTTTGCAGGAAGCCTTTTTTTCAATTTTTTCTTATGAATGCCATCATTCCAGCGCTATGAGCACAACTTTTTGGTAAAAACAGGACACCGTCCGGATATTGATTTTGGGTTTTGTATTCAGGTCATTTATATTTGCATCTTAAATGTCATTATCAGTAAATCATCTCCTCGGAATTCGCGGTCTGAAGCGTCAGGATATAGAACTAATCTTTCAAACAGCAGATCAGTTCAAAGAGGTTTTACAAAGACCAATCAAAAAAGTTCCTACGCTCAGGGATACTACCATCGTTAATTTATTTTTTGAAAATTCCACCCGTACCCGTATCTCCTTCGAACTGGCGGAGAAACGTCTCGGCGCTGACGTGGTGAATTTTTCTGCCTCAGGTTCTTCCGTATCAAAAGGTGAAACCCTCATCGATACGGTGAACAACATCCTCTCCATGAAAGTGGACATGGTAGTAATGCGACACTCGGCCAGCGGCGCGCCTCACTTCTTATCCAAACACATTCAGGTACCTATCGTAAATGCCGGTGACGGGATCAATGAACACCCGACCCAGGCACTGCTCGATGCTTTCTCTATCCGGGAAAAGCTGGGTTCCGTAACAGGTAAGAAAATCGCCATCTGTGGCGATATCATGCACTCCCGCGTCGCCTTGTCAAACATCTACTGCCTGAAGCAACTGGGTGCAGAGGTTACAGTCGTAGGTCCGCCTACCCTGATCCCTAAGCACATGCAGGAAGCCCTGGGTGTAAATGTCAGCTATGACATCCGCGAAACACTGGAATGGTGCGATGTTGCAAACGTACTGCGGATTCAGCTGGAAAGACAAAATACACCGCTCTTCTCTTCGCTGAGAGAATACTCCCTGGCTTACGGTGTAAACCGCCAGCTGCTGGATAGTCTGAAGAAAGAAATTGTAATCATGCACCCCGGCCCGATCAATCGTGGCGTCGAGCTGAGCTCTGACGTAGCTGATTCCGGACATTCTATCATCCTGAATCAGGTGGAGAATGGGGTCGCTGTGAGAATGGCGGTATTATACCTGCTGGCAGGGAAGAAGGAGCACTAACAGTCAATACTAACAACCCAATAACTGTAAAACGTTTTTACCGTTTGGTAGGAACGTTTCTTTATTTTTAAAGAAGAGGTGATTTTTTAAACAGGAAATGTCATTTTAGAAAGTAATGACCGAAAGGGGAATTTTGAGTTAACTTTTATTGCAAACAAGTTAAAAGGTTTCATGGCCCCAGGATTCTAATTTATAAACCTAAAATATCGCATTCATCCCCAATGTAAACGACCTGAAAAATGGATACTGATACCCGGTATTCGCCGCCTGCTCCGGATCATAATACCTGATCTTCATCCTGTTAACCTCCCACAGATCCTGCCCTGAAAAATACACCCTCAAACTACTAACCAGGGGCTGTCCATGCGTAAACCTAAACGTATACCCCAGCTGCAAATTCTTCAATCGCACATACGCCGCATTCATCACCCAAAACGAGGACGGTGCCAGGTTCTGACTATACCCATCATACAACCCCGGAAATGCCGCATACTGATTTTCCGGTGTCCAGTAATCCGTATGGATCTGCCACGGTTGTTGCCAGCCTTCCACAAACGGCATACTATACTTTGCCGGTATCATCACCTTCCGCTCCCCAATTCCCTGGAAAAACACAGAAAAATCTACTCCCTTATAAGAAAAGCCCGCATCAAATCCATAAGAATACCTCGGCTGTGAACTACCCAGGTACACCAGGTCCCCATGATCCGCTTTCGTATAAGTACCCCCGTTAATAATTCCATCGTTATTCTGATCCACATATTTCAAATCACCCGCCGCCGTTGCCGTACTCTGAAATGCATGGGCATTTACCTCGTCCATACTCCTGAAATACCCCTCACTCTTATATCCTAAGATCGCATTGTAAGGCAATCCATCCAATCCCTTATTATTTCCGGCCAACCATGCCGTGTTTCCATCAGTACTCTGTATCTTATTCTGCCCGTCAAACAAATTCGCATTCACCCAATAACTAAATGCTCCCCGGTTATCTCTCCATCCCAGGTTCAACTCCCATCCCCATGAACGCATACTCCCTATAAAGAAAGAAGGATAGGCATAATTGTACGGAGGTAGTGTCTGTTCCGCTATTTGTATCCCTGGGTTATGCTTTACAAAATAATCCGCTGTAAATGTCAGCCTGCCCTTCAGGAAAGCCATGTCCAGTCCTGCATTGGTTGTATTAATCGTTTCCCAGTTATTATTACCCGGCATATACCTGTCGTTATAGTCCTCATTCAGTAAAGGATATGTCTGCGGATACATGAGCTGATCGCGATAGTTATAATCATTCAACCCGCCCCGCCAGTTGAAATTTCCCAGCAAGCCCCAGGATGCTCTCAGCTTAAACTCATCAAAGAATCGGAATGTATGCCCGAACCATTTCTCATTATTCAGGCGCCAGCCACCGGAAAATGAAGGGAAGATATGCTGACGCGTTATAGCCCCCATCCCGGTACTGTTGTAGAACAACCGTGCTGCTACTACATTCGCTTCCAGCAGGTAACGATCATTGAAGTTATAATTCAGGCGTGTAAACAGAGAACCCTGTGAGCCGGAAGCCTTGAACCAACGCATCTCAGCATATTCCGGGTTATTGAAGGCAACATTAGCGATCTCATTATTTGTCACATTATAAAGTGAAGAGATCTTCTGACGCTGATAATGACTTTCGTAGGCATAGCCCCCAAGTATATGAATAGTATTGAGTTTACCGGCAGGAATATCATAATCAGCAAGCAATTGCAGGCTGTGTTGAACTTCCAGCAGATCGCCTTTTTTGAGTGAATTGGGATCATTGATGCTGTTCACGTAACCATTACCGTTATAGTATCGGATGATTTGCTTGCCAAGACCATCATAATAATGTGTGATCTGCGGACTATAGACTGCTTTCAGCGTCAAGCCTTTCACCGGGTTCTCCGCTTTCAGGCTAAATGTGGCATCTGCAAATGACGTTTGTTCGTCACGTTTACCACCATTCTGCAAAAGTGAAATCGGGTTATACCCGGCTGTGTAATTGCTTGTATTCGGCACGTAGGTAGGTAAGTATCCCGGTGCCTGGTACAGATAATTCAATAAACCATTGTATCCATCTACCCGATACCCCGGAGACTCCGTATGGCTTTTTGCATACTGCAGGCTTGTCTCCAGGCTGATCATATCGCTGAATCGGTTATTGATATTGAATTGTACGTTGTTCCTGTTGGTATTGTCCGGCCCTGTCTTAAACAGACCCTGACGGGCAAATGTGCCTAATGAAAGCAGGTATTGATGCGCTGAATTTCCACCACGTGCACTGACATTGAAATTGGAAACAGAGCTGTTCTGCCGGGTCACATTTTCCAGGGGATTGTTATCATAATAATACTTGTAATCTCCGTTCAGATCCCGCACTGCACCAATAGAGGGATCTTTCATGTAGTTAATTTCCTGGTCTGACCACACAGGGGCCATACCGGCATTGATCGCTGCTGTATTCTGCAAAGCTGCAGCCTGCCAGGAGTGCATGCGTTTGGGTAAGTTGATGGGGTGTTCCAGGCCAAAGAGGCTGTTGTACTCTACGTTCGTCTTACCTGCTTTGCCTCTTTTGGTAGTTACGAGTACCACGCCACTGGCTCCCTGCGGGCTATAAATACTTGCGGCGGCAGCATCTTTCAGCACGGAAACGGATTCAATATCGTTGGGATTGAGTAATGCTATAGAGCCGGGGGCGCCATCTACAAGTACAAGGGGATCGCTGTTATTACCGGAGGAGAGGCCACGGATCTGCAGGTTAAATCCTTCCTTACCTGGTTGGCCATTGAGGCGGGTTACCAGTAAACCGGGAGCCGTACCCTGTAAGGCGGCCATCACGTTCGTCACCGGGCGGCTTTTCAGCCGGCGGCCTTCAATTTTGGTAATGGCTCCGTTGATGTTGGCCCTTGTCTGGATACCATAACCAATGATGACGAGGTCATTCAGAATTTTGGTATCACCTATCAGCAGTATGTCGAGGTTTCTTCTTTGTTTGAGCGGAATTTCCTGTCCTTCGTACCCGATCAGGGAAATCTGTAATACGGCATCTCCATTATTTACGGTTAATTTGAAGTGGCCGGTTTCGTTGGTACTGGCGCCATTGCGGGTACCTTTTTCCCGGATGGAAACCCCGGCCAGCGGCTTTTCGCCGTCGGAGATCACCCCTGATATGGTGAATATTTCCGGTTCGGGTTTGACGGGAATCTTGGGCACCCCACTTACGGGAGCGGATTGCAGGATCGGGAATACGATGATCTGGCTGTTCCTGACCTCAAAAGTGTTCCTGGTACCGGAAAATAACTGTTGCAGCACATTCGTCAATGGCTGGTGATTAGCAACAATAGAAACGCTCCTGGAATTTTCTATGACGGTGGAGGAAATGGCGAAGGTGAGGCCGGTCTGTTTTTCGATGAGGCGTAATACCTGTCGGAGGGGGGTGCGGTATACTTTCAGGGTGACATGAATGGTGTCTGCATCCTGGGCCTTCACTTGCGGGCATGCCAAAAGAAGCCCTATACATGCACAAAAAAGTGCTATGTAACAGCGCTTATAAAAAGCGGCCTTCCGAAGTGCCATATGAGTTTCCTGCATTTTTTCTCCGGAAGTACTTAATAAATTTCTACGAGGCTATCTTTCTGAATGGTATGTACCTGCAGTGTTTTTGACAGGATGTCCAGTACTTCAGAAAGGGATTCCTTATGGAAGGTTGCAATCAGCTTTTTATCGGCCACCGCATCACCTTTCAGTACGATATGTACTTTGTAATAATCTTCGAGTATATCAGCTACTTCAGACAATGGGGCATCGTCGAAGGTCAGCTGACCAGTTTTCCATGCGATGGGATTATTATTTCTATGATGACGGGTCGTGATGCTTTCTGCGGCAAGGAGCATATCTGCTTCCTGGCCGGGTGTGAGGATTACTGATTGGTGCTTGTTTTTGTAAATCGCTCTTACTTTACCGCTCTGTACGAAGACTTTTACTCCCTGTTTGGTTTCTTTTACATCGAAGGAGGTACCGAGTACTTCAATGTCCACATTTTTCAGGTGAACGGTGAATGGTTTTTCAGGCATATGCCTGACGTCTACAAATACTTCTCCCTGCTGTACATATACTTCGCGGGTATCGCCTTTGAAGTGGCGGGGATATTTGACAGAGGTATGTGCATTCAGATAGAGCCTGGTACCATCTGGTAACAGGAGACTATCTTTATTTTGTGCAGTTTGTTGGGTCGTATACATTGGCTGACGAACCAGGAGGTAAGTTCCTGCCATCAGGAGCACAGAAGCGGCTGCTGCCCACCAGTAACGGTGAATAGGTTTCCGCGTCTGAATAATAGGAGTTGAGGTGGATGTGGCAGGAGAGAGGGGGCTGTCGCCGGAGAGGATCTCTTCCGTGGCGAACAGGGTTTCCAGTCTTTGCCATTGTTGCGTAGTATTGTAGGTCGCTGCTGATGGTATCAGGTCGTCACCTTGCCATAAGGCTTTGGTTTCGAGAAAGATATCCAAATTGGCAGCATCCTGTTGCAACCATTCATCCAGTGAACGTTTGTGCTCCTCATTTCCTGGTTCTTCCAGGTAGTGGATAACGACATCGATATCAGGTTGCTGTAGTTTCATCTCTTACTATTAATACAATCAAAAATAAACTTACCATTAGTTCCCGGGGAAAATTTTTAACATTTTCCTGGACATCTATATATATTATATATGTATGCCCCTCTACTGCTGATTAAGCAGACCCAACCTGATTTTTTTGAGTGCGGTGGTAAGGTGTGTGTATACTGTATTGATGGAAATATTTAACTGTGCCGAAATTTCTGCGGGCGACAATCCTTTTATACGGCTCATCTCAAACACCCTCCTGCATTGTTCAGGCAGTTTTTCTAAAATGGAGAGATACTGGGCTTCCAGTTCTTTATGTTCCAGCAGGAGGTGCTCAATAGTGCCGGGTTCCTGTGTTTGTTGTTGTTCTTTGGCGTAAGCCTGCTGCCTTTGGGTCTTTTTAATACGGTTGAGGCAGGTGTTCACTGTGGCGCGGGCCAGGTAGTGCTGGATGGGTGCACGCTCGTCCAGGTTTTCGGCGGTTCGCCACAGGTTTAGGAATACATCCTGCACAATATCCTGCGCTTCTTCCTGATCCTTCAGGTAGCGCAAGGCAATGCTGAACATGGATGGCGAAAACTGATTGAATATAATTTCAAATATTTGTTTATCCCTGTTCCGGACCCCGGTGACTATATCTGTATTGTTGAGCGGCAGCATCCTGTAACTATCTTTTCATTCCATTTTTAAAAATCTAAAGTCGGCTTTCAAAAACAGAATATAGCAAAATTATGCTTATTCTATCAATTATCCGGCTAATTGGCTGGGTAGCAGCCGGGCCAAAAAAAGTAAATAAATATTTTATACTTGGGAAATAGCCACCATGGCTAGTCTTTGGCTTAAAGCGCCCTTTTTTTTAAAAAAAAGACAAGTTTTTTTAAAATGGACTAATGGTAAAGATAATAACGGTTGTATTATATATGTAGACAGTGAATAAGAAGCCGGCATTTAGCAGGCGCCTGCTAAAAATATTGAAAGAGTAACCATTCTTTATTTTAGGAAAAACAGAGTGGTATTGACAAATTGGGGAGTTGACCACTGCCTGAGGGCAAGCGGTCGTTTGGAAGGCATGGATTTGCCAGTGACCTAAGAGCCATCCTTATATATAATATATATAAAGGTGTATAGTCAAACCACAGAAACCTGCAAAAGGCGGGTGCCTATACCTTAGATTATTACCAGAGGTCATTATATATGATGCAATAAGGGCAGTTTAAGCTCCCTTTGAGCACTCTGAAAACTTACAACTCCTAAGCATGATAGGAAAGTTGAGACCTGTAACAACCGGCCGGCTCTTTTGGGCCGGTTTATTTTTTTATCTATTTTGCTAAAGGTAAAGATACCATACCCCCCGCTACGCTTGCCAATTTTAACGGGCGGGTATTTGGCCTCCTGATAACCTTCTATTTACAAACTGGATCCGTTCATTTTAGGGGTACGACTCTGAGATGAGCGGATTTTTCATTACGTTATTTTTTGCGCTACCCCGAACAAGGCAAAAATATTTAACCCCAAAAACGCTGTAAATTCGCAGCATGCGTACCGTTATCTTTCTCATTATCTCCAACACATTCATGACCTTCGCATGGTATGGTCATCTTAAATTCACAAATGTTGCACTCTGGAAAGTCATCCTCATCAGCTGGGGGATTGCCTTCTTTGAGTATTGCTTTCAGGTGCCGGCCAACCGTCTGGGCGAGCAGGAAGGCTTCTCCGGCTTTCAGCTCAAAACTATCCAGGAAGTCATTACACTCTCTGTATTTGCCGTTTTTGCAATCTTTTACCTGAAAGAACCCATCAGGTGGAACTACCTGGTGTCCTTTGCCCTGATTCTGGGGGCGGTGTACTTTATGTTTAAAAAATAATCGGTCCGGATATAGGAAATACCGGGATGGGCCTATTAGATAAGTATGCCAACCCTAAACTTCAAGTACACTAGTATATCACCTCATTATCCCTTGGATATTGAAGTGATATACTAGTGACCATTTTGTGTACTTCTGGAGAACTTATCTAATAGGTATTCAACAGGTATCTTCTTCCCGCCTTTCTCATAAGATTCCGATCCCCATTTCCTTTTATCACATTTTCCTCAACACCTTCTTATAATTCCTATTTTTGAGCCTGTTTAAATCCTCGAAAGAAATGGTAAAGAGCATCTGTTTAGCATTCGCAACAGGCATGCTGGCGGCCATCACGGCTATGGGTCAACCCTCGCCCGTAAACAATTCTGCCAACATTGCCCTGAAGTTGAAAAAGTTGGATACGCTGGGAAGTGTTTTATATATGGCCGCTCATCCTGATGATGAAAATACCCGCCTGCTTGGCTACCTGGCAAATGAAAAATTATATCGTACCGGCTACCTCTCCCTGACCCGTGGCGATGGCGGACAAAACCTGATCGGCAATGAACAGGGCGAACTCCTTGGCCTGATCCGTACCCAGGAACTCCTCGCTGCCCGTCGTTTGGATGGGGCTGAACAATTCTTTACCCGTGCGCTGGACTTCGGTTTTTCCAAGAACCCAGCCGAGACATTCACCATCTGGAACCGTGAACAGATCCTCGCCGATGCCGTATGGATCATCCGTAAATTCCAGCCCGATGTCATCGTATGCCGCTTCCCTGCAGATAGCCGCGCTGGTCATGGTCACCATACCGCCTCCGCGATGATTGCAGCCGAAGCATTCGATGCTGCCGCTGATCCTAACCGATTTCCCGATCAGTTAAAATATGTGAAGCCCTGGAAGGTGAAACGCCTGCTCTGGAACACCTTTAATTTCGGTAGTGTAAATACCACCAGCGAAGACCAGTTCAAACTCGACGTAGGTGCTTTCAATTACCTGCTTGGTAAGGGCTATGGCGAAATTGCTGCCGAAAGCCGCTCCCAGCACAAGAGCCAGGGATTTGGTGTGCCAGCTGCCCGTGGTAGCTCCCTGGAATACTTCACTACTATCAAAGGCGATACCCCGCAGAAAAGCCTGCTGGATGGTATCAATACTACCTGGTCTCGTATCGAAGGTGGTAAAGCTATTGGTGAAATGATCGACAAGGCGAGGGCGGCCTATAAACTGGAAGATCCTGCTGCTACCGTGCCTGACCTGCTAAAAATCAGGAAGGCGATCAAGGCACTCCCTGATGGTTACTGGCGCAACCAGAAACTACAGGAAACCGAACAGCTCATTCTTGCATGCGCCGGTATCTGGGCAGAAGCTTACAGTAATAGTGAAGTTGTGGTGCCTGGCCAGCCAATGCCGGGCAGCGTACAGCTGATCTGCAACAGCAATATCCCCGTACAGATCCAGTCACTGAGTTTCGGTAGTAAGGATACCAGCTTCGCTCAAAACAAACTGGACTTCAACCAGCTGAAAAATATTCCGATCACCCTACAGGTGCCTGACAACACGCCTGTTTCAGAACCCTACTGGCTGCGTGCACCACATACCGTTGGTGAATACGCCATCCAGGATCCACTGCTGGTAGGGCATCCGGAAAACATTCCGGGTATTCAGGCGGCTATCCGTTTAACAATCAACGGTGAGGAACTGACGATCACCCGCCCGGTGCAATTCAAACATACTGACCCTGTGAAAGGAGAAGTATATGCGCCACTTATTATCGCACCTCCTGTAGTGGCGAACCTGGCGAATAGCGTTTTTGTTTTTACCAGTACTGCGGCACAAGCCGTACAGGTGAAGCTGCACAACATGGGCAATGCCACCAATGGCAAAGTGAGACTGCAACTGCCCGCCGGATTCTCCTGCCAGGAAGCATCCCTTCCTTTTGAACTCACGACCAGAGGGGATGAAGCGACTTTGCTATTTCATATTGCCCCTGAGAAAGTAGCCGGCAGCAACCGCACCGATACCTTTAAAGTGATCATTGAAGACGGAGGCCATTCCTATGCACAGGGCATCCAGACGATCAGTTATGATCATATTCCGACGATTACTCTATTCCCTGATGCAGCTGGTCGTCTCGTAACGGTAGACCTGCAACACAATGGCCGTAAACTTGGATATATTGATGGTGCGGGAGACCTGGTGGCTCCTAGTTTGCAGCAGGTAGGTTATGAAGTGACTCACCTGACCGAAAAAGATATTATGAACGGAGACCTGAGCCAGTACGATGCAATCATCACGGGTATAAGGGCCTATAATATTAATCCACGTATTAAATACTGGCAGCCGCGCCTGCTGGAGTATGTGAAGAATGGAGGTACCCTGCTGGTACAGTATAACGTGAACGGGCCTTTACAGATCACTGATTTGGGGCCTTATCCGTTTTCATTGAGCCGTGACCGTGTGACGGATGAAAAAGCGGAAGTTTCTTTCCTGCGTCCGGATGATGTGATCATGAACTATCCGAATAAGATCACTCAGCATGACTTTGATGGATGGATCCAGGAGCGCGGCCTGTACTTTACGACAAACGCAGATGCGAAGTATCAGTCGCTTTTCTCTATGCATGACAAGGAAGAGGCGCCATTACAGGGATCTACGATTGTAGCAACGTATGGTAAGGGCAGGTATGTATATACTTCACTGGCTTTCTTCAGGGAATTGCCTGCAGGGGTGCCTGGGGCGTACCGCATATTTGTAAACCTGATTTCAACGAAGAAGTAAAATGGCAGAGCAGAAACAGCCGCCAAGGTCCAGGCTGACTATGACAGCGATCCTTTGTATTGTAATTGGCCTGGCCATTGGTTTTGAGATCAAGCGATTGCATATCGGCTTGCTGATAGGGCTTGCGCTTGGCTTGCTGAGTGGGAATATGCTGGCAAAGAGAAAGTAGCAGAAGATTAGGATTCGGTCATTGATTGCTTTTTCGCCGGGCTTGCTGAGTGGGAATTGCTGGCAAAGAGAAAATAGCTTTGCCACAACAGGATGGTTATTTTGAGCTAAAACATAACAATAAGGAGTGTTTTAGGCAAGACGCTGTCATCAAATAGCAACTAATTAAGCTAAAGGAAGTATTGTTATGAAAGAAGATAAACCGCCATTACTGCCACATTGGTGGCAGTGGTACGCTCTTGTAATCTGCTGGCTCTGCCTGCTGATCGGCGCGTTTTATTTATTCACTAAAGTTTATTCATGAGCGTAGCAGACTGGATTGTACTGGGGGGTACATTAATCGGGATTATATTATACGGGATCTGGAAGAGCCGTGGCCAGAAAGATATGGCCGGTTACTTCCTGGATAACCAGTCTATGCCGTGGTATATCGTACTGTTGTCTATCATCGGCACACAGGCGAGTGCCGTTACCTTTCTCTCCGCACCAGGTCAGGCTTACACTGACGGGATGCGTTTTGTACAGTATTATTTTGGACTGCCACTGGCCATGGTAGTGATCTGTATTGCATTTGTACCCATTTATCATAAACTGAAAGTATTCACGGCCTATGAATACCTGGAAGGAAGGTTTGACTGCAAAACGCGTACGTTTACGGCTATATTATTTTTAGTACAGCGTGCATTGTCTACAGGGATCAGTATTTATGCCCCAGCGATAATTCTTTCTTCATTACTGGGCTGGAATATTTACTGGACCAATGTGATCATGGGGGGCCTGCTGATTATCTACACAGTATCCGGTGGTACCAGGGCCGTGAGTTATACGCAGACCCTGCAGTTGGTCATCATTTTTGTAGGGATGTTCCTGGCTGGATGGATGGTTGTGCATTTGCTGCCGGAGGGTATTGGGTTTAATGATGCCCTGAAGGTAGCGGGCAGGATGAAAAAACTGAATGTGATTGTGACTGATTTTGACTGGAAGGATAAGTATAATATCTGGAGTGGCCTGATCGGCGGGTTCTTTTTGGCCCTCTCTTATTTTGGAACAGATCAGTCGCAGGTAGGGCGGTACCTGACTGCCAGGAGTGTGACGGAATCCAGGTTAGGCCTGCTGATGAATGGCCTGGTAAAGGTGCCGATGCAGTTCCTGATCCTGTTATTAGGTACAATGGTATTTGTGTTTTATCTGTATTTCAGGGCGCCCGTGTTTTTTAATGAAGCGCAGCTGAATAAGGTGGATGGGCCAACTTTGCAGCAAATTAAGACCGAGTACGATGGTTTCAACCAGGAGAAACAGGTGCAGGTGAGGGCCTTATCCAGTGCGATAAAAAGCAATGACAATGCGGGGATAACAAGGGCGCAGGAAAAACTGGATAAGGCAGAGGCAGATGCATTAAAAGTCCGGACTACCGCTATCGACTATATTAAAAAGGCAGATCCGGCAGCGGATACGAACGATACGAATTATATTTTCCTGCATTTTGTCGTGAACAATTTGCCCAAAGGCCTGGTGGGATTGCTGATAGCGATTATATTCCTGGCGGCATGGGGGAGTATTGCCGCAGCTTTGAATTCGCTGGCATCCACGACGGTAATTGATATCTATAAGCGGCAGTTTAAGCCAACAGCCCCTGATGAACATTACTTTAAAGCATCGCGCTGGTGGACGTTCATCTGGGGCCTGTTTTGCATAGTGGTGGCTCAGTTTGCCAGCAAACTGGGAAGCCTGATAGAGGCGGTGAATGTACTGGGATCACTGTTTTATGGTGTGATACTCGGTATATTCCTGGTAGCGTTTTACTGTAAGCGGATTGGCGGCACAGCTGTGTTCTGGGCGGCCATAGCAGCGGAGTGTATAGTGATCATTGTCTTTATCAGCAATATTGTATCGTTCCTGTGGCTGAATGCGATCGGCTGTATATTGGTGATCGTATTGGCCTGGATTCTTCAATTATTACAACCTGCGCCTGGTACAGTAAAGCCAGTGCAGTCAGATTGCGCTTAATACAATGTAAAATTCACATAACGAAATGAAGTAAGGGCAGTCTGCTTGGATTGCCCTTCATATAACGCACTATTCACATGACGAAGTAAGGCCTTTGCAATCTTTCATATTGCAGCCTTCACATGACAAAGTAAATCCCTGTTTGCTTAATCCCTATTCAATCACTCCATTCCTGAACGCATACATGACCAGGCCTACAATGTTTTTGGCCCCTGTCTTCTCCAGTAATTTCTGTCTCAGCCCTTCCACCGTTCTCGGGCTCAAAAAAATCTTCTCTGAAATCTGCTGCGTGGTCAGCTCTTCACAAATCAAACGAAGCACTTCCAGCTCGCGGTCTGTCAACGGTACCTCGCTGCGGAATGTTGGTTTGAACTGTTGTTTCGTTTTGTGCATGACCTTCTTCAGTAAGGCCAGGTTCACATTTTCATTAAAATAAAACCCTTTCTCGTAGGTAGTACAAATCGCCTCGTAAATCTCACCTGGTTCTGCATTTTTTAGCAGATAGGCATTTGCGCCGTTCTCAATGAGATGTACAATAAAGTTGTCATCTTCATACATGGTGAGCACGATTACTTTTACGTGCGCATATTTTTCCCTAACTCTTTTGGTAGCTTCTATGCCATCCATGTTGGGCATTTTCAGATCCATGAGAATCACATCTGGTTGCTGTTCTTCCATGATCTGTAATAAATGCACGCCATCTTCAGCTTCAAACACCACATTGATGTTTTCATAGGGTGTGAGGGTATTGATCACCCCACTCCGGAAGATTTTATGGTCATCGGCGATAGCTACCTTAATGTTGTTTGTCATAGAGGGAGCCGTTTATATTGGTTGCGTTAGTAGTCCCGAATAGCCTCACGTGTCTTTGCTCAGGGACAAAGCTAGAATAAAATACTATTATTACTCAGCGCGCTGATAATTTTCTACTTTGATTTCGGCGATGGTACCGGCAGGTACGCCAGGTTTGTAGGAAATGGTACCGCCTATGATGTTGAGGCGGCTTTCAATATTCTTTAATCCCAGGCTGCCGGTTTTATGACGGGCATTTTCCAGGGAGTGCAGTAGCTGACCGTTTCCATTGTCAACTACATAGATACTTAGCAGGGAAGGGGTAGTACGGTAGGTGATCTGGACCTGTGTGGCCTGTGCGTGTTTCAAGATGTTGTTGATGAGTTCCTGTACCACACGATAGATATTCAGGGCTTTTTCGGGTTCTACATCGTGGTGGTTACTGTCTTCGGTGAAGTGGATCTGCACTTGTTTATTACGATTCATCATATTACAGAAAGAATCCAGCGCCCGGCTCAGGCCCAGGTTTTCAAGTGCCTGTGGATGCAGGCTCTGGGAGATGAAGCGCAGGTGCTGGATAATTGTATCTGTAAATTCTTTGGTCTCTTTTAGCTGTTCCTGTTCGCCATTGCCTGATTTGAGTAATGGCTGGAGCTGGTTAAGATTGAGTTTGAGCACGGAGAGCTGGGCGCCTACTTCATCATGCAGGTCTTCTGCAATGCGTTTGCGTTCCAGTTCCTGGCCCTGGAGAATGGCTACCAGTCGTTCTTTCTGCAGTTGCAGGTCTTTTTCCCCGATCAGGAGCTTGTGTTGTATAACCTGTTTTTGCTGAAATATAACGAGTACGATGACAAATATGCCCATCACGAGCATAACGCCTGTACCAATGATAACTACTTCGTAACTATTCATCTCCTTAATTTTTGAGCTTTGAGAAGCCCGATAAAAATCAGTACTACTTCCGCAAAGCCGCCGATAAAGGTAACAGAAAGCGTTGCATTTTGGATACTTCTGTCATATTCGGTGTGCTGTAAAAAGTTATAAGCCAGTGACAACATGAAGTTGGAGCAATGGAAAATAAACAGGCCGCTATTGAACCAGAAGTTGGGAAGGGTGTTGACAAAGATGGATTGTTTCACCAGGTCCTCGTCGCGCATGAGTTCCCAGAAATAAATGACACCGTACAGTAAGAGTAAAAAGTTCTCAATGGAGATTGCATAGGAGTTATAGGCTTTTTGCCCCTCCAGGTAAACATAATCTGTAACCGCAAAACAGGTAACGAGTCCTAAAACAATGAGTAGAATTATCTTGAATAGTTGGTTTTTAAATACCTGGTAAAAAAAGTGGGTAAGGATAACGAATTGGATGTAGCACATGATTGCAAAAAACCACATGTTATTTCCAAAAAGATATGCGAGCAGGTGTGAGCCGCCGGCAAAGACAGCGCTGCTGATAAGATAATAAAAAATCGATCTGCCACTCCTGTCGAGTATATTAAAGTTCATGATAAAGGGGATCAAAAGCAAAAATTCGATCCCCTCCATGATGTAAAATGTAATCAAATATGAAATCACCTGCCTTTGGGTTTAAACGGTTCCTTTATCAGGGCAGTTTGTCGGACAAGGTAAGCCCTGATCCAGTGCTGCGAATTCGATAGGCGCTGCAGAACCAACACGGAGCTGATTCAGTTCTTTGGCAGCTTTTGAATCTTTGTAATGTACGTTGTTGCCTTCAGTGTCAACTGCATAAATGACCATTTTCTTGAGTTCCTTTTCAGGATGATCGTGGTCGTCACCGAAGTAGATGCGTAATCCGATAATGTCGTCCTGGCATTCAAGCAATTGTTGTAATTTTTCTTTTCCGAAAAAGTAAGCCTGAATAAAATCAGGGTTGTGTGGCTCTTTCTGGCGTTTTTTGTTGCAATAGTTGTCCCTTAAACGACGTGCTTCGTCATGGTGAATGAATCCACCTGCATCTGCGGTGAAATTAGGTTTGGTAGTACTCATACGAATGCTGTTGTTTTAATTGGCAGTAAAATTATTACAAATAATCACTTTTCAAAGCTGTGCCTGGTATCCATATTTGTGCCATCAGAAAGCAGAAAATGAACTTATTCGATTTTATATCACTGAGTTATGTGTGATAAAAAGGATTTTTTTGTATTAATTCTACCGTAGGGCTCACTGAAAAATGCGTAGAACTACGTATTTTAAAAACAACGTACTACAACGCTTGTCTGCCAATTGATACTTTTCAATCTTTGCATTGTGGGTAATGGCTATACCCACAATGCGAGCAAGCATCAACGGGCCTTTCTACCCATAGTTTGTTCATTCCTGGTAGACATGCAGAGAGACACCACAACAGGATTAGAGGTTAACCTGGGTTGACCCCAATTTTTAAACTTACAATTATGTGTTACCTACTAATTGGAAACGTTTCTGCACTGATCTCAGCTGACTGTACTGAACCTTTGATCAACGCCAGGATCAGGGTCTATTTGCCGGACGGGCATATTTCAAATTGTTATCCCCATAAATATACATTTAGTGGCCCCAGGCAGTTAACCCCATCAGAGGTGTTGAATAAGGAGGAACGGTTATTGGCCGAAACTGCCCTGGATCATCAAGGCAATTTCAGTCTTTGCTGGGAGCAGGTGCACTTATTCACGGAACCATTAGAGTTAGACATCTGTTTGCAGGGTATGCCCGAGGAAGCAGGCGAAAAGAAGGAAACACATTTCCACCTGAGTACACTGGTGCCTCCATGGAAGCATTCTATGCAGCGGTATGTAGCGGCTTATGCTTATGTCTTTCCAGTTGAAAGCTGGGCACAGATCCGAGCCAGCTATGGTACATGGGTGATAGCCGGAATAGTAAGGCGCACCCACGATAATGAGGGACAATCACAATTGAGAGTAAAAGCGTACAATGCAGGTAACCACCGCATGCTGGCCTGTAGCAGCACAGATGATCGGGGGCGTTACCAGATGAGGTTTAGTAGAAAGCAACTGTCCGCCGGACAGTTGCTTGGCCCCAATGTGTATTTTAAAGTATATAGAGATAAAAAATTATTGTGGGCGGAGCAGGCGGATGTCGCAGCTATGCCGGGAAGGAGAGCGATTGATGCATGTAGTGTAATAAATATTACGATGCAGGGAGGAATGGTGAAGAAGGCGGCAGGGTGGTTGAGTAGGGTGGTGGGTTGAAAATAAAATTATTTACGAGAGGTCAGCGTCTTCCGGCGCTGACCTCTCGCTATATTTAGAAGTTTGTATTTAAGATCGCTGTAGACCGCGTACTATTGGCAAAGTCCATAGGCACGATCCCGTATCTGCCTGATGTATGAGTAGAGAAATACGTTTGTATCTGTGGGTTGATAGTTCCTGATACTGAAGTAATACCTGGAATACCAAAGATGAGGGGCTTGTACCCGCTGGTATAATTAATATACAGTGTGCTGTTGATGGAACTGCTTGACTCCGTCCACATAGCAGTGACATTATTCCATTTGGAAGAATTGTCATTTACAATGTAATTATCCTGGATTTTCAAACTTGCGTTACCGTTATTAATAGTGAAGGTGGTGTTGTCAGCCCAGCTGGTAGCATCGATGCCTTTTGGGGTAGTGGTGGCTGAAAAGCGGCGGAGTAATACGATCTTGCCTCTTACATCTCCCAGGTTAGGCACAGTAGCAGTCAGGGAGATATTGCCGTATTTCGAGACATAAGTATCAAAGGTCTGTTCGAAGGTGCGGGTATTGTTGCTTGCATCATATTCTTCCTTTACACACATCACAATCACTTCTTTCGGATGATTGCTAAGAAAGGTTTTACAGGCGGTCAGTACATCATCGAAGTTCAGGTTCTGATAGATAGCCCCATGGTGAATGGCGAAGGCATTGTCAATGTGTCTGCAGCGAATGTCGAGGTAACGGATACCTGCTTCCAGCTGATCTGCGATGGAGAGATCCTGGCATTTGGCGGTACCGGATACCGGTTCTACGCGGGCACCACTGTCATGGGTACCTGGAATAGAGATGGCGGCAATGTTGGTGTTGTCTGCTAATGCTGTCATCCAGCTGTTGGATGCTACAGTTACAGCAGCAGTTGTATTGGTCGCCGCTACAGTGTTTTGTAGTTGTGGCGCGGGCAGGTCCTGTTTCGAACACGAAAACAGGAACAGGGATAACAGCATGGTTGCAGGTACATGCAGAAGTGGTGATGCTTTCATTGATTTTGCGTTAATAACAGGCAATAGGAATGTTAACGCATGCATTGTACAGGTCCATAGAGAGACTGACAGTGTAAACGTGTAACAAATTGTAGGTTTTGAATTACACGTGCAAAATAATCAGCTTATTGATAGGTTGTGAATGGGAGAACGATCATTAACAAAAGGGTAATAATTGCGGGCGGAGGAAAATTGTCTGAAACTGTTTGTGTATAAGGACTTGTGTTTTTTTGAAAAGTAAGGGTGATGAATTTTTGAGCGTTTTTTTAAGCCGTTTTTAATATTAAGCAGGCATTTTTTTCGATAAAGGAGAGATTCTCTTTCATTTAGTTCCGGTATTTTTTTAAAAACCCTGGATGGAATCTTTGCAAAGTATCCCTCAGGTATTCTCTGTCCAGGTGCGTATAGATCTCTGTAGTGGTAATACTTTCATGGCCCAGCATTTCCTGCACGGCGCGCAGATCTGCTCCTCCTTCTACCAGGTGTGTAGCAAATGAATGACGGAATGTATGTGGGGAAACCTGTTTCTCAATGCCTGCCGCCGCTGCCAGTTCTTTGATGACTATAAAGACCATCACCCTGGTGAGTGCACTTCCTCTCCGGTTCAGGAACAGTATATCTTCCTGGCCGGGTTTACAGGGCATATGTACACGCACTTCATCCTTATAGATATTGATGTATTTGATGGCATCGCGGCCGATGGGGATTAGTCTTTCTTTATCACCCTTGCCTATTACACGAATAAAACCTGCATCAAAATGTAATTGTGAGATCAGTAAACTGGTCACTTCACTCACGCGCAGGCCGCAGCTGTACATTGTTTCCAGGATGGCACGGTTACGGGCACCTTCGGGAGTACCTGTCTTTATTTGTGCGATGATCAGTTCTATTTCTTCGAAACTGAGTACATCGGGCAATTGCCGTTTTGTTTTGGGTGCTTCTAATAACTGTGTGGGATCGTTTTTGACGATGTCTTCCAGGAGCAGGTATTTATAAAAGGCTTTGATACCAGAGATGATGCGTGCCTGTGAGGTAGCTGTCATGCCCAGGGTAGCGATCCATTGTACACAGGATTGCAGCTGAGTGAGGCTGATCTGATCGGGTGGGAGGGTGATATGGGTGGACTGGAGGTATTGCACCAGTTTTTCAACATCCCGGAGATAGGCTTCGATAGAGTTGCCGGAGAGGGAACGTTCGAGTTGTAAATAAGCTTTGAATCCTTTCAGGTAGACATCCCACATGGGTGCAATTTAAGGAAACCTTTCAAATCCCCTGGGCATTGCTGCAGGCAGATTCGGGGGGAAATAGCATTGGCTTAAATGAATACAAACGATGATGCATAAAAAAGCGCCCTGCATTTGATGCAGGACGCTCTTTTGAAATATCTGAAATAGCTTAGAATTTTTCCAGACCAGAGAAGAAGAAGTCACCTTCGATCTGTGCATTTTCATCAGAGTCAGAACCGTGAACTGCGTTACGGCCGATAGACTCAGCATAAATTTTACGGATAGTACCTTCTGCAGCATTAGCCGGGTTGGTAGCTCCGATCAGTTTGCGGAATTCTTCAACAGCGTTATCCTTTTCCAGGATAGCTGCTACGATATGACCACTGCTCATGAATTCAACCAGTTCACCATAGAAAGGTCTTTCTTTGTGTACTGCATAGAATTCACCAGCTTTCTGAGCAGACAGTCTGGTCATCTTCATCGCTACGATGCGGAAACCAGCTTCGTTGATCTTGTTCAGGATACCACCGATATGACCGTTTTCTACGGCATCCGGCTTGATCATTGTAAAGGTTCTGTTGTTAGCCATAATATATTGAGTAACTAATTAGCGGATTTTGCGCGCAAATGTAACCAGAATTTAGGCAATCAGAAAAAAAAAGCGCCTGATACTCGGCAGAGGCAGAAAAAAAGAGCGGTTTCTGCTGCTAAAACAGGCATTTAGCCTGAAAATAGACCCTTCAGTAGGGAATTTTAAATCCTCCTCCCAAAAATTTTGTAATTCTGCGCTAAATAGAGAACTTCGCACTTCATTTTTCGGTAAAAACAGTTACATTATATTATTAATATAAAATGAAGAGGATCGAGGAAATTAAGCCTTTGCTGGAAACCCCTAAAAGAGTGGTCATAACGATGCATCAGAAACCGGATGCAGATGCAATGGGAAGTTCTCTGGCCCTGTACCATTATCTTAAGCAGAAAGGACACGACGTAACTGTTATTTCACCTACCAATTTTCCGGATTTCCTGAATTGGATGCCGGGTTCACAGGACGTGCTGGATTTTGAGTCTTCGCAGGATAAGGCGATGAAGGCATTGGAGGGAGTGGAATTGCTGTTTTGCCTGGATTTCAATGCGTTGTACAGGACCAAGAACATGGAGCCACACCTGGCTGCCCTGAATTGTTTGAAGGTACTGATTGACCATCATCTGGAGCCTCAGCCTGTGTTTGAATATGGCGTGAGTGATACTACAGCGGCTTCTACGGCATTATTAGTGTATGAGACTATACACAAAATGGGAGAAGAACGTTATATTAACGATGCAATGGCGCAGTGCATTTATGCAGGTACCATGACAGACACCGGTTCTTTCCGTTTTGCCTCCACATCATCCCGTGTACATCGTATGGTGGCTGATTTGCTGGATCATGGTTTGAACCACGAGCTGATTCACCAGGCGATTTACGATAATTTCCTTGAAAACCGTCTCCGCTTTCTGGGCCATTGCCTGCTGAACCGGATGGAGGTATACTATGAGTACAACACCGCGATGATCGCTATTCCATATACTGATCTGAAGCGTTTCGACCTGCAAACGGGCGATACTGAAGGTGTGGTCAACTTCCTGCTCTCTATCCAGGGCATAAAGATGGCGGCACTGATCATTGACCGTCACCAGGAGGTAAAGCTTTCGTTCCGTTCCAAAGGCGACTTTGACGTGAATACCTTTGCCCGTAAGTACTTTGACGGCGGCGGTCATTTCCACGCAGCCGGTGGTCATAGTGCAGATAACCTCGATGTGACCGTTCAACGTTTTGTTGACGCGATCGCTGAGAACGAAGAAGCATTACAATAAGTCATTCAATCCTACTAATACAGTCAAATGAAAAAGAACAATCAGTTGTTAGTTGCAGCATTGGGCCTGCTGCTGGCCTCCTGCGGTGGCGGTGGTCACAAGAAGACTCCCGGTGGCGTAGATTATATCGTTCATAAATCAGGTAGCGGTGCACAGTTGAAAGAAGGTGATACCGTTCTGATGAACATTATCCAGAAACTGAACGATTCCACGCTGGCTACTTCCCGCGAAAGAAGCGGTGGAGCACCGGTTCCTGTACTGATCCAGAAGTCTCAGCAGAAATGGGATCTGATGGACGGTCTGGCAGCCCTGCACGAAGGTGATAGTGCTACCTTTGCAATCCCTGTAGATTCCCTGCCTCAGCCACGTCCTCCTTTTGCTAAGAAAGGCGACAAGCTGAACGTTACTTTCGTAGTAGTAAGCAAATTCTCTTCTGTTAAGCAATTAGCTGAAGATCAGAAACTGATCAAGGATTATACTGCTAAGAACAATATCCAGGCGACTCCAACCCCTGAAGGTGTTTATGTTGCTACCCAGGTAGCTGGTACAGGCGAACAGCCTCAGGCAGGTGATACTGTGGTAGTTAACTACACTGGTAAACTGCTGAATGGTAAAGTATTCGATTCTTCTGTTGATACGACTATCAATCCAGGCAGACCTCTGCAGCCAATCCGTTTCCCAATCGGTAAAGGTTTTGTAATTAAAGGTTGGGATGCTGGTATCGCTTCTCTGAAGAAAGGTACTAAAGCTACCCTGATCCTGCCTTCTACACTGGGTTATGGTCTGCAGCCAACTCCGATGATCCCTTCTAACTCCGTACTGGTGTTCGATGTGGAACTGTTGGATATCAAGAAGCCAACTGCTGCTCCGGCTACACCGGCTGCACCAGGTGCTCCTGCAAAGAAGAAATAATTAATTTCTTATAAATAAAAGAGGCTGAACGTTTTGATGCGTTCAGCCTCTTTTTCTGAAAAAGGTTTTCATTACCGTTGGTGAATTCCCTCTTTCATGAGTGTTTTTATTTGTTTGTTGATGAATTCCCTTTTCGTGCTGTTAATAAATACCCAATTTTTGATATCTTCCTGTATCAGGTTTTCAGGTCTGTTGTGCATCCCTTCTTCATGAATGTCTTATCCAGGATATCCTTCCACCAGCACTTCGTACAATTTACTCTTCAGATCCTCCAGGGATACATCCTGTGTCAGGGTTCCGTCTTCTGCGTAAGAGATGGTTCCTCTTTCTTCCGAGACTACAATCGCGAGATTATCGCTGTGCTCCGTGATCCCCACTGCTGAGCGGTGCCGGAGACCTACTTGTAAAGGAAGATTAGGGTTCTCAGAAACCGGCAGGATGACCTTAGCCGCCAGGATCTTGTTGCCCACGATGATCAGTGCCCCGTCATGCAGCGGACTTCCTTTGCAGAAAATACTTTCCAGCAGTTTTGCATTGATATTACTATCCAGTGAAATGCTGGAGGCAGTATCAAATTTTACACGATAAGAATTGGACAGCACAATCAATGCCCCTGTGGAGGTAGCTGCCATGTGGCTTACGGCAGTGACCACTTCGTCGATAATGTTCTCTTCTTCTTTGTAGCTTTTGAATTTATCTGGTAAGAAAAGTTTTGTGAAGAAACTGTCTTTGCTAAGCGGCGCTTTTTTCCCTAATACCAGCAGGAACTTACGGATTTCAGGCTGAAAGATGATAATAATAGCAATCAGACCGATATTGATGAAGTTCTGAAGGATGAGCGTGAGAATCGGCATGTGCAGGAGTTCCACCATGAAATAGGCGAAGTAAACCATGAGCAGGCCAACGAATATATTGAATGCCAGACTGCCTTTGAGCAGGCGGTAGAGCTGTATTACCAGAAAGATGACGATCGCCAGGTCAAGTACATTCAACCAGTTGTAACGGAATCCGTTAAATTGAAACAAGTCTTCCATAGATTGTAAAAATAGTGAATATTAAATGGATATGGTTTAAATAGGATGTAGCACCCAGTTATGAGTGCAAACATCAATGTGGGTCAAAAAGTGGTTAATGTGCGCTTTTTGATCAGGAAATATCAGAGACCTTTCATATACTGATGGATCTTTACTGCTTCCATCGCAGCCTTTACATCATGTACCCTTAATATTTGTGCGCCGGCCTGTAAAGATAGTGTATTCAACACCGTTGTACCGTTCAGCGCGTCCGCTGGTGTAATTTCCAGCAATTTATAAATCATCGACTTTCGGGAGATGCCAATCAATAAAGGGCAATCCAATATATGAAAAGCATTCATATTTTTCAAAAGTGTATAATTGTGTGCGATGGTTTTACCAAAACCAAAGCCAGGGTCAATAATGAGGTCTTTGATGCCTGCTGCCAGGCATTCCGCCTTTTTCTTTATGAAATAATCCAGCACTTCGCGGGTTACATCTTCATAATGTGGCTGGTGTTGCATGCTGGCGGGTGTTCCCTGCATATGCATTGCGATATATGGAGCTTTGGTAGCTGCTGCTACGGCGATCATGCCCGGATCCATGTCGCCCGCGCTGATATCGTTGATGATGGCGGCTCCGGCAGAGATGCATTGCGCTGCTACCTTTGCATAGTAAGTGTCTACCGATATGATTACATCCGGGAAGCGCTCTACCAGTGCCGAGATGGCTGGTATCAGTCTGTCGATTTCTGTGTTTTCGCCCACGGTAAGGGAGCCGGGACGCGTGCTTTGTGCCCCGATGTCCAGTATCTGCGCGCCTGCTGCGAGGTGTTGCGCAGCTTTGTCCATGATCGCATCCAGTTGTTTGGTGCGACTATCAGCAAAAAAAGAATCATCAGTAATATTGATGATCCCCATCACAACCGGTGTGGTTGACAGGTCCAGTAATTTGCCTTTACAGTTAATAGTACTCATAATTGCCATTCCTCCTTTCCGTTTATCCTGTTTGCGTATTATTGATTATTTTGCCATGCAAATTTAGCTATAATGTGTTGATGTGCCGGCAGGTAAACTGGCACAATAAATTAAATTATCCATGAAATTTCTCCTTAACCTATTAAGAATCATTGTGGGGGTGTTGTTCATCTTCTCCGGTCTGGTCAAAGCGAATGATCCGCTGGGCCTGAGTTATAAGATGGATGAATTTTTTGAAGTACTGCACCTGGGCTTTATGTCGCACTACTCGCTGGTGTACTCAGTGGCCATGAATGCATTTGAGATTGTATGTGGTGTAGCGATATTGATCGGGTACAGGATGCGCTTGTTCACCTGGCTGATCTTATTGCTGATTGCGTTCTTTACGTTCCTGACAGCGTATGCGTTGTTTAGCGGTACGGTACGCGAGTGTGGCTGTTTTGGGGATTGTATTAAACTGTCTCCGGCAGAGACTTTCTGGAAGGATGTGGCTTTACTGGTGATGATCCTGGTGATCTTCTTTTATAAAGATAAGATCGGGCCTTTGTTTGGCACGAAAGCAAATGGAGCATTGATGCTGGTATCACTGATCTTCTCACTGGGTATTCAGTGGTATACGCTGGCGCATCTGCCCCTGGTGGATTGCCTTGGTTATAAGGTAGGTAATAATATTCCTGAGAAGATGAAACTGCCACCGGGTGCGCATCCGGATGTGTATGAGACGGTGTTGATCTATAAGAAAGATGGTAAGGCGAAGGAATTTACGACGGAGAACTTCCCATGGAATGATAGTACCTGGGTGTATGTAGATAGAAAAGACAAGTTGGTAAAAGAAGGGGATGGTGAACCGCCGGTGAAGGATTTTATTCTGACGGATTTTGATGGTGGTAACCAGACGGAGGCGATATTGACAGAGGCAACACCGGTGTATTTGTTCCTGGTAAAAGATGTGAATGAAGCAGCGGATGGCTGGCAACGTAAAATGGCGGCATTACAGGCCCTCGCAAAACAGGGTAAATGTTATATTTATGGGGTAACAGCATCTACAAAAGACCAGGTGGAACCTTTTGTGAAGAAGAACGGACTGGACTTTCAATTCCTGAATATGGACGGAACGGCTATTAAGACGGCAGGCAGGAGTAATCCTTGTTTGCTGTTGCTGGAGAAGGGTACCATCAAAGGAAAGTGGAGCTACCGTGATTTGCCATTTGCTATCGACTGATTATGCTGAGATTTCTCCTGCGAAAAATAAGTTACGGAATACTGGTGCTGCTCGGGGTAGTGGCACTGGTATTTTTTTTATTTAATGTATTGCCTGGCGACCCGGCGCGACTGACACTGGGGCAGCGGGCGGATGTGGCTTCGCTGGAGAATGTGCGGAAGGAATTGCATTTGGACAAGCCGGTGGCGGTGCAGTTTTTATTGTACCTGAATGATTTGTCTCCCATATCGGTACATTCGGGTGAGGAGGCAGAGCGTGTTTTGCATTTTGTGCCTTTGCTGCATTTGAGCGGAGATAGGTTGCTGGTGTTAAAGACACCTTATTTAAGAAGATCTTACCAGGGAAAGAAAGATGTGTGGGAGATGCTGACGGAGGCTTTGCCGGGAACATTGGTACTGGCGGTGGCAGCGATCCTGTTTGCAACGGTGGCGGGGATTGGATTAGGGATCTTATCGGCGGTAAAGAAAGATACCTGGATGGATACGGGGGCGGTGTTTGCGAGTGTGGTGGGAATTTCGGCGCCATCGTTCTTTATGGGGATTGTGCTGGCATATCTGTTCGGCTTTGTGCTGAGTGATTATACGGGTTTGCATATGACGGGGAGTTTGTTCGACTATGATGCGTTTTCGGGCTGGACCCTGACTTTGCGGAACCTGGTATTGCCGGCGGTGACATTGGGGATCCGGCCATTGGCGATTATTGTACAGTTGACAAGGGGGGCGATGCTGGATGTATTGCACCAGGATTATATCAGGACGGCATATGCGAAGGGGTTGCCGAAGTGGGCGGTGATATTCAGGCATGCTTTGCGGAATGCTTTGAACCCGGTGGTGACGGCGATTACAGGGTGGTTTGCAGAGTTGCTGGCAGGGGCGTTTTTCGTGGAGTATATATTTGGATGGAAAGGGATTGGGAAAATGACGGTAGATGCGTTGGAGAAGTTTGATTTTCCGGTGTTGATGGGGGCCGTGTTGTTTACGGCGGGGATATTTGTGGTGATTAATTTGCTGGCGGATTTGTTGTATAGTGTGATAGATCCGCGGATAAAGCTGTAAATTGTTTGATTAATAGTATTGTAAATCAAAGCCCTATGGGCTTTTTTCGTTTTAGGCCGTTTTTTTTTAAAAAACTTTGAAACTTTTGTAACAAACCCTCACACGAGTCGTCTTCCTTATATAAACGCCCTGGTTAATATATGTCTCTTGCAATATTTGAAACACAAGTCATCCCGGTCAGGCAAAAGCTTTATCGCTTTGCTTACCACCTGCTGGGGAATGAGGAGGATGCGAGAGACATCACCCAGGATGCGATGGTGAAAGTGTGGCAGCAGAAAGAGCGGATGACGGAGCTGCAGAATATGGAGGCATGGTGTATGCGGATAGTGCGGAATCTTGCATTGGACAGGTTGAAATCTAAAAAGTATCGCAGATCGGAGGAATTGGATAAGGCGGTTGATATGGTTGTTACACAGCAGGATAATCCTCATGAGGCTGCGGCTAAGCAGGATGTGATGAACAGTGTGCACCGGATCATGCGGGCATTGCCGGAAAAATACCGTACTATTATGCAATTGCGTGATATAGACGGTCATACTTACCAGGAGATTGCGGATATACTAGAAATAGACCTGAGTGATGTAAAGGTGAATTTACATCGTGCCCGTAAATCAGTACGTGAACAATTACAAAAACTGCAAGTGTATGGAGTATAATGAGATCAGAGAATTACTGAGCCGGTATTGGGAAGGGGAAACTTCGCTGGAAGAAGAGGAATTGCTGCGCAGTTTTTTTGCTGGGAACAGGCAGGAGCTGCCGGCAGATTTGAGGGAGGCAGCGGCGTTGTTTGGGTATTTTGTGATGGAGGGGGAGCGGGAGATGGCTGGTTTGGAGGAGATGGAAGATTTAGAGAAGAGGGTTTTAGAGAGAGGGGTAGTGGGTGAGGGAGCATTAGAAGAGATTTCTTCTCAGGAGGGTAAAGAAAAAACGAAGAGAAATACAGTGCTCGTTTCCATGCCTCGTCCTTATCAGCACTGGATGAAATATGCGGCAGTATTGCTTTTGGGAGTAGGGCTGGCATATAGTGGTCGTCAGTTTAAGATCAAGCAGGAGCAGATGAATGATCGTGGTATGGCGGAGGCACTGAACAAAGTGGATACCTATGATGATCCGAAGGAGGCTTATGTGGCGACAAAGAAGGCGCTGGAGCTGTTGGCGAAGAACCTGAATAAGGGTACGGCGCAGGCGAAAAAGATCGCTTATTTTAACGAAGCGACGGAGATTATTAAAGCGGATTAAAAGAGAAACGAGCAATCAGGAATAATGTAGAGCGAACTTGAACTGTCATTTTTTTAGGTTTTAATTTTTTAAGAAGTAAAAACAATTAAAACCATGAGCCAAACAAAACGTAACAAAACACAAATCTGGCCATTCTAATTCCTTAAAATAAAATTGTAAAACAATGAAACGCTTATGTTTATTGCTGTTGCTATTAACAGCAGCTACGGGCCTGTTTGCCCAACAGGTAAGTGTGATCGATCGTTTTTTTCAAAAGTATGAAAACGACCAGAGCTTTACTTTGGTCAGCGTCACACCTAAGATGTTCTCCATGTTCAGCAAATTTGATATTAATTCTGCTGAAGGAAAGAGCTTCATGACGATTGTCAAAAAGCTTAAAGGACTACGGATCCTTGTAAAAGAAAACACGAAAGATGGGAATAAGCTGTACCAGGAAGCGGCCTCCCAGTTGACAAAGGAGTATGAGGAACTGATGACTGTACGGAGTGATGGGGAACTGGTGAAGTTCATGGTAAAAGAGAATAGTAAGGGGAATATTGCAGAGCTGATTATGCTGGTGGGGAGTAAGGACGAATTTGTAGCGATGAGTTTATTGGGGGATATTGATTTGAACGAGATCAGCCAGATAGCTAATGATATGAATATTGGGGGGATGGATAGGCTGAAATCCCTGAATAAGAAAAGTACAATGTAAAGAACCACAGGTTTTAAATTGATTTAAATTAAACAAGCCTTATGAAACATTGCCTCGTATTATCACTCTTTGTTTGTTTATTTTTTAACACAACGTCCACGCAAGCCCAGGATCGCCTGCTCTCACAATTTTATAATGCTCATAGAGGCGTGGCCGTAACTTTCCGAATTGGCGTAGGCAGATTGCCCATGCGCTTTATATCCGGCCTTATTCCACGTGATAAGGTTGCTGATGGTGCAGATGCAAAGATGATTTTTTCAAAGATCCACAAAATCAAGCTCTATGCTATGGAAGGCTATGACGGGCCGATTCCTGCCGCTGATCTGCTTAGCCTGAAACGAAAGCTGATTGATAAAGATCACTTTGATGTACTTATGGAGGTAAGAGATAAGGGGAGTGTGGTGCATGTATTAAATAAAGGAGCGGATGATAACCTGGGGAATGTAGTAATGTTGATTCAGGATGAGAAGGATATACTTATAGTACATTTACATACCAGTTTGAAAGTAGATGACATTAATATGCTGATCAGGGAGTTTAATAAAAAATCATCGTCATCAACTACATCCACGGCGAGTTTATAAATCCAATTTTTTCAGGTTGGGAACATTAGTCACAAGCTAATGTTTTCGCCGTTTTAGAGATGTTTAAAGGAATATTGGGTTTCGGAGGCTTTCAAAAATGGAATTTGAGGTGTTAAAAATGAAGGTGCATGACAGCGCAAAAAAAATGATCCTTACCGGATCACTACTTCTCTTACCACCGGCTCGCCCAGCATCTCATTCACCAGCTTAATAATCTTATCTTTTGAATAAGACAATTCTTGTTTTAAGGGTGCTACATTGGTAGAAATCAACAATTTCCCGTCAATCAACTGAATACCCTCAGTATACCTGGAGATCGTTTTACCCATGATTTGTTCCCAGTTCTCTCTGATCCGTACTTCTGTAAGCCGTGGTTTCATCCGGCTTTTATCCATAAAATCTTTGAGGGCATCTCCCATTGTCGTAATACCGTAGCGCATGCCGCAAAGATAAGCATTACTCCATCTCTACCAATTGAAAACCTGCTTCTTTTTCTTTAAATGCATCTACTAATCTTGTAGCATGTGTATCAGTGATGAACACCTGCCCGTAATCAGCACCGCTTACCAGCTGTATAAGGCGTGAAACACGCTCCTGGTCCAGCTTTTCAAACACATCATCGAGCAAGAGTAATGGTGCAAAGCCTTTGTGTTTTCTGATCACTTCATACTGCGCCAGTTTCAGTGCAAACAAAAAACTTTTTCGTTGTCCCTGCGATGCACTTGATTTCATAGCATGGTCATCCAGCAGGAACTGCAGATCATCTCTGTGAATACCACCTGTGGTACGCTGCATCATGGTATCCTTATAGCGATTGGCTTGCAGCAGTTGTGCAAATGACTGCTCATGGAGACTGCAGAGGTATTGAATATTCACTACCTCGTGCTGGCCGGCGATGTAATCATATAATGATTGCACCTGTTGTATGAAAGAAGGCAGGAAATTTCTACGCCATTCATAAATAGGTGTACCGTGTTGAATGAGCTGATCGTCAAACACGTCGAGCAACATATCCTGGCTGGTGGCAGGGGCTGCTTTGAGCAGGCTGTTGCGTTGCTGTAATACTTTCTGGTAAGTGATGAGGTGATCCAGGTAGCCGGGATGTAGCTGGCAGAGCAGGGCATCGAGCCATTTGCGGCGTTCCTCGCTTCCGCCCAGGATAATTTCGGCATCGTCGGGGGCGATCATAACAGCGGGAAATTTGCCGATATGCTGGGAAAATCGTTCGTATGATTCATCGTTGAGGGCTATATCTTTTTTGCCATCTTTGACGGTGCATACAATATGTTCTTCATGGCCTTCTTTGTCGAGGAATGCATCGATCCGGAAGCCATTGGTGTTGTACTGGGTATTTTGTGCTTCGCTGCTGGTAAAGTAGCTTTTTGTGAAGCAGAGGTAGTAAATAGCATCCAGGAGGTTGGTTTTTCCTGAGCCGTTGCGCCCGGTGATGCCAATGATCCGCCTGGAGAACCGGTGATCTGCCCGTGTATAGTTCTTAAATTGTACTAATGATATCTTTTTGAGCGACAGCAAATTGTAATTTTTTTAACCCCTGTATGGCAGGTGCCTATTATATTATTATGGTATGTATTTCCAGCAAAGTTGCAAAGTATTTAGTTTTTAGGATTTTCCTGTTATATTTGCGGACAAATTAAGAAACAGTGGCTACAAAAACAGACGTAAAGACGAAGTTCACCAAAGAGACGTATTTGTATTGGTATGAATTGATGCTCTTGCTGCGCCGCTTTGAGGAAAAAGCCGGCCAATTATATGGAATGCAGAAGATTCGTGGTTTTTGCCACCTGTACATTGGACAGGAAGCGATAGCTGCGGGTTGTATGACAGCAACTAAACCGGAGGATAAATTCATCACTGCTTATCGTGACCATGCGCTGGCTATTGCCAAGGGTATGTCTCCGGACGCTTGTATGGCTGAACTGTATGGTAAAGCTACTGGTTGTTCTAAGGGTAAGGGTGGTAGTATGCACTTTTTCTCTTTAGAGCATAACTTTTTTGGCGGACACGGTATTGTGGGCGCTCAGATTGGTACCGGTGCGGGCCTGGCATTTGCTGAGAAATACAAGGGTACTGACAATGTTGCAGTAGTCTTCTTTGGAGATGGTGCTGCCCGTCAGGGTATGCTGCATGAGACATTTAACATGGCCATGCTGTGGAAACTGCCAGTAATTTTCATTTGCGAAAACAACATGTACGCAATGGGTACTTCAGTAGAACGTACTTCTAACGTACTGGATATCTATAAGTTAGCTAACGCCTACGATATGGCTAGCGATACTATCGACGGTATGAGCTGTGAAGCGGTACATGAAGGTATGGATAGAGCTGTAAAGCGTGCGCGCGCCGGCGAAGGTCCATCCTTACTTGAGATCAAAACTTACCGTTATCGTGGCCACTCTATGAGTGATCCTGCTAAGTATCGTACTAAGGAAGAAGTAGAAGAATACAAAGAGAGAGATCCGCTGACTGTGGTACTGAAGACCATTCAGAAAAACAAATGGGCGACAGAAGCAGAAATCGAAGCTATCACTGAGAAGGTTAAACAACAGGTTGAACATTGCGTAGAATTTGCAGAAAATTCTCCATGGCCTTCTGATGACGAGCTGCTGAAAGATGTATACACACAACAGGATTATCCTTTCATTGTTGACTAAGTGATATTTAATAGGTTAGCGGTCAGGTCCGGGCATGAATTGGCGCGGCAGATTCGCTAACCTTTTTTATATTTGCGGGAATATGGCGATCAGGCCGTACCTGTACCCTAATAAGAAATAACAATTTAACGATCACAATTACAATGACCGAAACAAAAAATAAGGCCGCTGAATCTGCTCCTGTAAAGAAGGACTTCGACTTGCAAAACTCTGTACACAAGGCGGAAGACTTTTATTTCAAGAACAAGAATGTCATCAACATTGCCCTTCTCGTTATCGTTGTGGTGATAGGCGGTACATTTGCCTACAACAAATTCATCAAGGCTCCGAATGAGAAGAAAGCAGCGGACATGGTATTCCACGCACAGAAAGCTTTTGAAAAAGATTCATTTAACCTGGCACTGAACGGAGATGGTAACAACGATGGCTTCTTACAGGTAATTAAGAAGTACGGCAGCACCAAAACCGGTCAATTGTCAAAATATTATGCTGGTCTTTGCTACGTGAAGATGGGCAAGTTCCAGGAAAGTATCGATATGCTGAAAGATTTCAATGCAGGCGATCAGCTGGTGCAGGCTATGGCTTATGGCGTAACCGGCGATGCTTACATGGAATTGAAGAATACTGAGAAAGGAATCGAGTATTATAAAAAAGCTGGTCAGTACAGCGACAACGATTTTACTGGTCCAACCTACCTGTTCCGTGCAGGTGTAGCTTTGGAGCTTGCTGGTAAGAACGACGAAGCGATCGCTGTTTACAAGCAGATCCGCGAAAAATATCCTCAGTCCAACGAAGGCCGCGAGATGGATAAATACCTGGCCAGACTGGGTGTAGTTAGAGAATAATTTCGGCAGAGGGAGGATACTACAAATTGTGGAATATTTTCGTAATGGTGGTATGCTCACTCCCGGTAGAATATATTCAACATGTCAATACATAATCAAAGTTTATTGGACGATACTGGCATTCTCGGAATTGAGGATGCCAGTGTTGTTATAGTGTATACCGAATGGAATGATGCTGTCATCAGTGAGTTGGTGGCGGGCTGTGACAAGACGCTTGCGCAGTATAATATCACAAAGGTTGCTAAAGTGAAAGTTCCGGGTGCGTTTGAGCTCCCCTTTGCTGCGAAACAATATTGGGAGCATACCCAGGGCACAGGTGCTCAGCCTGGCGCTATTATTGCATTTGGGTGTGTGATCCGTGGGGAGACACCTCATTTTGATTACGTTTGTAAGGGTGTGACAGAGGGCCTGATGCAATTGAACCTGGAATTGCCTGTGCCGGTTATCTTCGGGATTTTGACGGTTGATAATATGGAACAGGCGCAGGAACGGTTGGGTGGCATACATGGACATAAAGGTGAAGAAGGTGCACTGACCGCGCTGAAAATGATCAGTATGATGCGGAAGATGCAAAAGGGCAAGTAAATTTCTCGTATTTAAATAGGGTGGTATTTTGATTGGCATAAAGCGAAAGCTTTATGCTATAATATTGAATGGTAAGATGCAGCGTTTGCACCAGACTATGTAATTTTCCGATAGCTTATCAGCTATTTATAAAGACTAACTCGATGAACGTTCAGCTTTTTATCCCCTGCTTTGTAGATCAGTTATTCCCCGAAACAGCCTTCAATATGGTAAAAGTATTGGAGAAGCTGGGCTGTAACGTTAGTTACAATGCCAATCAAACCTGTTGTGGTCAGCCTGCTTTTAATGCCGGGTATTGGGATGAATCGAGAGCAGTGGCAACCAAGTTTCTAAAGGATTTTCACACCTTTGATTATATCGTAGCACCCAGCGGTTCCTGCACTGGGTTTGTACGTAATTATTACGGTAAGTTGTTCGACAATTCTGCCGCGCATAATGATGTAAAACTGTTGCGTAAGCAGCTGTATGAGTTTACGGAATTTCTGACGGAGGTGCTGCATGTTTCTGATCTGGGAGCGACGCTGAATGGTGTAGCTACGTATCATGATTCCTGTGCAGCACTGAGAGAGTGTCATATCAAGCAGGGGCCCAGGAATCTCCTGAGTAAGGTGAAAGGACTGGAACTGACGGAGATGAATGATTGTGAAACCTGCTGTGGCTTTGGTGGTACTTTCGCTGTGAAATATGAACCAATTTCTATTGGAATGGGGGAACAGAAGGTACATAATGCCATTGCTACAGGAGCGGATTACCTGATCTCTACAGATCTTTCCTGCCTGATGCACCTGGACGGTTATATTAAAAAACACGACCTGAATATTAAGACGATGCATATTGCCGATGTGTTGGCGAGTGGGTGGTAGTCTGGCACATTCCCTGAATACAAACTCCATGCATACGGGTGAATGAGGGCTTTGAATAAAAGATGACCTCATGGTTACCGGCAGTATATTGGAGCGTCATTTAAAAACATTCAATTGATGAATTATTGGTTAGTTAAGTCGGAGCCATTTAAATATTCCTGGGAGCAATTCATGAAGGATGGAAAGACCTTCTGGGATGGGGTGAGAAATTACCAGGCCAGGAATAATATGAAGGCGATGAAGAAGGGCGACCAGGTATTGTTTTACCATAGCAATGAAGGTTTGGCAGTAGTAGGTATCGCGAAAGTGGCGAAGGAGTTTTATCAGGATCCGACTACGCCTGATCCGAACTGGGTGGTGATAGACCTGCAACCTGTGAAGGCTTTTAAAGAGCAGGTGACGCTGGCGCAGATGAAAGCGGAGAAGCGGCTGGAGAATTTTCAGTTGATCAGGCAGGGCCGGCTTTCAGTGTGTGCGGTGACGGAAGATGAATTTAATACCATCCTTGAAATGGGTGGGATGAAGAAATAATTGCATTTTTGCTTGCAGTCAAAAAAGGCGGGTACCTAAGGTACCCGCCTTTTTTGACTATTCTTTACATGGCTGCTGCACGGGCAGCCAATGCTTTTTTATGTTCCATTTCCCGCTGATGGCGGAAGATACTTTTTGTTACAAAATATCCCAGGGAGGCGCCTACCCAAACATCACTGCTCCAGTGCCTGATCTGGTACATTCTTGTAGCTCCTGTTGCAATTGCAATGCTATATGTGACCCAGGGTACCCAGGGGTGCTTTTCGCCATAAATCTCTGCCAGTGCAGTCGCCACCGTAGTCACCGTATTCATATGCCCGGAAGGGAAGGAGGTATGATACTTATCCATGGTAAGTGGCTGGTTGTATTCAAACGGAGAATCGAAGTAAGTAGGGCGGCCGCGGCGGATAACAGATTTGGCGGTGGTATAGATCAGGGTTGAAATCAGTAATGATTTTGCTGACATCAGGCCGGCATTTTCAAGTTTCCGGTCTTTTGCAATCACACCAGCCAGGTACATACCGCCAATCAGGTAAGGTGAATAAGCATTGCCGAATGGCTCGATCTGACTAGTAACGGCATTCCATCCGCTGGTATGGTTGCGCAGCATGAATTGTTTTATTTCGTAATCCGCCGCGGTCATTAATACACCGGCGCCGCCAACTACGATGCCTAAGCGGATGACGTCGCGTTTTTGCCAGTGAGCAGGGCGTGCTGCCGTGTATTTTAAATCTGTCCAGATGCTTTTCAGATATACGCCATTGATGCGGTAGCTGATGGCGGTATCTTTCTCTGTCAACGGTTTGTTATTTTGTAAACTGTCCAGTTGTTGTTTTGCGCTGGCGCTATCTGCTGGCACATGGGTCGTATCTTTCTGGGCACTGACTGTTGTATGTAGTAAAATTATCAGCAAACAGAAAATAAGCGTAAAAGTGATCTTCAAGGCTGGTCCGTTTTGGAAATAAGATCTAAAGTTACGTTAAATGTTAAAACCAGTATATTCGAATTGGAAAATCATAGGAGTGCAGGGGATTCAATTTTTTACAGGGAATTCAATTCGGAACCAGGTAATCTTATTCGATCCGGACATTAATGGGAAGAAGAAGGTCCCGGAAGAGGAGAACGCTTTAACGCAAATTTTAGTAACACAAAATTAGTCATTATGAAGAAGTTACGGATGGTTGTATTAACAGGAGCAGGTATGAGTGCTGAAAGTGGTTTGCGCACTTTCCGCGACAGCGATGGCTTGTGGGAAGGCTATAATGTATATGAAGTCGCCTCTCCTGATGGCTGGAAAAAGAACCCGCAGCTGGTGCTTGACTTTTATAATATGCGCAGGCGGGATGTGTTGAAAGCATTACCCAATGCCGCACATACGGGATTGGCTGAATTGCAGGAATATTTCGATCTGCACATCATTACACAGAATATTGACGACCTGCATGAAAGAGGCGGTGCGAAACAGGTATGGCATTTACATGGGGAGATCACTAAGATGCGAAGTGTATTGGATACGGAACGTACTTATCCTTATAACGACGATATTAAACTCGGGGATCTGGCTGCAGATGGCGGTCAGCTAAGACCATTCATTGTTTGGTTTGGAGAAGAAGTGCCAGTGATTGAACAGGCAGTTACGCTGGTAAGGCAGGCAGATATTTTCGTGGTGATTGGTACCTCATTGCTGGTATACCCGGCAGCGGGATTGCTGGATATTGTGCCGGGGCATGTGCCGGTATTTGTGATTGATAAGAGCCTGCCGAATGTAAAGCAGCGGCCTTATTTGCATTTGATTGAGAAGCCGGCTACCGAAGGGGTGAAGGATTTGAAAGAACTGGTGCAGACGTATATTCAAAGTCAGCATAATTGAGAACATCTCTTAGAATATTAAAGGCTGGCCATTTGGCCAGCCTTTGTCTTTAAATGAGGGTCATTTACCATAGGAAAATATCTTTTCTATTCGAAACTCTCCTCAAATCGAATATTATATTCTTCCAATTCTTTCAGAACAGGATTATAAATATCAGCTAAAACAGGGATCTGCAAACCGGTAAGATTCACCTTCCCCTGCAGTATCATCTTCGCCATGATCCCCAGCGGCAGCCCCACTGTCTTTGCCATCGCTGTACGCAGGTGATCTTCCCCCTGTACGATCATGTAACTGTGTAAGCGGGTTGTGATGCCTCTGCGCTCGAATTCTATTTCATGGATCATCACGATCATATCCTTATCGGTCGGTTCCATCCCCAGTTTGTTCTCAACGACATGCTGTAATACGCCGGCATTCGTCAGCTCTCCCTGGTGAATAAGATCTCCATTCAACAAGCCCAGGAACTTCAGTTGGCGAATGATCTTTGACTTTGCAGAGATCCCCAGGTAATGCGCGATATTCTCTTCATTACTGAGGTCTTTAGCCGGTTTCAGGTGCTGACTGGCCCATTGGTAATAAGTCAGATTATCAGTCTGTATCCGCTTGCTGTCATCTGTCAGACCCAGTTTTACCAGCGTACTCCATCCTTCACAAAAATCAGGATAGCGCAGGGTAGCGCGCATAAAGGTAGGAATATCATCCAGGTTATACGACTTCATATAGGCCAGTGAATCCCTGTTCGGATACCATGCCAGTTTGCCCAGGGTAGGGATCTGGATCGTTTTGCTCTGATCGAAAAGATGGGCGTAATCAGTTTCTTTGACCTTCCCTTTCTCTTTGTATATAGCGCCGGAGCTACCTGCCATTACGATATTGCGGGCATTCCATGATATTTTATACTGCCAGGGGTTATCATTACTCTCCGGAGAAATGAGGCCACCGCAGTAGGATTTAAATGAGGAAATCTGTCCGCCTTTCTTTTCGATGGAGTGGATGAGTTTCATAGCGCTCATGTGATCGATACCGGGATCCAGGCCCATCTCGTACATGAACAGCAAGCCTGCATCTTCTATTTCTTTTTCCAGTGCTTTTATTTCCGGATCGATATAGGATGCTGTGAGCAGGTTTTTGCCAAATTTGAGGCAATCTCTTGCCACGATAATGTGAAGGGCTGGAGGGAGCAGGGAGATGACCAGGTCACTTTCCTGTATTAGCTGTTGTCTGGCTGCTTCATCCTGGATGTTGATAGCTGCTGGGGTTACGTAGTAAGACTTGCCGGTTTTTGACTTGATCAGCATCAGGTCATGATCCGCCACGGTCACATGCCATTTCTGCCGGGGAGCATTTACCAGCAGATAATCAATCAGGCAGGTGGCCGATTTACCGGCACCAAACAATAAAATATTCTTCATGTTACCTTAATATAATTCTTTACTATGGTTTACGGAACAGGGATTTAACATCAGTGGTAATAGTAATGTTCAAAATTTTAGCAAATTTCGAATCGACAATTGACTCTTTTACTGCGGTTCGTCCCATGAAACTCTGATTTTCATAGGGTTAAAAACAAATTGTTTGCCAATATTTCATTTTCTCCATATTCTAATATTTTGTGATATAGAATAAATATTGGCAGTGAGTGCAATTTAAAAGATTATTCAGACTCTGCTACAGAAAATATTTATTATCGCATTGTGTTTTAGCGCAATATGACAATTCCTTTTTTATTCACATTTAATGTCAAAATGGCCGTATTTCGCCTTGAAATGGCTATATTTGCGCTCATTTGTTTTAAAGCAAAACAACCATCTAAATGTCAGAAAATACTGAAAATTCTCAGGAAGGAAGGATTGTCCAGATTAACATTGAGGAGCAGATGAAAACGGCTTATATCGATTACTCTATGTCAGTAATCGTGGGTCGTGCGCTTCCCGATGTAAGGGACGGTTTGAAACCCGTACACCGCAGGGTGTTGTTTGGTATGAGTGAGCTGGGTAACAACAGCAATAAACCATACAAGAAATCAGCCCGTATTGTGGGGGAGGTGATGGGTAAATATCACCCGCACGGCGATGCTTCCATTTATGACACCATTGTACGTCTTGCACAACCCTGGACACTGCGCTACATTCTTGTAGACGGTCAGGGTAACTTCGGTTCTGTGGATGGTGACGCGCCAGCGGCCATGCGTTATACGGAGATCCGTCTGCAAAAAATTGCAGAAGCTATGCTGGAAGATATCGACAAAGAAACAGTGGATTTCTCCCTGAACTTTGACGATACCCTCGAAGAGCCAACTGTATTACCAACCCGCATTCCGAACCTGCTGGTGAACGGTGCATCCGGTATCGCTGTAGGTATGGCTACGAACATCATGCCCCACAACCTGAGCGAGGTAGTGGATGGCCTGATCGCTTACATTGAAAATAGAGAGATCACCAGTGAAGAGCTGATTAAATATGTGAAAGCGCCTGACTTCCCAACCGGAGGTATCATTTACGGTTACGAAGGTGTGAAGCAGGGATTTGAAACAGGCCGTGGCCGTGTAGTAGTGCGTGGTAAAGTCAATGTGGAAACTACCAAAGCAGGTCGTGAACGCCTGGTGATTTATGAACTGCCTTACCAGATTAACAAGGCGGTGCTGCACCAGAAGATTGCACAACTTGCAGATGATAAAATCATTGAAGGTATTGCTGAGGTACGCGATGAGAGTGACCGTGAAGGTATGCGCCTGGTAATTGATCTGAAACGTGAAGCAATTGCAAACGTGGTGATCAACCAGCTGTATAAATATTCTGAGCTGCAGACTTCTTACGGTATCAATAACGTGGCGCTCGTAAAAGGCCGTCCGCGTGTACTGGCACTGAAAGACCTGTTAGCTGAATTCGTAGACTTCCGCCATGAAGTAGTGGTGAGAAGAACACGTTTCGACCTGCGTAAAGCAGAAGAAAAAGCGCACATCTTACAGGGTTACCTGATCGCTCTTGATCACCTGGATGAAGTGATTGCGCTGATCCGTGGTTCCCGTACACCTGAGGAAGCAAAAGAAGGGCTGATGTCTCAGTTCGGTTTGAGTGAGATTCAGTCAAAAGCCATCCTGGAACTGCGTTTACAACGTCTGACAGGTATGGAGCGTGACAAGATTAAGGAAGAATACGAAGAGATCATGAAAGTGATCGCCTACCTGAAAGATGTGTTGAACGACGAAGGTCTGCGTTTCAAAATTATCCGTGAAGAACTGGAAGATGTAAAGAAGCGTTTTGGCGACGAGCGTAAAACTGAAATTCAGTACCTGGCCAGCGAAATGAGAATGGAAGATATCATCGCAGAAGAAGATGTGGTGATCACCATTTCACACCTGGGTTATATCAAACGTACATCCGCATACGATTACCGTCAGCAGAAACGTGGAGGTCGCGGTGCACTGGGTGGCAAAACCCGTGAGGAAGATTATATCGAGCACCTGTTCGTAGCTTCTACCCACCATACCATGTTGTTCTTTACAGAGAAAGGACGTTGTTACTGGCTGAAAGTATACGAAATTCCGGAAGGAGAGAAGAGCGGTAAGGGTAGAGCGATCCAGAACCTGATCAACCTGCCGACTGACGATAAGATCCGTGCGATCATTGATATCAAGGATCTGGGTGATAAGGACTTTATCAACAGCCACTATATTGTACTCTGTACCAGCAATGGTACCATCAAGAAGACCCTGCTGGAAGAGTTCTCCCGTCCACGTCAGAATGGTGTGAACGCAATTACCATCAACGAAGGTGACCAGCTGCTGGAAGCTAAACTGACAAATGGTCACAGCGAGATCATGATGGCAATCAAGAGTGGTCGTGCGATCCGCTTCCCTGAGAACACTGTGCGCGACACAGGTCGTGGTGCGATCGGTGTAAGAGGGATCGAAGTGGACAATGATAAAGACGAGGTAGTTGGTATGATTTGTGTAAACAAGGATGAAAATCGTACGGTGCTGGTAGTATCTGAGAATGGTTTTGGTAAGCGTACAGATATAGAAGAATACCGTGTGACCAACCGTGGCGGTAAAGGTGTAAAAACCATTAACGTAACGGAAAAAACCGGTCGTCTGATTGCTATCCTGGACGTAACTGAAAAGGATGACCTGATGATCACCTGTAAGTCTGGTATCACGATCCGTATGGCAGTAGCAGATATCCGTGAAGCGGGCAGAGCTACCCAGGGTGTACGACTGATACGCCTGGATGATACAGATCAGATCGCGGCAGTAGCCCGTCTGGATGAGCAGGAAGAACATGAGGTAGACCATGACCAGGAAAACGCTGAACAGGAGATCGCTCAGCAGGAAATCAGCGATGCAGACGCTGGCAGCGGAGCTGACACAACTGACGAAGATCAGGCTGAGACAGAAGATGCACCTACTGAATAATTGATAAAATTACCGCAATTTGCCTGTGCGAACTAATGGTTAAGGGGCGATTAGTTGTATTTATTATAAATGCTGAACTCGTAAATATTAACTTAACCATACTTATAGCAAATAAAAAAAATTGATCATGAAAAAACTGTTGGTATCATTTGTCTTTTGCAGTGCAGGATTAGCGGCTGTCGCTCAGCGAGCTAAAGTGAATAGTGCAGAAGAAGCCTTGAAAAGCAAAGACTACGCAAAGGCTACTGCTGATATTCAGGCTGCCCTGGAAAATGATAAGACCAAGAATGATGCAAAGACTTATTATGTAAAAGGTAAGATCCTGGAAGCACAGGCCGCCGAGCATAAGAGCTCTGCTGAAGCACTGGAAGCATTCGAGGCATATAAGAAAGCACTGGAAATCAATCCTAAACTGCCAGATGCGCTGTTGGAACTGAATCAGCGCATGTTTAACCTGTACGCTACCGTTGGTAACGCAGGTTATGGCAATCTGAACGATCAGAAATGGGATTCTGCATATACACACTTCAAAGAAGCGTTCTCTATCGCAGAATTCTACAACAGTAAGAGCCTGGGTGGTTCTATCCCAACTGATACATCTATGACTTTCTATACTGGTTATGCAGCTAGCCAGGCGGGTCAGAAAGATGATGCGATCACTTACCTGAGAAAAGCAGCTGATCTGCAGTTCAAAACTGAACCAGCTCTGTATGTAATCCTGGCACAGGCTTACGAAGAGAAAGGTCAGAACGACAACTGGCTGAAAGCTATCGAAGAAGGTAAAACTGCTTTCCCTAAAGACAAGCGTTTTAACGATATGGAGATGATCTACTACTCTAAGACCGGCAAGACAAGTGAACTGCTGAGCATCCTGGAGAAGAAGATGGCAGAAAATCCAAACGACTTTAACACCGTACTGGATTACGGTATCCGTGTTGATAACGTAGCTAACCCACGTGCAGAAGATGGTAAAGATGCTGCTAAACCAGCTAATTACGAAGAACTGATGGGTAAAGCTGAAAATGCTTATAAGAAAGCGATCGAACTGAAAGCTGATGATGCAACTGCAAACTTCCAGCTGGGTGCACTGTACTTCAACCGTGCGGTTGGTTTCAACAAGGAACTGAACGATATGGATAGCAAGCAGCAGAATTCACCTAAGGCGAAAGAATTGCAGACAAAAGTACAGGCGCTGATGGATCAGTCACTGCCTTATTTTGAGAAAGCTGACCTGAACTTCACTGCTAAAGCATCTTCACTGGATGCGAGCGACAAGCAGACCTACCAGAGCTGCCTGTATGCATTGCAGAAGATCTATGCGATCAAGAATGATAATGCTAAGGTAGAAGCTACTAAGAAGAAACTGGATTCACTGAACTAAGTTCAGCGATTCAAATAAATAAGAAAGGCCCGTCGCATTCGCGACGGGCCTTTCTTATTCAGAAAAATGAAAGACCAGCTGCCGTAATAATATTCACTATTGGCTGGCACCTGACCTGAGATAAATTTATTTTGCAGGATGTGTCACAAAGTGATACGTCCAGAATGCAGCTAATAATATAAATAGTATCACGATACAGATAATCGCCAACTGTGTATGCATCGCTATCTGATCTTTCTTTTGTTTCCTGTTTTTTAACTTGCGTAACATCTGCCACTTCATCTGTCGCAGATACACCGGAATGATCTCCTTCTTCTCAAACGCAGTTAATCCCTCTACCGCTTCACTGCACATTTCACAATCTGACAAATGCAATTCCACATCATGCTGCTTCTCCGGCGACAACTTCCCCTGCACATAATCCAACAGCTCCTGCTGGCTCGGACACTGTGTTGTCGTGAACAAATCATTATATGCATCTTTCATAAAATCGTCCATGATTATTGCTTTCCTTGTTTGCTTAATAACAACTTCAAATTTCGTTTTCCGTTTTGGATATAGCTCTTTACCTGCAACATCGTATAGCCGGTTTGGTCCGTGATTTCCTGATAGGAGCACTTCTCAAGATAGAACAATTTTACACAGCTGCGTTGCTCCTCATTCAACAGCTCCAGTGCCTGTTCCATATTATTAAGGAGGACTTCTTTCTCTGCTAAGGTAGTTTTTTCTTCGGGAGGGGCAGGATCATTCAGGTGCTTTTCGCTTACTTCTTCCTGTCTTAACTGGTTGCGTTGTCTGAGTTGCATGAGACAATGGTTTTTGGTAACCATGTAGATCCATGCCCTGAAAAACTGCACCTGGTGCTTGTTGATATCTGCCAATACTTTTAAAAAGATCTGTTGAACACTGTCCCTGGCATCTTCCTCATTTTTAAGGTATTTCATGCACATACCGAGTAGTAGCAGGGCGTACCTGTCGAACAGGATGCCTACCCAGTGGCTGTTGTCATCGGATTTGTACCGTTGCAGCAGTTCTTCGTCTGTTAATTCCTGGCTATTCTTGATATTCACGGGATAAAGATAGAAACTTATAATATATAGATGCGGGGTTAATTAAATTCCATAAAAAAAGGACGCCATCTAAAATGACGCCCTTTTTTATAATAAAGTCAAATTAATAAAGTCAGTTACAAACTATCCAATGCAGACTGTGCCTTCTCTTTCATCGGTCCGTTCATCCGCACCACCTCTTTAAACATTCTCCGCGCTTTACCTGTCTGCCCCTTACTACGATAGCACACGGCCAGCTGATAACGGGATAGCTCTCCATATTTGGATTTACTATCTGTCAGGTGCTTATACCTTGAAATAGCCTCATTTAAATCGCCCTGCTGGTGGTATACCATTGCTGCCTTGTACAGGAATTCATCTGTACCGCTAGGTTGTACTTCCCCTTTTTTATCATCATCATCGTCTTTTTTCTTCTCCTTTTTAGGTGGGGGAGGCGTTTCTTTTTTTTCTACTTTTTCCGCTACCGGGGCGGGTGTTTCTTTTGCCGGCTGCAAGGTTGATTTCTCCTCTTTCTGCTCTGCAGCAGGCGTTGTTTTCTTGGCAGAATCTTTTAACGGTGCCGGTTTAGGCGTAGCTGATGCTGCTTGGATGGTATCTTTCTTCACGATAGGTACGACCTTTACTTCAGCCGGAGCGGGTCTGCGATGCAAGGTATCTGCCAGCTGGCTGGCTGCAATGACTGCTGTTGAAGGTACTGGCGCCGCGGCAGTCTCCGTTTGTGAAACTGTTGCCGGCTGACTTTGACTTGTTGGAATGGGGGTCAATATCTTATCTGCAGCTGCAATAGGCTGTGACGGATTCAATGCCTTCAGCTTATTCTGCTGTTGTATCAGGTAAACGCCACCAGCCCCTAATGCTACGGCTGCCACTACCCAGAAATAGATGAGGAAACTTTCTTTCTTCTGTTCCAGACGCTGATACCGTTCTACCTTTTGCGTAGTCGATACCTTACGGATACTGTTACGGATATACTGAGAGATACTCACTGACAGGGGCTGATATTGTTCCCTGTACTTTGCCTGTGACAGCGTTTGCAGCGCATCAAAGCAAAGATCACAATCCACCAGGTGCTGTTCCAGCAAATGCTTTTCCAGGTCAGTGAGCCGTCCGTCTAAATAACGGGGCAACTGGTCCCTGCTCATACACCGAACCGTGCTGAAGATCTTGAGTATCTTATCGTTATTTTCCAAGTTACTGCTCATCGGTTTGTTTCATCAGTATTGAAGCCATATGCTGTTTCGCATTTTTCAGGATCTGCCTGGTTTTATCAATAGAATAATTCTTACTCCCGGCTAGTTGAGCCAGTGGCTGTTGTTCCAGATAAAATTTGGTCAGGAAGTATTTTTCTTCTCCGGGTAACTGGCTGATCACCACATTCATCTGCGCAATGAGTTGCTGCTGTTCCTTTTGGTTCATAGCAGCATGCTCAATCCTGTTTTCGACTTGCTGGATTTCTCTGGATTCAGAAGTAGAGAAGAAGGGTAGGTTCCTGTCAGACTTATCCTGAATGGCTTTTACATTGTAATGGATCCACTCATTCACCTTGTGAATGGTTTGGGTCTTTAAAGAATTGCTCAGGCGCTGTAGTAGTGCCGGAAACACATCATCCGCCGCCGTTTCCGGGGCGGTATTTAAGTAGGGTAGACATATAGCCACCATGAGGTGACTATACCTTTCCAAAAGAACACCTTCGGCTTCCTGGTCTTTCAACTTTCTCGCCCGGGATATTAAGTCTTTGTCCGACAAATTAGTTAACTGCTGTAGCATAGTGTTACCTATATTTACATATGAAAACCTAAAAGGTTCCATTTAGACATATAAATATTTTAGACAATTAATATGCCATATGCAATAACGGTGGTGCCTGTCATGCCTTTAAGGGCAGAACCTGCCCATAGAAGTGAAATGATCTCCCAGGCCTTGTGGGGAGAGTGCGTAACTATCACAGTGACAGGACAGGATGGCTGGGTGAAGGTGAAATGTCAGTTTGATGACTATGAGGGTTGGGCTACTATTAATCACCTGGAAATCATTGACGAAGAATTGTTTAATGCACCATATACTCATTATACTGCCAAATGGGTGAATACTATCAAACAGAACGGACAGCCAGTGCAGGTTCCTTTAGGCTGCCTTGTGAAAGCCACGGAAGAGGCCATTACAGTTTGGGGAAAGTACCAGGTACAGTTTGAGGAAAACCTGCAGGTGCCATTGCTGGATGAAAAGGGTTTGCGGGAAAGGGCATTTCAGTTCCTGAATACAGCGTATTTGTGGGGAGGGAAATCTGTATACGGTGTAGATTGTTCCGGCTTTACGCAGACGGTATTTAAGACCCTGGGTATTTCATTGATGAGGGATGCTTACCAGCAGGCAACACAGGGAACAATCGTTGATTTCTTGCAGGAGGTGAAACTGGGGGACCTGGCATTTTTTGACAATGAGGCAGGGAGGATTACGCACGTAGGGATCCTGCTGAACGACCAGGAGATCATACATTCCTCTGGTAAGGTACGGGTGGATCCGATAGATAACCAGGGAATTATTAATGCGCAGACCGGGGTGAGGACACACAATCTGAGAATTATAAAACGATATTTTTAAAAGGACAGTGGCCGGTCCGCTGTTTCTAAGCAAAAAAGGGTTTGCCACTGGCAAACCCTTTTTTGTAAATTATTTATTGAACTTTTTCTTGTAGCCTTCAATGCTCTCAAGAATGATCCTTTCAGCAACTTCTTTATTCTGGAATTCAGCTACTTTCACCTCTTTGTGCTCAAGTCTCTTATATTCTTCGAAGAAGTGACGCATTTCAGCAGTGAAATGAGGCGGTAACTCGGTAATATCGTTAATATAGTTTACGCTCATATCATTTGCAGCTACAGCGATGATCTTGTCATCAGCCTCTCCACCATCGATCATCTGCATTACACCGATCACCTTTGCTTCCATAATACACATGGGCACTACATCCACCTGTGACAGGATGAGGATATCCAGTGGATCATGGTCATCGCAGTATGTCTGAGGAATAAAGCCATAGTTTGCAGGGTAGTATACGGAAGAATACAGCACTCTGTCCAATTTGAGCAGACCAGTTTCCTTGTCCAGCTCGTATTTAGCGCGGCAGCCTTTGGGTATTTCAATAATCGCATTTACGACTTTGGGTGATTCAGATCCTGTGCTGACTTGATGCCAGGGATTGTTCGACGTCATCTTCAAAACTATTTTATTGTTTATTATTATTTTGGTGCCGCCAGCATTGGTCAGTATTACAAAAAGAAAAAGGCTGTCCAAGTCGGTTGCGGGACTTAGGTCAGCTATTAAACCTTAATGCAATGTGGAATTTAACTTTTGCTGGCGCGTCGCAAAAATAAGGAACTCAACTGTAAATCACAACATACAGGGATGGTAGGACTAATTTTGGTCCGGAGACGGTATACTAAGGGTATCCTGCTGCATAACGCTGGCAGAATCCATAATAGGTGTAGCCGGAGGCATATAATTAGGAATAATACTTTCTAAAGACAGCGAAATTTTCCATTGACCATTCTCCTTCACCAGTTGCAGTCTCTCCTGCTGTTTAGAGCTGGAGTTCAACACTGTTACGGTCGCTTTATCTCCATTTTCTTCCGCATTTACCACTTCAATGCCTGCCTTCTTGATTTTAGCTCTTTCGGATTCATTGCGGCGGGCATCAAAAAATGAATACAACTGGATCACCTGCTGCGATTCCTTCGTCGAATAGTCTCTGGCGAGGTCGAAATTAGATTCCTGAATGGCATGCATAAAATTAAGCGCTACCTCCTGTGGGGAAGCCTGTTTTTTGCAGCCGCTCAGTACAACACCGGATATTAAAACCAGGACAAAAAAGCGCAGGTATTTGGTCATGCAATTGTTCATTGTAGATAAGAGGTAACAAAAATAGGAGGAAAGTAGAAATTTACAAAAAAGCGATGATGAGACTTTGGTCATGACTACAGACTTATAACCCCAAAAGGAGTAATTGTTATGTCTTGCCATTGGTACAGGTTCGTATTGTTGTTCATTTCGCATAATAAAAAGTGAACATACAATAAACGCTGTTAAGGAAGTGTTAATTATCTCTGCGCTCCTCTTTTTCTTTGTCTCTATCCCTGTTCCGGTAGTGCTGATTTTGATGCTGGTGGTGTTCTTCTTTTTCTTTTGCGGCATCATATGCACGTATGATGGCTTTTACCAGGCGGTGTCTTACTACATCTTCCTCATCCAGTTCCAGGTACCCGATACCATCTACATTGCGGAGGATGCGGCTTGCTTTTGCCAGGCCTGACTGCTGATTTTTGGGCAGATCGATCTGGGTCATATCACCGGTGATGATGGCCTTTGCATTTGGACCGATACGGGTCAGGAACATTTTCATCTGGAGGTCGGTGGCGTTCTGTGCCTCATCCAGGATGATAAAAGAGTTGTCCAGGGTACGGCCACGCATGTATGCCAGCGGAGCAATTTCGATGACGCGGTTGGTCATGTAATAGCTCAGTTTATCTGCCGGGATCATATCGTCCAGTGCATCGTAGAGTGGACGCAGGTATGGATCAATCTTTTCTTTGAGATCACCCGGGAGGAAGCCAAGGTTTTCACCAGCTTCTACGGCAGGACGGGTAAGGATGATTTTCCTGACAGCTTTATTTTTCAGTGCGCGTACAGCAAGTGCCACAGCAGTATAGGTTTTACCGGTACCTGCAGGGCCGATGGCGAAAATGATGTCATTCTTTTCGGCCATGGCTACCATCTTTTTCTGGTTGGCCGTTCTTGCTCTTACATTGCGGCCATTAGGGCCAAAGACGAGAATTTCGTTTGAATTGCGATCCTTGAAATTATCTACAGCCTCTTCGTCTCCCAAAATTTGTTCAAAGTAATTTTCACTCAGGTTACCATTGCGTTCCAGGTAAGTGATGATCTGTGTAATTTTTTCCTGTGCTGTAGCTACTTCTTCCGGTGCACCGGATATTTTAAGTTGAGTACCCCGGGAGAGAATCTTTAGCAGCGGAAATTTTTTCTTCAGCAGGTCGAGCTTTCCATTGTTGACACCAAAAAACTCGATAGGGTTAATGCTGTCTAAGTTGATGATTGATTCTGTCAAGTGTTGTCTTATTTTAAAGTGAAAAGGGATACCACCCAGGCCGTGTGGCAGCCATACCAGCAGCGGCAATAACCACGCCAAAGCATTTTTCCTTCAGCATTGGCATTCTTATAAGAATTTTACTGCCATTGTGTTTGTTTTTATTTCTAAAAGGTTCCTTTGATTTGGTCAAAGATATGTACCATTTTAAATCTATGAAAAATGCGAAATCCACATTGAGTGGAAAAATTGAAATGCCAGGAAGGCTTCAGGTAGTTTTTAATTACCCCGGGTGCGCTCGGCTTAAAAAAAGAAAATTCGTCACCACCTGCTTTCTAACATGGAATATAAGCAGGAAGTTTAAAACAGTAAATGAAAAGATTGTTACGCCCGCCAGCGCCTGTAGAAAAATATCTACTAAAAAATAATAATATATTTTCTATTTTTAAGACCTTATCCTACAGAAATTTATGAATGATGCCATTATAAACAAGGCACTCGCTTCGTTTGTACCGGCACTGTTACTAGACCTTAATGGAAACCTGTTATCGGCCAATGATCGGGCCAGGGGACTTGTGCAGTTACCGGGGGGAGATCCAGGAAAAGCCCACTATGATCACCTAATCGGGGAAAGAACCGGCATATATTGGGGAGCACTATTAGCAAGCTTTCAGAACGGACTAAAAGCCTGCGTTGAATTTGCAGGACCGGGTGGACAATGGACAGTATGGCAACTGCTGTCTCAGGACGAATATTTTGTATTACTGGGGCAGGAAACCGCCCGGCCAGATAAACTATTTAATCACCTTCCACTGGGCATTCAACAGTTTTCCGTGGATGGATTCCCGCTTAAAAGCAACGCCTTACAAAAAGAGATCTGGGGGCCTCATCACCCTATTTTTATCCAACCGGGGTATAACATCCTGCGGGATCCTGTTTACCGCCAGATAGGGCTAAGTCAAATGTTTGAAGAGGTCCTCGACAAAGGCCGGCCTGTTAAAAAAGAGATCCTACTCCGCTACCAGGAATATTCGGTGGGTGATGCGATCCGCTTATCCCCCTGTTTTTATGAGGCCACTGTTTTTCCGGCCTTCAACCCGCAAAGACAGATTTCTGACCTCTTCCTTTTATTGAAGGAATGTACTGCCCAAAAGCTGCACCTGATGGGGCTGGAAAAGAGTGCCCGCCTGCTGGAAAGCGTAGTGGAGCATCTGCCTATCGGTTATGTGCAGTTTGATCACCATGGATTTTTGCGTCGTATCAATCAAACGCATCGGGAGTTTTTGAAAGTACGCCCCGGCTTCAATGAAGACAGTTATAACATCCTGAGCGATCCATTTGCCCGGATGTATGGTTTCAATGAGATGTTCATGACGGTGGTGACAGAGAACAAAATGATGCGGAAAGAAATCGAGGTAGACTTTGGCCAGGAGACTCACTTTACAGCGCTTTCGCTGGTTCGCTGGATGGATTATACCCTGTTTCCGCTCCAGGACCCGGTAGATAAGAAAACGATCGTGGTGGCACTGATCAACGATATTACCGATACTAAGCTGGAGCATTATATGCGAACCGAGCTACAGCGGAATACAGAGCAGCTACACCTTTTCTTCGATGCGGTAGATATGGGATACGCCACCCTGGAAAGGGATGGCCGGGTAAATTTCATGAACCGGAAGGCAGCGCAAATGGCAGGTGTGGAAATTCAGCCAGGGTGTAATATCTTTGACATTATCCCTGAGTTTAGAACGCCGTCTCCATTTTTGGACAGACTGGCGCAGGCTATGAACAGTACTGTATCCAAATCCTTCAGCAGCTATTTCTACGGAATGGATAAGTGGTACGATTTCCTGGTCACACCTATGCGTGACAACACGGTATCTGTCTTTATCCGGGATATTACCGGAAGCCGTAAACTGCAAAAAGAATTACGCAGGGCTAATAGTCAGCTGAGTAAGCTGAACCGGAATTTATTGAACCAAAACCAGCAGCTGGAAGACTTTGCGCACATCACTTCCCATAATCTACGGGCACCGATTGCCAATCTGAAAGCACTGATGCAACTGCACAACCATTCCGAGGAAGAAAAAGAGAAAACCGAATACCTGGGTATGCTCGAATCTGTGATCAATAAAACCGATGAAACTCTTAATGACCTGGTAAACGTGGTGCAGATACGAAAAGAGACAGATATACGGCAGGAACAGCTTTTGATCGAAGGCAGGCTGCAATATGTATCGCATGTGCTGCTGCTGGAAATCAACAAGAGCGGCCTTCAGATCACCACAGACTTGCAGGAAGCACCATCGATACGGTTTCCGAGGATCTACCTTGACAGCATCCTGCAAAACCTGATCACCAATGCCATCCGTTACCGGATGCCTGAAAGGGTGCCTACCCTCCACTTCAGCAGCTGGAAAGAAAAAGGTTTGATCACACTGACTGCCGAAGACAATGGGATGGGGATCGATATGAATCGCTTTGGTAGCAAGCTGTTTGGGTTCAGGAAAACATTTCATAAAAATTCTGACGCTAAGGGAATCGGCTTATTTATTACGAAGACCCAGGTAGAAGCAATGGGAGGAAGTATAAGTGCAGAGAGTGTACCTGGCCGGGGTACCAAATTTATTATTACCTTTAAAACCGAATAAATCCCTGTATGCAATTGCTCAATATGATCTTTATCGTTGATGATGACCCGATTCATCAGCAAATAGCAAATCTGATGATCAAACGACAAGGGATCGGGGAGAAAGTGAAGGCTTTTTCCGAAGCACAGGACGCGCTCAACTACCTGCGGGAGTACATTTATGAGCCGGACCTGCTGCCAGACCTGATTCTGCTGGATCTGAACATGCCCGTAATGGACGGATGGGATTTCCTGAATGACTATGCCGGATTTTATGAGCAACTACCTAAAAAGATTGGCATCTTCGTACTCACTTCTTCTATCGATGATAGCGACAGAAAGAAAGTAGATGATTATGCTTTTGTAAAAGGGTACCTCACGAAGCCTTTGTCAAGCGAGATCATTAATAAACTCCAGGGTGAGTAAATAAACAAATCCCGCCATTCGTAAATAGCGGGATCAAATATGTGTTTGAACACGATTATGCTAACTTGAGTGCTTTAATGGCTGCCGCAGGATCAGGCGCATTGAATACTGAACTGCCAGCTACCAATACATCAGCTCCGGCCGCTATTATTTCCGCAGCGTTGTCCGTGGTAATTCCTCCATCTACTTCAATTAGTGCATGTGCCTGATGTTCTTCTATCAGGGCGCGTAGCTGCTTTATTTTAATGAGTGACTGGCTGATGAAGTGCTGACCACCGAAGCCGGGGTTCACACTCATGATGAGTACCAGGTCTACATCCTTAATTACATTTTCCAGCAGGTGTACGGGGGTGTGCGGGTTCAGTGCCACGCCCGCCTGCATACCGAGGTTTTTGATCTGCTGTATATTGCGATGCAGGTGCGTACAGGCTTCGTAGTGTACGGTGAGAATGTCGGCACCGGCTTTTTTAAAATCTTCCGCATACCTCTCCGGTTCTTCTATCATCAGGTGCACATCACAGATCTTGCGGGCTGCTTTTTTAATATGGGAAATGACGGGTAGTCCAAAACTGATATTAGGCACAAAACGTCCGTCCATTACATCCAGGTGCAACCAATCTGCCTCACTGTTATTCAGCATATCTACTTCCTTGCCGAGCTCCAGGAAATTGGAGGCGAGGAGGGAGGGGGCAATAAGGGTGGTCTTCTTTTTCAAAGGAACAACGTTTTTTTGAGCTACGAATGTAACTTATTTCTGTATGTTGGCCAGCGCCTCTTTGGCGGCTGTATAATCCTTTTTGAAGGTGATGGCCTTGCTATAATCGTCTATAGCTGCCTGTTTCCGGCCCAGTTTTTCGTTGCACCTGCCACGATAGTAATACGCTTCCCCGTCAGTCGGGCCAGACTTACAGGCCATATTAAAGTAATTGAAGGCAGACTGCCATTCCTGTTGTTTGTAATAGATGTTCCCTAATGCAAAATAGTTGTCACCATCTTCCGGATCGATATTGATCGCATTTTTGAATGCTGTGATCGCATCCCCGGGTTTATTTTCCTGCTCATAGAATTTACCGATGGAATAGATCGCATCATCGTTCGTAGAATCCATTCTGGCAGCCAGCTGGTAGTACTGCAAAGCGGCAGGTATATGACGCTGTTTCAGCAGGTCGCCCAGTTCCATGACAGCGTCGTAGTCACTCTGTAAGCCTGCCTGGTCAATGGCGGTTCTCAGGTGTTGGATGGCAAGAGCGGTATCTTTATTCTCTTCGGCAATTTTAGCTTTGAGATAATAGGCTTTATCGTGATTGGCAGGGTCATTGGCCAGCCTGGAAGCAAGGCTGTCTGCACGTTTGTATTGTTTATCTTCAATGAGGGCTGTGGCGAGGCGGTATTGCAGGTAGGCATACTTTGGTGCCAGGTGCTGTGCTTTTTCGAAGTTGGCTACTGCCTGTTTGTATTCGCCTGTTAAGATAGCGGCTTCGCCGGCGCCTGCCCAATAATCAGGCACATTTGGCTTCAGGTTCGCTGCTTTTTCAAAGTCTTTCTGAGCCAGGCCGGGGTCTGTATTAAATAATAAAAGTGCTCTTCTGAAATGCAGGTCTGCATTGTCAGGAAATTTTTTAAGAGAGTCTGTCAAAGGCTGTATCATAGGCGCATTCAGCGCGGAATCGGCAGCTGCATCTGCTGTATGCTCCGGAGAGTTGGAGTTGCAGGCAAACAGGATTGGCAGTGCAAAAAGGGCCAGGTGTTTCATACAGCAATATTATAATAAAAAAATAGAGATTGTATCAAAAGTAATTTGAAGGCATTGAGCATTGAATAAATAAAAACTCGCTCCACCAGGGATCCGGATTAAATCCGGGATGTTTACTTTTGATACAATCTCTATTATTATAAATCCTTTATTGCTTCATCAGCCAGTCTTTAAGGGCTGCGTAGTCGTTCGGGAGCTGTACGGATTGTTTTTCCAGGGAGTAGAGGTGTTGTACCCTCTCCGGGTTGACAATCTCTGCCTGCAGGCTGGATGGAGCTGCATCTGCAAATTTGATCGGGTGGGCTGTTTCCAGGAATACGCCGGTGGTGTCCGTTGCTCCAGCCAGGTATTTTTGTAAGCCCAGGTAACCTACGGCACCATGTGGATCCAGCATGTATTGATGCTCGTTCCATACGGCTTCCATGGTGGCCACTGTGGCCTGGTCATCGAAGCTGTAAGCGGTGAGTTTTTCTTTCAGGGCCGGCAGACTGTTCGTGAACAGTTCAAGGATCCTTACAAAGTTGCTCGGATCGGCTACGTCCATCGCATTGGACAGGGTAGGTTTCGCCTGGTTAGGCGCGTACTGCCCATTTTCCATGAAACGGGGCACGGTATCATTCACGTTGGTGCTGGCTACGAAATGCTTTACGGGCAAGCCCATTGCAGCGGCCATCATGCCGGCGCAGATATTTCCAAAGTTGCCGCTCGGTACGGAGAAGACAACTTCTTTTTGCAGTTGTTTATATGCCAGCAGGTAGTAGAACATCTGTGGCAGCCAGCGGGCTACGTTGATAGAGTTGGCGCTGGTGAGCAGGCTGTGTGCCTGCAGTTCTGCATCGAGGAAAGCAGTTTTCACCATACGCTGACAGTCATCGAAGGTTCCGGCTATTTCCAGGGCAGTGATGTTCTTACCCAGGGTGGTCAGTTGTTTTTCCTGCAGGGTGCTCACTTTACCACTTGGGTAGAGGATCACCACTTTTACACCCGGTACGTCGTAGAAGCCGTTGGCCACAGCGCCGCCTGTATCGCCGGAGGTGGCTACCAGCACCGTTACCGGGCGGGTATCGTTCCTGCGGAAGTAACCAAGGCAGCCGGCCATGAAGCGGGCGCCTACGTCCTTGAAGGCGAGGGTTGGACCATGCCAGAGTTCAAGGGAGTAGATATTATCGTGCACGGGTGCAACAGGGAAGGGAAAGCTGAGTGTATCGGCAATGATCTTACGCAGTACATCATCAGGAATCTCTTCGCCTACGAAAGGTTTGATGGCGGCATAGCCGATTTCCACTTCACTTTTTTCGCTGATATTGTCGAGAAAGTTTTTGTCGAATGCAGGAACCTGCTCCGGGAAATATAATCCCTTGTCCGGCGCAAGGCCAGCTACTACTGCATCTTCGAACGAAACTATATGTTCTTTATTTTGTAAACTAAAGTATTTCATTTTACACTTTTGATATTTTCACACCTTCCGTATTGATCTTCGATACATGGATCTTATAGTCCACGCCCAAAGGTGCATATACGGTATTCATCATCTCTGCCACATTGCGGGCATTGGCTTCGCCTTTGCTCAGCATAAATACAGACGGACCGGAGCCAGAGATCCCACCACCGAGGGCACCTGCTTCCTTACATTTTACTTTCAGTTCGTAGAATGCGGGGATGAGGATGGCACGCACGGGTTCTACAATCACATCTTCCAGTGCACGGCTGATGAGTTCATAGTTTTCCTGGTAGAGACCTGCTACGAGTGCACCGACGTTGCCCCACTGGCGGATGGCATCTGTCATGAGCACTTTTTGTTTCAGGATCTCGCGGGCATCGGAAGTTTTCACTTCGATCTGTGGATGGATAACGGTCACCCACAGTTCGCCCGGTGTATGGAGGCTTGTAATATCAAGCGGTTTATAACTTCTTACGAGTGTGAAGCCACCCAGGATGGCGGGGGCTACGTTGTCTGCGTGAGCGGCACCACTGGCCAGTCTTTCCCCTTCCATAGCAAAGCGTACGAGTTGCTTGCGGGTGAAAGGTTCACCCAGCAGGTGGTTGGCACCTACTACGGCACCTGCGCTACTGGCGGCACTGGAGCCAATGCCACTGCCTGGTGTGATATTCTTAAATAATTCCAGCTCTATACCTGCGTCCGGATTTCCCAGCTTTTGCAACAATGCCTGTATTGCCACACCGCATACATTCTGTGCAGGATCTGTAGACAGATTTGCACCATGTACTTTGGTGATCGTCACGCCCGGTTTACTGCTCCTGCGCATGATGAACTCATCGCCGGGAGCCTCCATGGCCAACCCGATCACATCAAAGCCACAGGCTACATTGGCTACCGTTGCGGGGGCAAATACTTTTATACAATCATTTTCCATCGGTCTTTGCTTTGTGATTGAACATTTAAGATAAACATTATCTGGCAGAACGGATAATATCTGCGAAGATACCAGAAGCGGTTACATCTGCGCCGGCACCTGCACCTTTTACGATGAGTGGCTGGTCAGCATAGCGGTTAGTGGTATAGAGCACAATGTTATCTTTTCCAAGCAGGTTGTAGAAAGGATGATCCGGCGCTACGGATTGCAGGCCTACGGAGGCTTTGCCATTTTCATAGCGGGCCACGAATTTCAGGCGTTTACCTTCTTTGTTAGCAGCTTCGTACAGGCCTTTGAAGTGAGCTGCGTGCACATCCAGTTGCTCGTAGAAATCAGCTACGGATGCTGCATTCAATGCTTCTGCAGGCAGGAAGGAATGGTTGGTGATGTCTTCGAGTTCCATCCTGGCGCCACTTTCACGGGCCAGGATCAGGATCTTGCGCATTACGTCCACACCACTCAGATCGATGCGTGGATCTGGTTCGGTATAGCCTTCATCCTGTGCGGCTTTCACCACTTCACGGAAGCTGGCACCGTCTACAAAGTTGTTGAACACGAAGTTCAGGCTACCGCTCAGTACCGCTTCGATGCTGTTTACCTTGTCACCGCTGCGGATCAGGTCATTGAGGGTGTTGATCACCGGCAAACCTGCGCCTACGTTGGTTTCGAAAAGGAAAGAAGCGTTGAACTTACGGGCAGTATCTTTCAGGCTTTTATAGTAATTGTAGTCAGAAGAACAAGCGATTTTGTTACAGGTTACGACAGAGATACCATGTTGCAGGAACTCGCCGTAGATCGCTGCTACTTCAGGACTGGCAGTGTTATCGACGAATACGCTGTTGCGCAGGTTGAGGGTTTTGATCTTTTGCGCAAAGGTTTTGATATCGGAGGCTTCGCCGTTTTCCAGCAACTGGCGCCACTCTGGCAGGTTGATGGAAGTGTGGCCGAATGCCATTTTTTTGCTGCTCGCGATACCGGCTACACGAACATGCAGCCCCAGCTCACTCATGAGGAAGTTGTGCTGCTGGTTCAGTTGTTCCAGCAGTTTGCCGCCTACGTTGCCCACACCGGCGATGAATACGTTCACCTGTTTCAGCGGGGTTTCGAAGAATGCTTCGTGGATAACGTTCAGTGCTTTCTTAACATCGTTTTTATTGATCACCACAGAGATGTTCTTTTCAGTAGAACCCTGTGCGATAGCGCGGATGTTAACACCGTTGCGACCCAGGGCAGCAAAGAGTTTGCCGCTGGTACCGTGGTGATTCTTCATTTTATCACCTACCACTGCCACGATGCTCATATCTCTTTCCACGACCAGTGGCTGTATGCGTTTTTCCTGTATTTCCTGTGCAAATTCGCTGTCTACCGCCTGTTTGGATTTCAGCATATCTGCTTCATGGATACCAACGGTGATGGAGTGTTCGGAAGAGCTCTGGGTGATGAGGATCACGTTGATCTTTTCCTGGAGCAGGGCTTCGAACAGGCGTTTGGAGAAGCCCGGGATCCCCACCATGCCGCTACCTTCGAGGGTAAGCAGGGCGATTTTCTGGATGCCACTGATACCGGTTACAGGATAATTGCGGCCATTGCCATCGGGGGTATGGATCAGGGTACCATAATCATCCGGTGCAAAAGTGTTCTTGATCCAGATAGGTATCTTCTTATCCATTACCGGTTGAATGGTAGGCGGGTAGATTACTTTAGCACCGAAGTGAGACAGTTCCATGGCCTCTGCATAGCTGATGTGAGGGATTGGAATAGCCTGTGACACGAGGCGTGGATCGGCGGTCATCATACCGCTTACATCGGTCCATATATCGAGTACGTCGGCGTTGAGGGCTGCTGCAATGATAGCAGCGGTATAGTCGGAACCACCTCTGCCCAGGGTAGTGGTCTCGCCATCGGCAGTCGCGGCTACGAAGCCCGGGAGCACCACGTAGGTAGCGCTTTCCTGCTGAAAGTATTGGTTAGTCTGGTGATTGGTAGCGAGGAAGTTGACGGCTGCGTTGCCATAGTTACCATCGGTTACGATCAGTTCGCGGCTATCTTTCCATGCGGCAGAAAGGCCGCTGACTTTGAGTTTTTCAGCGAGCAGGTAAGAAGATACCAGTTCACCGAAGCTCATGATTTTATCCAACGATCTTGCGCTGAGTTCACCGACCTGGAAGATGCCGTCGCACAGTGTTTCCAGCACGTTTACGCGCTTTTTTACCTGGGAGATAATGCTGCTCTGCGCAGTGATAGGGAAGAGGGTTCGGATGGTGTCGAGGTGTTTGTTTTCAATTTCCTCTAATACGCTTTTATATTGTTCCTGTCCTTGTCC